>DASYEX010000184.1:0-4863 GCA_036498765.1 Polyangia bacterium
GCCCGCCAAGGTCGCCAGGACGCCGAGGGTCATTCGGGTGCAGTGCCCGCCTTCAGCCTGACCACGTGGGTGAGGCGCTCGCCGGCGCGCACGCGGACCTTCTCGGTGGCGAAGGCGTCGCCGGCGTCGACGGCGACCTCGATCTCCTTGCTCGAGTCGTCGTCGGGGAAGAACGGGACGTCGATCTCTTCGCCGGGATGGCCGGCGGTGGCGGCGATCTTGCGGCTTGGATCGCTGACCAGGACGCGCGCCGCCCCCACCGCGGGCTCGGTGGTGACGACCAGGTGCGCCGGCCGCCACTTGAGGCGGCGGGCGATGATGGAGTCGGGCGGCAGCGGGTGATCGGGGCCGATCTCGACCCGTTCGACGAAGCAGCAGCCGCTGAGGCTGCGGAGCTCGAGCACGTGATCGGCGCTCCAGGGGACGGCGATCGTCGTGTGGTCGGGCGCGTACGCGAACTGCCGCTTGCCGTCGAGGTAGACGTCGACGTTTTGCGGCGTCGGTCCCAGCGTGAAGGTGCGGGTCGCGCCCGCCGCTTCGGGGCGAGCGCCCTCGGCGGCGTGGGCCTCGGCGCGCAGGCGCGTCGGGCGTGGGGGGACGGGCGGCCGTCGTGCAGGCGCCACCTCGGCTGCCGCCGGGCGGCTCGGGACCGCAGCGGGCGACGCCGGGTTCGACAGCGACATCGGCAGCGCTTCCAGGCGGGCCACCGGGGCTGCCGTCACCGCCCGGGCACGCCTGGTGCTTCGGGCATGCTCGACGGCCGCGGAGACGCCGCCCGCGACGACGGCGCCGATCAGGATCGTCGCGGCGGCCCGGCGCAGGCGCCGGCGCCCCTCGAGCCGGCGGAGCGCGGTGGTGACCGCCGCGTTGGCCGGGTCGAACGCCAGCACCCGATTCCACAGCTCCAGGGCCTTGCCGCGCCGGCCGGCGGCCAGGTGGGCGTCGGCCGAGGCGGTCAGGCCCGTGGCCAGCCGGCCGGAGACCGCGCGCTCGTAGCCCGGCGGATCGGCGAAGTAGTTGCGCAGCTCGCCACGAACGTCGCGCAGCCCGGCCTCGCCGAGATAGGCGACCAGGTCGTCGGCCAGCGGCCCCACGTCCGGGTAGCGGTCGTCGGGGCGCCGGGCCAGGGCCCGGTTGATGATCCGCGCCAGCACCTGGTCGACACCGCGGCCGACGGTGCGTGGGTCGGCGAACTTCCCTTCGGCGATCCGGCGCAGGACCTCGTGGGGGTTCCTTCCGGCGAAGGGGAGCTCGCCGGTCACCAGCAGGTAGAGCATGATGCCGACCGAAAACACGTCGGTCCGGAAATCGAGCGGCTTGCCCTCGATGATCTCGGGCGCCATGTAGGCGGGCGAGCCGAGCAGCTGCCCGGTGACGGTCATCCGCTGGAAGTCCAGGACCTGGGCGATCCCGAAGTCCATCAGCTTGATGAGCCCGTCCTTCCGGATCATCACGTTCTCGGGCTTGACGTCGCGGTGGATGACGCCGAGCCCGTGCGCGTGGCCGAGCGCCCGGCAGACCTCGAGGGAGATGAGAGCGGCCAGCTCGGGGAAGCCGAGCCTCCGCCCGGTCAGGAACTGCTTGAGGGTCTGCCCGTCGATGAACTCGGTGACGATGTACGAGCTCTCCGACGCGGCTCCCGAGTAGTCGAAGATCTCCAGGATGTTCTCGTGGCGCAACTTGGCCACCGCCTGCGCCTCGCGCTCCAGCCGCGCCCGGCTGTCGGGCTCGCTGGCGAGGTGCTGGTGGAGGATCTTGATCGCGACCTCTCGTTTGAGAGTCTCATCCTGCGCGCGATACACGACCGCCATGCCACCTTGGCCCACCTCTTCGATGAGCTTGTACCGATCCGGAACACGGGCCTTCTCCATCCGTCACCCTGACGAACGTGTCATAGGTCCAAGCTGAGAAGCCGATATTACGCGGTCTTGCGGGGCGCCGGCAAGCGGTCCCGGTGCGCCTCGGCTGTCAGTGTCCAGTGGCGGGCCAATCCGTTGCCGAGCCTAGGCCTGAGCCGTCCCCTCGACCGGATGAGCCAGGAAGTAGGGGAGCGCCTCGCTCATGAGGTCGAGCTCGGGGTCGAGCTGCTTGCCGATCCCCTCCGTGACCGCGATGGCGATATTCACGATGGTGAAGCTGGGGTTCACCCGGACCCGGTGGCGGCGCAGGATCCCCAGCATGTCCAGGAGAACCTTCCCCACCTGGACCTGCCCCAGCCGGTAGCCCCAGTAGCGGCCCACGAACTCGATGATCGCCGCCCGGTAGCGCTCGAACGCCTCGGGGTCGCGTGGCGCCGAGGCGCTCTCCGACAGGCGGTACATGATGTGGGCCATCGCGTCACCGTCGCGCTGGGCCCAGGCGGCGAAGAACTTGGCGAACCCCTTGCGGTGCGGCTCGTCCAGATCGCCCACCAGCCCCAGATCGAGCAACGCCAGCTTGTCGTCGGGGGTGATGAAGATGTTCCCCGGGTGGAGATCGGCGTGCACGAAGCCGTCCTCGAAGATCATCTTCATCAGCATGGCGAGGCCGAGGCGCGCGACCCGCTTGGGATCTGACCGGGTGGCCGGCGTGGAGAGGATCTTGGTCCCCTCGATGAAGGTCATGGTGAGGATCCGCTCGGTCGAGAGGGGGTCGATCACCTCGGGGAAGACGATGTCCGGCTGGGCGCGGAAGTTGTGGCGGAAGCGGCGGTTGTTGGCCACCTCGATGCGGAAATCGAGCTGCGCGAAGATGGCCCGCCCGAACTCGTCGACCGCGGCGACCGGTGCCAGCGTCGAGATCGAGGGGATGAGATTCAAGAGGCGCGCGCCCTGGCGCATCACCACCAGGTCGAAGGTGCAGAGCTCGACGACGTTGGGCCGGCGGACCTTCACCGCCACGATTCGTCCGTCGGGCAGCCGCGCCTTGTGGACCTGCGACACGGACGCCGAGGCCAGCGGCACCGGCGCGAACTCGGCGTAGAGCCCGCCGAGCGGCCGTCCCAGATCTCGCTCGATCGTGCGGACCACGTCCTCGAACGGGAACGGCCCGACGTGATCCTGCAGCTCGGCGAGCGCGGTGGAGATGTACTCCGGCAGGATGTCGGGGCGGGTGCTCATGATCTGCCCAACCTTGATGAAGGTGGCCCCGAGCTCGCGGAACAGATCGACGATCACCTGTCCCAGCCAGGCCCGGCGGCGCTCGCGCCCGGCCCGCCTCAGCCAGAGCAGCGCCCAGCCGATCCAAAACCGGATCCAGTGCTTGCTGACCCGGGCCCCAATACCGAGGGCCCGCGCCGCGAGGCGCCAGCGAGGCAAGGGCTTCGCGGCCATGGCTGAAAGTCTATACTATCTCTCACGATGAGCGCGTCATCGTCAGTGGAGGGGGTCCAGGAAGCCGATCCGAGCGCGGCGTTTGCCGCCAAGGTCGCCGAGCTGCGCAAGGGGGAGCCGCGGACAGCCGTCGAGATGTGGCGGCGGCGCGTGGCGCAGAGCCCGTCGCGGCCGGCGTTTCGCCATTTCGCCGCCGGCGCCTGGAAAACCACGACGTTCGCCGAGGCCGAAGTCGCGGCGCGGGAGATCGCGGCCGGCCTGGTGGCGGGCGGGGTGGTCCCGGGCGATCGCGTCTGCCTGCTGGCCCAGACCCGCCTCGAGTGGGCGCTGTGCGACGTCGCCATCCTGCTGGCGGGCGCCGTCACCGTCCCGATCTACGCCTCGAACACGGCCGAGCAGTGCGAGTTCATCATCCGCGACGCGGGAGCCAAGCTGGTCATCGTCGAGGACGGGGCGCAGCGGGACAAGCTGCTGCCGCTGCGCGATCGGCTCTTCACCGTGACCCGCCTCGTCCAGATCGAGCAGGCGGAGGGCGAGTCCAAAGGAACGGGGACCGGCGACTTCGTGCAGTCTCTGGCCGCGCTCCGCGAGGTCGGGCGGACCTGGCTGGCCACACACGCGCGCGAGCTCGACGGCCGCTCCGACACGGTGGGACCCGAGTCGATGTTCACCATCGTCTACACCTCCGGTACGACCGGGACCCCCAAAGGGGTGGTGCTGACGCACGAGAACCTCACCTCCTCGATCTGCAGCGCCGTGCGGTCGATGCGGCTCGCCGAGGACGACATGCAGTACCTCTTCCTGCCGCTGGCGCACATCCTGGCGCGCCAGACGGTCTGGGCGGGGTTCCACGTCGGGTTCGCGACGGCCTTCTCGCGCGGGACCAGCCAGATCCGCGAGGATCTCGGCATGGTGCGCCCCACGTTCATGGCGGGCGTGCCGCGGATCTTCGAGAAGTTCTACAGCGCGGTCACCGCGGCCCTCAAGCAAGGGTCGGCCGTCAAGCAGTCGCTGGCCGCCTGGGCGCTCCGTTCGGGGACGGCTCACGCGGCCGCGCTGCGCGCCGGGAAGTCCGCGGGCGGCGCCGGCCACTGGCTGGCCGACAAGCTGGTGCTCTCCAAGCTGCGCGCGCGGCTGGGGCTCGATCGCTGCCGCTTCCTGATCTCGGGCGGGGCGCCCCTGGCGGCCGAGATCGCGGAGTTCTTCCACGCCACCGGGCTCCTCATCCTGGAGGGATGGGGCCTCACGGAGACCACCTCGGGGGTCTTCGTCAACCGGATGGATCGCTATCGCTTCGGCACCGTGGGGCCGGCGACCGACCTCATCGAGGCGCGGATCGCCGACGACGGCGAGATCCTGGTGCGCGGCGCGCCCGTCTTCCGGCAGTACTACAACAACCCGGCCGCCACCGCCGAGGCCGTCGAGCCGGACGGCTGGTTCCACACCGGCGACATCGGCCACCTCGAGGACGGATTCCTCAAGATCACCGATCGGAAGAAAGACCTGATCGTGACGGCCAACGGCAAGAAGGTGGCGCCGCAGCCGATCGAGA
>DASYEX010000185.1:0-3667 GCA_036498765.1 Polyangia bacterium
CTCTGTCCCGTTCCCGGATGCAAGAACCCGGCAGCTCCCGTCTTCGGGATGGTTTGTTCCAAGCACAAGGACGTCCCCAAAGCGCAAATCAAGAAGTACCGCGAAGCCCGCCGCGCAAAGAAGCAGAAGAAGGCCGCTTAACGCGGCTCTCGCGACGCTCGGGGCGCTCGAACGAGCCCCGCCGAGGGCACCGGGTTGGCCGGAGGCGCGCCCGCTCGGCGGCGCCCGAGCGAGACGCGCGCCCAGGCGGGGCCCTCCAGGCCCCGTGCTAGCTTCGCGCCGATGCGCCTCCGTCGAAGCTTCCCTGTTGCCGCCGCCGCTCTGGTCCTGCTGCCAGCCGCCGCCGTGACGTCCAAGTCGCCCCCCACCGCCGCCGAGATCGACAAGCGCGCCGACGCGCTCCTCGCCCGGATGACGCTCGAGGAGAAGGTCGACTATCTGGGCGGTGTCGACAACTTCTACATCCGCGCCGTCAAGCGGCTCGGGCTGCCGGCGTTCCGGATGGCCGACGGTCCATTCGGCGTGCGCAACGCGGGCCCCTCCACCACCTACCCGGCCGGGATCGGCCTGGCCGCGAGCTGGGACGTCGGGCTCGCCAGCAAGGTCGGCGCGATGCTCGGACGCGACGCGCGCGCGCGGGGCGTACACATCATGCTGGCGCCGGGCGTGAACATCTACCGCGCGCCGATGTGCGGCCGGAACTTCGAGTACCTGGGCGAGGATCCGTTTCTCGCGGCGCGCATGGCGGTCGGCTACGTCGAGGGAATGCAGGGCGAGGGCGTGAGCGCCACCATCAAGCACTTCCTGGGGAACAACTCGGAGGTCGATCGCCACCACACGAGCTCCGACATCGACCCGCGCACGTTGCGCGAGATCTACCTGCCGGCGTTCGAGGCGGCGGTGAAGGAGGCGCACGTCGGCGCGCTCATGACCTCCTACAACCTGGTCGACGGCGTCCACATGACCGAGAACGCCGCGCTGGTCGACGCGCTCCTCAAGAAGGAGTGGGGCTTCGCGGGGATCGTGATGTCGGATTGGGACGCCACCTACGACGGCGTCGCGGCCGCCAACGCCGGCCTCGACGTGGAGATGCCCTCGGCGAAGTTCATGAACCGCGCGACGCTGCTGCCCGCGATCAAGGCAGGCCAGGTGTCGCAGGCGACGATCGACGACAAGGTCCGCCGCATCCTGCGCACCGCCATCCGCTTCGGCTGGCTGGATCGCCCCGCCACCGACACCACCGAACCGCTCTACAGTGAGGAGGGGCGAGCGGTCGCGCTCGACGCCGCTCGCGGCGGCCTGGTGTTGCTCAAGAACGACGGCAACCTGCTGCCGCTCGACAAGACGGCCGTGAAGACCGTCGCGCTCATCGGCCCCGACGCCTACCCGGCCGTCCCGGTCGGCGGCGGCAGCGCGCAGGTTCGTCCCTTCCAGGCGGTCAGCTTCGTCCAGGGCCTCGGCGACGCGCTCCGCGGCCACGCCACCGTGCTGGTCCACCACGGCGTCCCGACGCTGGCGGAGATCTTCGACTCGACCGAGTTCGTCACCGCGCCCGCCGGCGGACAACCGGGCCTCGAGGGTGAGTACTTCGACGATCCGGCGCTGGGCGGCGCGCCGGCTCTCACCCGCGTCGACGAGCACGTCAACTTCGCCTGGGACAAGCCCAACCTCTGGCCGACCGGCGCGCGCAAGCAGTCGTCCGCGCGCTGGACCGGCGCCTTCGTGCCCAAGGCCTCCGGGGACTACCGCTTCGCCGCCTTCAGCTACGGCCTCGACGAGTACCGCCTCTACGTCGACGGCAAGCTGGTCCTCGACCGCGCGCGCGAGCATCAGCCGATCAACTTCACCACGCTCAAGCTCACGGCCGGCAAGCCGGTCAGCATCCGCTTCGAGTATCTGCACGGCGACCACCATGCGCGCGTCGGGCTGGGCGTGCGGCGCGCGGACGCCTTCGTCGATCCGGCGGTCAGGGAGCTCGCCGCGCGGGCCGACGTGGTGGTCGTCGCCGCGGGCTTCGAGCCGATGACCGAGAGCGAGGGTTACGACCGGACCTTCCAGCTCCCGGCCGGTCAGGACGAGCTCATCGCCGCCGTGCGCGCGGCCAACAAGCACGTCGTCGTAGCGCTCACCTCGGGCGGCGGCGTCGACATGACCAAGTTCATCGACCACGTCCCGGCCGTCATAGAAACCTGGTACGCGGGCCAGGAGGGCGGCACCGCCCTCGCCGAGGTGCTGTTCGGCGACGTCACGCCCTCGGGCAAGCTGCCCGTGACCTTCGAGCGGCGCTTCGAGGACAGCGCCGTCGCCGCCAGCTACTACCCCGACGCCAACAAGCGCATCGCCTACAAAGAGGGCGTCTTCCTTGGCTACCGCCACTTCGACCAGGCCGGCAAGAAGCCGCTGTTTCCGTTCGGGCACGGCCTCTCGTACACGCGCTTCAAGTACGGCACGCTCAAGGTGTCGCCCGACACCATGACAGCTGAGAGGCCGGTGACCGTCTCGTTCGACGTCACCAACGTCGGCGCGCGCCAGGGCGCCGAGGTGGCGCAGCTCTACGTCGGCGATCGTCACGCCCCGGTGCCGCGCCCGCCGAAGGAGCTGAAGGGCTTCGCCAAGATCGATCTTCGACCGGGCGAGACCCGGCGTGTCCAGCTCACCCTTGACCGGCGCGCGCTCTCCTACTTCGACGTCGCGACCAAGCAATGGCGCGCGGCGCCCGGCACGTTCGATCTGATGATCGGATCGTCCTCGCGACAGATCGAGCTGACCGGCAAGCTGACCCTCAAATAGCCCAACCTCGCGGTTCCCCTACGTTTTCGGACGTGTGGACCAATGTCATAGAGTTTCGACATATAAATGTTTGTCTAAAATACATAATTTTCCTGTTTAACTCTGTAAGCGCTTGAGATAACTTGTATGCATCGTGGCGACGGCGTTGGGTCGAAACTCGGGGGAAGCGTAGACGTTCTCCATGTCTGCGATGGATCATCCAGGCGGGAGAGACGCGGCGGCGCGGGGGCGGATGGCCCCGTTGCGGGCGCGCACGGCGACACCGATTCACCTGCCCACCTGGAGCCAGCTCCATGTCTCGGCCAAGCAGACGGCGCCCGCCGGCAACAGCGGCGATTTCTTCGAGGTGATCCAGCTGCGCGACGGGCGGGTCACCGTGGTCCTCGCCGACGTTTCGGGCAACGGGCCGAGCGCCGCGGCGCCGGTCGGCAACCTGCGCTGGGTGCTCCGCCAGGCGATCGCGCGCGGCGCGACCCCGGGCGCGGTGCTGGCCGCCTTGAACGAGTCGATGGTCCTGCAACGGATCGATGATCGGTTCGCGACCGCGGTCTGCGCGCGCATCGACGGCGTGACCGGCCGCGTGGAGATCGCCAGCGCCGGACACCTCGGGCCGTTCGTCCGGCGCGCGACCGGCGGCGCCGAGGACGTCGCGGCGCCGGCGGGGCTGGCCCTGGGGATCCTCCAGGGGCAGCTCTATCCGGAGAGCGCGGTCGAGCTCGCGCCCCAGGACGCGCTGGTGTTGGTGACCGACGGGATCACCGACCACCTCGCGAGCGACGACGATCGGCTGGGAGGGCGCGCGCTCTGCGAGCGGCTCGAGCGCGCGGGTCTGGGCGCGGAGAGCATCTGCGGCGCGCTGCTGGGTGCCAAGCCGCGC
>DASYEX010000186.1:0-1927 GCA_036498765.1 Polyangia bacterium
AAGGCTTCGATGGCTTCGCGGGTGGCCGGGCGGCCCATCGGAAACAGGCGCTTGGTGCCGCGATCGAAGAACAGGGCGTCGAACCGCGTACTGGGCGGCAACGTCTCGATGAAGGCGCGCACGAGATCCCGCTCGGCGGACAGGCCCGGCAGCCCGACGCTGCGGGAGCGATCCACCAGGAACAGCACGCTGCCGGGCGGCGGCGCCTGCGGGGCGAGCGGGTGGCGCACCAGGAAGCCCAGCGCCGACTCCCCGGGTGAAACGGCGGCGGTCGCCACCCGCGCCTCGAGCGCCGGCGCGCCGGCAGCGTGGTTGTCGCGCGGCGCCCAGGAGATCTCCCAGGCGCCGCGGGTCGAGGCGCGCCCAACCGCCGGACCGCGCGCGGCGACCGGGACCGCCACGCCGGCTATCTCGACGTCGGTCGCGTCGCCCGCTTGCAAAGCCACCTCGGCCGCGACCGGAAAGCGCTCGGTCGCGGCGGGGAAACGGAGCCGGACCCGTCCCGCGGCGGCCTCCGGCAAGACGGTGTAGCGACACCGTATCGTGAAGGGGTCGGCGCCGTGGCCCGCGCCGCGCAGCAATCGGACGCGGTGGGTGGCGCTGTCGTCGTACGGTTCGCTGGCCGGGGTGACCCCGCGGGAGGCGCTTTCGGCGCGGTAGAGCTCGGCCGCCCGGGCGGCGCCGTCGGCGGTGGGCGTGACGGTCCGCCAGCGACCACCGTCGCGAACCTCGACCGAGACGAGCGCGCCCGCGTCGGGGAGCGCGATGTCGTAGATCCCTTCCGTCCCTCCGCCGCGCTCGGCGGGCTCGGGCGCCACGGTCCGGGTCACCTCGACGAGGGCCACCGGCCCGCGCGCGTCGATGGTGATCTTCTGCGTCGGGGCCGGCGGCGGTGGCTGCGGCGCCGCCGTCAGCGACGGCAAGGCGGCCAGGATCAGCGCGGAGAACCTCATCGGCGTCCGCCGGAAAGCTTACGCGAAGCCCTTGCCGGCGAGGTAAATCTCGATGCTCTGCGCGCGCGAGCCCTCGGGCTTCAGCGTGCGCACGTCCGAGAAGCGCGCCGCCATCCGCTTGCGGATCGCCTCGAGATCCGGCCCCTGGAAGATCTTGGCCACGAAGCCGCCACCGGGGGCCAGGAGGCGCTCCGCGCGCCCCAGCGCCTCCTCGACCAGCGCCGCCGAGCGGGCTTGATCGGTGGCTCGGATCCCGGTCGTATTGGGCGCCATGTCGGAGAGGACAACGTCGAACGCTTTGAGTTCCCCCAAAAGCTCACCGTCGGCCGCCGTGTAGAGATCGGCGCAGAGCACGCGGGCACCCGGGATCGGCTGGGGCAGGGGATCGCGATCGATCCCCACCACCGCGCCGTGCGGCCCCACCGCCTTGAGGGCGTACTGCATCCAAGAGCCCGGCCGGCAGCCGAGGTCGAGCACCCGATCGCCGGGCCGCAGCAGGCGCAGCTTGCGGTCGATCTCCTCGAGCTTGTAGACCGAGCGCGCGGCGAAGCCCGCGTCGCGCGCCTTCTTGAAGAAGGCGTCGTGACGGTGGCGCGGATCGCCGAGCTTGGACATTTCTATTCGGAACCCGGGGAGGGTTCCGAACCTCCCGCCCCGATCCCTCCGGCGCTACTTCTTCTTGGCGCCGCCCGCGGCGGGCGCGCCCTTCTTGGAGGCCTTCATCGGGTTCTTCGACTCGACCTCTTTGACCTGGCGCGGGACGACGTACTTCTTGACGTCCTTGACGCTCCCCTTGACGAGGACGACGCCGTTGGCCGGTCCGGGGACCGCGCCCTTGATGAGCACCAGATCCTTGTCCTCGAGCACCTTGACGACGACCAGGTCGGAGGAGGTGCACTTGACGTTCCCCATGAGCCCCGACATCCGCTTGCCCTTGTGGACGCGGCCGGGGGTGAGGCGGCAGCCGATCGAGC
>DASYEX010000187.1:0-2836 GCA_036498765.1 Polyangia bacterium
GATCGGCAGCGGACTGTCTGGCCGCCGCAGAGCAGCTAGGCGAGGGTCCGCCGGCGGACCTCACGCCGCCCGCAGGCGTTCCAGCAGGGCGGGGTGGGCGCGCACGCGAAAGGTCACGCCGCTCTCGTCGGAGCGCTCGCCCAGCACCTCGCAGCCCGCGAAGATCTCGCCGCGCAACTGCTGGCGGTGGTAGGGGACGCAGATCTCGCCCTCGACGAGATCGCGCGTGAAGAACGCCACCAACCTCTCGCGCAGCCGGGCGACGTCGGCGGGTCGGCGCGCGGACATCACGAGCGCGTCCGGCCACCGCGCCAAGAGCGCGTCGGTCGTGCGCGCTTGCGCCTCGGCGTCGCCGCAGGCGTCGATCTTGTTGAACACCAGCAGCCGCGGCACGTCCCCGGCGCCGATGTCGGCCAGCACCTCGGTCGTCACGGCCAGCTGGCGCTCGAACGTCGGGGCCGACGCGTCGACGATGAACGCCAGCAGGCCCGCCTCCATCGCCTCGTCGAGCGTGCTCTTGAACGACGCCACCAGGCCGTGCGGCAGCTTGTCGATGAAGCCGACCGTGTCCGACACCAGCACGCGCGGCCGGGTCTCCGGGACCAGCGGCCGCACGGTGGTGTCCAGCGTCGCGAAGAGCTTGTCGGCGACATAGACCTCGCTGCTGGTCAGCGCGCGCATCAGCGTCGACTTGCCCGCGTTGGTATAACCGACCAGCGCGACGCGGCTCATGTCGCGCCGGCGGGCCCGCTGGGTGCGCTGCTCCTCGGCGAGCGCCTCCAGATCGCGCGTCAGCTCGGCGATGCGGTCGCGGATCTTGCGCCGGTCGAGCTCGAGGCTCGACTCGCCCGCGCCCTTGCCGCCGATGCCGCCGCGCTGGCGATCGCCCCCCTTGCCACGCCCCTGCTCGCGCAAGCGCGGCACCAGGTACTGCAGGCGCACCATCTCGACCTGGGCCTTGGCGGCGCGCGAGCGGGCGTGCCGGCGGAAGATTTCGAGGATGACGGCGGTCCGGTCGAGCACCTCGACGCCGGTCGCCTTCTCGAGGTTGCGGGCCTGCGACGGGGTGATGTCGTGATCGACCAAGACCGCGGCGACGCCCTCGGTGACGCCCGCCGTGATGTCCGCGTCGCCTCCCGCGCCTGTCGGGTCGGCGCCCCCGCCCGCGAGCGCGACCAGCTCGGCGAGCTTCCCGGTGCCGAGCACCGCCGCCGCGTGCAGGGCCGGCCGGCGCTGGGTGACGGTGGCCACGACCTCGACCCCCAGCGTCCGCCCGAGCCGGTGGAGCTCGGCGACCGAGGCGGCGAACGCCTCGTCATCCACCTCGGGCAGCTGGACCGCCACGATCGCGGCCCGCAAGGGACCGCTCTGGTTCTCCGACAACGACGTCGACATCAGGGGAGCCAGACTATAGTCGACATCGTCGGAGATTCCCTTCCGGCGGAGGCTCGCGTACCCTCTACCGCATGGCTATCAGCGACAAGCGGAAGCAGAGTCTCTACTTTCCGGAGGAGATGTTGAAGGAGATCGGGGCCGAGGCCACCCGTCAGGATCGCTCGCTCTCGTGGATCGTCCAGAAGGCGTGGAAGGCCGCCCGGAAGGACATCATGAGCATGCCGTCCGTAGGGGGCCTTCCCGACGATGAAGGAAAGGACGGCGCGGCGAAGTAACCAGCGAGGCGCTCATGACGCCGAAGCAGGTCCTCGACCGAGGCGTAGGCGAGCTGACGAAGGTGCTCGAGCCGGCGGGCTTCGTCTTCATCGACTCCGGTGAAGACTCGGACAGCCACGGGGCGTTCGCGCGCGGCGATTTCCTGCGCGGCGACCGGCGGCTGGAGCTTCAGGTGCGCTCCTCACTGGGCCTGGTGCGCTACCACTTCGGCGACTACGTGCTCTCGCACGAAGACTTGATCCACGGCGTCCGTGGAACCGAGCGGATCCCCGGGCCCAGCGAATACCCCGGGTTCTCTAACGATCCCCTGGCCCCGTTCCGGCACCTCGGCGGCGACCTCGAGCGGTTCGGCGCCGTGTTCCTCAGCGGTGGTGCCAAGGCGTTTCGCGCGCTCAAGAAGTGGATCGACAAGAATCCACGCAGGAGCGGCCTCGCGGCGCTCGAGCCCAATCCGACGCGCTGACCGGCGCCGGACCGACGCCGCAGACGACCGAAACCGCCGCCGCGTCGGGACCGGAACCAGCCGGGTTCGAGTCTCAGACGACCTTGACGTTGCTCGCCTGGGGGCCTTTCTTGCCCTGTACCACCTCGAACTCCACCTTGGTGCCCTCCTGCAGGAGCGCACCGCCGGTGTCGTTGGCGTGAACGAACACGTCCTTGCCCCCAGCCTCCGGCGTGATGAAACCAAACCCCTTCGTCGTATTGAAGAACTTCACGGTGCCTTTTTGCATTGTCCGGGGATGATGCAGCATTCGGCGAGAAGCCGCACGTTTATTCCGTTCCGACGTCAGATTCGAGGTTGGCGGATCCTGGAGACCGTGTTCCCTCTCAAGGGGGTCGGCGCGAGAGCGTCTCCTCGCTCGAGACGGCGTCCACGCTGGCGCGCGCCTCGATTCGTTCGCGACCCGCCCGTCACGCGATGCGCGCAAAAGTGTCGGCCCGACGGGGGACGAGGTCAAGCGCCGCCCGCTGGGAGGACGGCGACCCTGTACAGCCCGGCATCTCGGGCTCATGTTCGGCGGATGACTGCGAAGAACACGATCTGCCTGTGGTTCGACAAGGATGCCGAAGAGGCCGCGCGCTTCTATGCCGCGACCTTCCCGGACAGCAAGGTCACGGCCGTGCGCCAGGCGCCTGGCGACTTTCCCGGCGGCAAGGCAGGCGA
>DASYEX010000188.1:0-12197 GCA_036498765.1 Polyangia bacterium
TTCCAACCGTCGATGAAGCGCGCGCCGTCCTAGCGACGGTCAAGGACCCGGCCCTCGAGGTGGACTTCGTCTCCGCCGGAATGGTCAAGGACGTGACCGTCGACGGCGGGCGCGTCTCTGTGACCATCGAGCTGACCACGCCGGCCTGCCCGTCGAAGGACGCCATCACCAAGTCGATCCAGGCGGCGCTGGGCGCGCTGCCCGGCGTGACCGGCGTCGACGTGCGGCTCACCGCCGCGGTGGCCGGACGCCCGAACCACCCGTCGAACCCGCGCCTGCCCGGCGTGAAGAACATCATCGCCGTCGCCGCCGGCAAGGGGGGCGTCGGCAAGTCGACGGTCAGCACCAACCTGGCGGCGGCGCTGTCGCGCCTGGGCGCCAGCGTCGGCATCCTGGACGCCGACGTCTACGGCCCGTCGGTGCCGCAGATGATGGGGCACCCGGAGCGGCCGGCCGGCACCGAGGCCGGCAACAAGATCATCCCGGCCATCCACTACGACATGAAGGTCATCTCGCTCGGCTTCTTCGTCGAGCGCGGCGGCGCCGTCATCTGGCGCGGCCCGATGGTGCACAAGCTCCTGCAGCAGTTCATCGAGGACGTCGAGTGGGGCGAGCTCGACTACCTGATCGTCGACCTGCCGCCCGGCACGGGCGACGCGCAGCTGTCCCTGTCGCAGCTTTTGCCGATCACCGGGGCGGTGATGGTGACCACGCCGCAGGAGGTGTCGGTGATCGACGTCGAGAAGGCGCTCTCGATGTGGACGCGCGTCGAGGTCCCGGTCCTCGGCCTCATCGAGAACATGAGCGGCTTCGTCTGCCCGAGCTGCGGCCATCACGAGGAGATCTTCCAGGGCGGCGGCGGCCGCAAGCTGGCCGAGCGCGCCGGCCTCAAGTTCCTGGGCGAGATCCCGCTCGAACCGGCGGTCAGCCGCGCCGGCGACGACGGGACGCCGATCGTGGTGCGCGATCCCAAGTCGAAGGTCGCCGAGATCTTCACCCGCATCGCCTCCGACGTCGCCTGCCAGCTCTCGGTCAGAAACTCACCCTCCCCCGAAACGGGTAAGCGCAGCTCGAAGCTCACGCTCATTCGCTAGGGCCAGGGCGATGGCGGCGACGCGAGCGCACGACCCGCGCTGGGCGTTGCTGGCGGCGATCCTCGGCTCCAGCATGGCGTTCCTCGACGGGACCGTCGTCAACGTGGCGTTGCCGGTCATGCAGCGGAGCCTGGGCGCCACGGTGAGCCAGCTGCAGTGGGTCGTCGAGGCCTACGCCCTCATGCTGGCATCGCTGGTGCTGGTCGGCGGGGCGCTGGGCGACCGCCTGGGCCGCCGCGCGGTGTTCACCGCGGGGGTCGTCGTCTTCGGCGTGGGTTCGGCGGCCTGCGGCGCGGCCCCCGGCGTCGCGTTCCTGATCGGCGCTCGCGCCTTTCAGGGGACGGGCGCGGCGCTGCTGGTCCCCGGCAGCCTGGCGCTCATCAACAGCAACTTCCCGCCCGAGGCGCGCGGCCGCGCGATCGGGACCTGGTCGGCCTGGAGCGCGATCACCGCCGCGATCGGACCGGTCGCGGGCGGGTGGGTCGCCACGCACGCCTCCTGGCGCTGGCTGTTCCTCTTCAACTTGCCGGTCGCCACGGCGGTGGTCGTCCTGGCGGTCCGTCGCGTGGCGGAGAGCCGCGATCCCGAGGGGCCGAGGCGCCTCGACTTCATCGGTGCGGCGCTGGTGACGCTGGGGCTCGGCCTGGTCGTCTACGCGCTCATCGACGCCGGGCCGACCGGGCTCGGCTCGGGCCGGACCATCGGGCTCATCGCGCTCGGCATCGCCCTCCTGGCGGGCTTCGTCGCGGTCGAGGCCAAGCTCGCGGCGCCGATGGTCCCGCTCGGCCTCTTTCGATCGCGGGCCTTCGCCGGCGCCAACCTGCTCACCCTCGGCCTTTACGCCGCGCTCGGCGGCGCGCTGTTCTTCATCCCCTTCAACCTCATTCAGGTGCAGGGCTATTCGGCGTCCGCGGCCGGCGCCGCGCTGCTCCCCTTCGTGCTGCTGGTCTCGGCGCTCAGCCGATGGGCGGGGGCGCTGGCCACGCGGCTCGGCCCGCGCCCGCTGCTCGTCGCCGGTCCCCTGATCGCGGCCGTCGCCTTCCTGCTGCTCATGCGCGCCGGCATCGGCGGTGGCTACTGGCAGGCCTTTTTCCCGGGGATCCTGGCCCTCGGCCTGGGGATGGGTCTCACCGTGGCGCCGCTGACGACGGCGGTGATGGCGGCGGTCGACGCGCGACACGCGGGGCTGGCATCGGGGATCAACAACGCGGCGGCGAGGACGGCCGGGCTGCTGGCGGTCGCCGCGCTGGGAGTGCTGCTGCTTCATCGCTTCGGGCGCTCACTCGACGGAGCGCTGGCCTCGCTCGAGCTGCCACCGGCGGTGATGCGCACGGTCGAGCAGCAGCGGAGCCGCCTCGGCGGCGCCGACCTCTCGGCGCTCCCGCCCACCTTTCGCGCGCCGGTGCGGGCCGCGTTCGAGGGCGCCTACCTCTCCGGCTTTCGGGCGCTCATGCTGGCGAGCGCCGCCCTGGCCGCGCTCGCCGCCGCGGCCGGGCTGCTTGTGATCCCGGAAGCCGGTACTATCCCCAAGGGAGAACCGAAGGAGGCGACGATGCTGGCGAACAAGGAAATGATCGCGACGGTGGCGGTGAAGGATCTGGCGGTAGCACGCAAGTTCTACGAGGGGACGCTCGGGCTCAAGGTGGCGAGCTCCGAGGGGGCCGAGGCCATCACCTTCGAGAGCGGGCGCTCGAGGCTGCTCGTCTATCGCTCGCAATACGCTGGGACCAACCAGGCGACCGCGTTCAATGTCGACGTAGGCGACGAGATCGGTCGGACAATAGCCGGACTCAAGGAGAGAGGCGTCAAGTTCGAGCACTACGACTTTCCCGGCGCGACCCGAGAGGGGGACCTACACCTCACGGGCTCGAGCAAGGCCGCCTGGTTCAAGGACCCCGACGGCAACATCATCGCGCTCGTCAGCCGCTAAGGGCATGCCGCCGGCCGCGCCGACGCCCGAGCCGCCCCGAGCGCCGATTCTGCGGCTGGAGGCGGTGAGCAAGCGGTTCGACGGCGCGGCCGCGCTGGACGACGTCAGCCTCGAGGTGCCCGCCGCGCGCACGACGATCCTCCTGGGGCCGAGCGGCTCGGGCAAGACGACGGCGCTTCGATTGATGCTCGGCTTGGTGCGCCCGGACGCAGGACGCGTGCTCTGGCGCGAGGCGGAGCTCGACGGCGAAGGGCTGCGCCGGGCGCGCGCGCAGATGGGGTACGTCGTGCAAGACGGCGGTCTCTTCCCGCACCTGACGGCGCTGGAGAACGTCTCCCTGGTGGCCGGCACGCTGGGCTGGCCGGCGGCCCGCATCCGGGCCCGCGTGGCGGAGCTGGCCGAGCTGGTGCGGCTGACGGAAAGGACCCTGGCCCGCTACCCGGGCGAGATCTCCGGCGGCCAGAAGCAGCGGGTGGCGCTCATGCGCGCCCTGATGCTCGACGCCGAGCTGCTCTTCCTCGACGAGCCGCTCGGCTCACTCGACCCGCTGGTGCGCGCCGAGCTGCAGGACGATCTGGTGGCCATCTTCCACCGGCTCGGCAAGTCGGTCGTCCTGGTCACGCACGATCTGGCGGAGGCCGCCCGTCTGGGCGATCTGCTGGTGCTGTTGCGGGACGGACGGATCGTGCAGCGGGGCTCGCTCGACGATCTCGTCTCCCGCCCCGCCTCGCCGTTCGTGACGGCGTTCGTGCGGGCGCAGCGCCCCTTCGACGGACACGGCGCAGGCACGGCACCCGCGTGACTCCCCCCGCTACACGAGCGAAGGTCCGGCGGTCTTTGCTCTGCGGCCTGGCACTGGCGCTCGCAGCTCTCCCGTCGCCCGCGCGCGCCGGCGAGCCGTCCACCCTGCGCGTCGCCTCCAAGTCCTTCACCGAATCGGTCGTGCTCGCCGAGATTGCCGCCGACCTCGAGCGCGCGGCAGGCTTCGCTGTCGAGCAGCAGGTCGGCCTCGGCGGCTCGCGGGTCCTGTGGGACGCGCTGACGAGCGGCGCCATCGATACCTACCCCGAGTACACCGGCACGCTGCTGGACGAGATCTTCGTGGGCCAGGACGACGACCACGGTGCGTCTGGCGCGCCGTCGCGCGACCGCGCCTGGCTGGCCGACAAGCTCGCCGCCCGCGGCATCGGCATGACCGGGCCGCTCGGCTTCAACAACACCTACGCGATCGGCATGACCGCCGCGCGCGCGCGCGCGCTCGGTGTCGCGACGGTCTCCGACCTGCGGGCACGCCCAGAGCTGCGCTTCGGTTTCAGCAACGAGTTCATGAGCCGACACGACGGATGGCCGGCGCTGCGCCAGCGGTACGGGCTCCCGCAGGAGAAGGTCCAGGGACTCGACCATGACCTCGCGTATCGGGCGCTGGCCGGCGGCGCCATCGACGCGACCGATCTCTACACCACCGACGCCGAGATCCGCCGCTACGACCTCCTACCCCTCCGCGACGATCTGCAGTTCTTTCGGCGCTACGACGCCGTCTTTCTCTATCGCCTGGAGATCGCGACCCGTCTCGGGCCGACCGCCGTGAAGGCGCTGGAGCGCCTGTCTGGTCGCATCGACGAAGCGACCATGGTGACGCTGAACGCGCGCGCCAAGCTCGATCGGACGCCCCAGGGCGAGATCGCCGCGGACTTCGTGCGAGAACGCTTTGGCATCGCCGTCACCCCGCCGGCGCCGGGCCGGACGCTGGCGCTGCTTCACCGTGTCGGCGAGCACCTCGTTCTGGTGGGGATATCGCTGCTGGCTGCGATCCTGGTGGCGATCCCGCTGGGCATCGTGGCGGCCAAGCAACCTCGCCTCGGCCAGGTGGTGCTGGCGGTCGTCGGCGTGGTGCAGACGCTGCCGACGCTGGCGCTGCTGGTGTTCATGATTCCTTTCTTCGGGATCGGCGCGGTCCCCGCCATCGTGGCGCTGTTCGTCTACGGTCTTTTGCCCATCGTGCGGAACGTTCACGCCGGCCTGAGCGGGATTCCCGACAGCCTGCGCGAGTCGGCTGAAGCCCTGGGACTCACACCCTGGGCCCGTCTGCGGCTCATCGAGCTGCCGCTGGCGAGCCCGCTCGTTCTGGCAGGCATCCAGAGCGCGGCGGTCATCAACGTGGGGACCGCGACGCTGGGCGCCTTGATCGGCGCCGGTGGCCTCGGGCAACCGATCTTCACCGGCATCCGCCTCGACGACATGGGCCTCGTTCTCGAGGGGGCGATCCCGGCCTCGCTGCTGGCGCTCGCGGTCCAGGGCCTGTTCGAGCTCGTCGAGCGATTCCTCGTCCCCCGCGGTCTGCGCCACCGCGCGGAGACAGAGCGCCCCGGCTAGAGTCTACGGGCGATCGTGTCGACGAGGGCGCGGATGTCGTCCTCGGTCTGGTGGACGGTCAGCGCGACGCGCAGGCCGCCGCGCAATCGGGACACCGCGGGAAACACCGCGGTGTTGGTGTAGAAGCCCTCCTTCATCAGGGCGCTGGCAACGTGGTAGGTCGCTTCCTGGTCGCCGACGCTGACGAACCGGATCGGCGTCTCGGCGGGCGACCCCAGCGGCAACCCGCGCTGGGCGGCCAGCGCGTTGAAGAGCTGAATCCGTTCGCGCAGGCGGGTCTGGCGCACGCCGAGCTCGTCGGAGAGGTGGATGCGCGCCGAGGCGATGGCGGCGCCGAGCAGCGCGGGCTGAAGCGGGCCCGAGAAGATCATGGTGCTGCCGCACGCGCGCACGAGGCGGGCCGTCTCGGCGTCAGGGAACGCCAGGATCGCGCCGCCGGCAGCGAAGGCCTTGGCCAGTGAGGCGACCATCACCGACCGCGCCGGCAGCGGGCCGGCGCCGAGCAGCGTGCCGCGCCCTTCGGCCCCCGTCCAGGTGAGGCCGTGCGAGTCGTCGAGATAGAGGTGAAAGCGCTCGTTCCGCGCGGCCAGGTCAGCCAGCTCGGCGAGCGGCGCCGGATCGCCGTGCATGCTGTAGACGCCATCGGCGAGGTACCAGACGCGGCGGTGGCGGGCGGCCAGCGCCTCCACCATCTCAGCCAGCCGCTCCGTGCGGCTGTGGCGCACGAAGCGGCAGACCGTCCCGGCCGCCTGCAGCGTGGGGAGCACCGCCTGCACACTGTTGTGAACGAGCTGGTCGCAGATCACCGCGTCCTCTCTTCCGATCAGGATCGGCAAGGCCGCGAAGTGCGCCAGCGTGGTCGTCTGCGCGAGGACCAGCGGCGTTTGGAAAATGGCGTCGAGCAGGCGCTCGAGCTCGGCGTAGGGCGGGCAGGAGACGTACGCGCGCGACGAGGCGAACTGCACGCCGTAGCGCGCCACCGCGTCGCAGGCCGCGGTCTTGAGCCGCAGATCGGTCTCGAGCCCGAGGTAGGAGCACGATCCGAAGTTCACGTGGCGCCGCCCGTGCAACGTGATGTGGCGCCCGCCCAGCTGGTCATCTTCCGCGATCAGGTGACCGAGCCCGCGCGCGATTCCGTCCCTGACCGCCTCGTCGACCAGCCGCAAGCGCGGATCGATCCCTCGGCCCTCCTCGACGATTGCTGCCCCGCCTGACGCCAGTCCATTGCGGGCGAGCTTGGAACTGCGAGCTCGCAACTCGACCAAAAGTATGGCCGGGCGAGGCGGCCGAGACCGGTAAATTCCCTACAATTCGTGTCGCTGGAAGCTCAGGCGTGGCACGGGAGGTCGACGATGAACCGCGTCCCCTGGCCCAGGTGGCTGTCGACGGCGATGTGGCCGCCGTGCTCCTCGACGATCATCTTCACCACGTAGAGCCCGAGGCCCAGGCCCGGGATCGGCTCCATCGAGGTGGCGCGCTGGAAGGGCTCGAAGATCTTGTCAGCCATCCCCGGATCGATCCCCGGACCCCGATCGATGACCTCGAGGTGGGCGAGATCGCCGGCGAGGTCGTGGTTGACGTGCACCTCGATGGGTCGGCCCGCGCCGTACTTGACGGCGTTCGACAGGAGGTTGGCGACGACCTGGTCGAACCGCAGCGGATCGACCCGCGCCGTGACCGGTCCATCAGCGCGGACGGCGATCCGGCGCGCGACGCCGCCGCGCCCCTCCTCGAACCCGCTGACCACGTTCCGCACCGCCTCGACCACCTCGGTGTCGCGAACGTTGAGCGTGAGCCGGCCGCGGTGGATCTGCGCCACGTCGAGCAGCGTCTTGATGAGCTCGCCCATGCGCGCGGCCGCCGACTCGCAACGGGCGACCTGTCGTTGCAGCTTGGCCTCGTCCGCGTGCTCTCGTTCGACGCGCTCACGCAGCAGGCGGAGATTGAGCAGCAGCGCCGTGAGGGGCGTCTTGAGCTCGTGCGAGGCGATCGAGTTGAAGAGGTCACGGAGACGGATCGCCTCGCGGCTGTCTTGCAACAACGTGCGCTCGGCCTCGAGGTGCTTCTGCGCCGTCAGGTCGAGCACGAAGCCGATCACCTCGTCGTTGCCTTCCTCGTTCCCCTCGAAGCTCATCTCCCCGACGGCGCCGTCGAGGCGCGCGATCCCCACCAGGACCGGCACCGTCGTCCCGTCCTTGCGGCGGCAGATGCGCTCGTAGACCGCGCTCGGGCCCAGCTGGCCAAGCTCGCTCTCCGGCGAGCCCGGCGGCGCGATCATCCTCAGATCGAGACGCCCGGCGGCGAGGTCCTGCCGTGTGTAGCCGAGCAGGCAGAGGAACGTCCCGTTGGCGTCCTCGATGCGCCCGGAGAGCCGCCCCCGCACCACGCCGATGAGGTCGGCATCGATCACCCGCTTCAGCTTCTCCTGCCCCATCCGCTGCAACGTCGTCTCGGCCTTGAGGTTCGCGCGGAAGAAGAAGAACGGGACGAGAAAGGCGAGGATCAGCGTGGTGGTGGCGTTGGCCGCGAAGTACCATCCCGGCGCCGGCCTGGGATGGAGGGCGAAGAGGGCGGCCCCGAGACCCGTCTTGCAGAGGACGAGCAGGAGGGCCGGCAGCGCAGCGCCGAGCGTCGCCGACAGCCACTCCCCGGGCCGGAACAGCACCAGCGGGAGCGCCGCCATCGCGAAGAAGGGGAGCAGGCCGCCCGACGGTTCGGTGAAGAGGAGCGCCCCCGCAAAGACGCAGACGTTCGCCGTGACCAGCAACAACAGACGCGCCAGCCGGTGGGCACCCACCGCCGACACAGCGAGCACTGCCAGAAAAGCCGCCGCGAACCCCAGCTCCCAGACGACGCTGTCGCGGCTCCCGGCGACCGCCTCGAGGGCGGCCCAGGCGCCCATGATGACGCTGCCGCCGAGCGCGATGACGTTGCAGAGGCGGATCCGCTTGGCGGCGTTGACCGGGAGGCCCTCGCGCACGCCGATCCGCAGGACGCAGTTGAGCGCGTGGCGCACCGCCGCGGCGGGCAGTCTCATCCAGGGGCCGGCATGGAAGCTCGGCGCGGCCGTATCTTCCGGCTGCGTTTCTCCCGCATGACCCACGATCGCCATCGCCACCCTCCCCTAGCGGCTAGCACCAGGGGCCGCGATGTTCAAACCGAGGCGTGCGTATTTCGGAGGTTGCCCGCGCTCATCCGATGAGGGCCGAGGGTCTACGTTCGCTCCGGACGAGCGGCTAGTGCCACTCGCCTTCGACCCAGACCTGGCGGCCTTCGCGCCGCTCCCAGTGACCCTCGCGCCACATGCGCCCGCGGCGCTCGTGCTCCCAGCGTCCCGGGGTCCAGACGTAGCGGCCGTTTCGCCAGAGGTGCGCGCCGGGGATCCAGACCCAGCCGGGCCGCGGGGCCGGCTGCACCTCCACCTGCGGTGGGGGCGGAGGTGGCGGCTCCTGGTACGCCGGCGCGGGCGGCGGAGGCGGCCCCCCCTCGACCCAGCCGCCGGGGACCCACTGCTGGCCCTCCCAGTGCGCGGCGCGCCACATGCGGCCACGGCGCTCGTGCTCCCAGTGGCCGCGACGCCACTTGTAGCGACGCCCGTTCCATTCGTGGTTGCCGGGAATCCAGACCCATCCTGCGCGAGGCGGCGGGACCTCCTCGGCCTGGGGCGGAGGCGGCGGGGGATAGCCGGCCTGCGCGACGACGACCGGCGCCGGGGCGACCGCCTGGTGCGCAGGCGCCGCAGTCGGAGAGAGGAGACTGGCAGACAGGACGAGAGACAGGCTGATGGCAGTCATGGCTGGAGTGTATCCCCTATCGGGAATTCACCCGCGTAACCTTAGTCACCGAAACTTTGGTGAGCTCGCTAAGGTTTCGAGAGAAACCGCGCCAGGATCGTCTTCACCCCGGCGCTCGGGAACTTCATCGTCACCTTGAGATCGGCGCCGGCGCCCTGCCAGGCGCGTACCTCGCCGACGCCGAACGAAGGGTGGCGCAGCTTGGCGCCGACCTGCAGCCCGGGCCCCGCGGACGACTCGTCGGCGTCGTACTCGACGACGATCTCGCGCGCTCCCGGGCCGGCGGTCGCGTGGACGGAGCCGGGCTTTGCCCGGCGGAGTCCTTCGCGGAGGGGTGCGGGGACCCTCCCAGGGTCCCCGCGTCGGAGATGGGCGAACTCGTCGCGCCGCGGAACCGCCGCTGTCGCCTCCTCGTCTCGGTCGCGGCTCCAGCGGCCGCCCCAGGGGCCGCGCCCCTCGCTCGATCCGTAGGCGCCGTACTCGGGCGGGCGCGCGGTGATGATCTGCTCGACGCCCTCCAGCGGCAGATCGCGCAGAAACCGACTGGGGATCCCGGGCAGCTCCTGCCCGGACAGTCGACGGCGGCGCACGCGCGACAGGTGCAAGAGCGTGCGCGCGCGGGTGACGGCGACGTAGCAGAGCCGGCGCTCTTCCTCGACCGCCGAGTCGTCGTCGACGCTGCGGGCGTGCGGGAAGATGCGCTCCTCGAGGCCGGTGATGAAGACCACCGGAAACTCGAGCCCCTTGGCGGTGTGGACCGTCATCAGCGAGACGGCGCCCTTCTCCGGATCGTAGCCGTCCACGTCCGACGCCAGCGCCACCCGCTCGAGGAACCCGTGCAAGGTCGGCTCTTCGGCCTCGCGCTCGTACTCGCGCATCTGCGCCACGAGCTCGAGCAGGTTCTCGATTCGCCCCTCCGCCTCCATGGTCGCTTCGCCCGCCAGCGCGTCGCGGTAGCCGCTCTCCTCGAGCACCTTCTCGGCCAGCGAGGCCGGTCCGAGGCCGGCCCCCTCGGTGCGGAGCTTGCGCATCATCTCGACGAAGGCAGCCACCTTCTTGCGCGGCCCGGTGCCCAAAATTGAATCGTCGGTCGAGACCAGCTCCAGCGCCGACCAGGCCGAGATCTTCCGCTCGTAGATGAGGTCGCCGATTTTATCTACGGTCGATGCCCCGATGCCGCGCGCCGGGACGTTGACGATCCGCTGCAGCGCGAGACCGTCATCGGGGTTGGCGATGGCGCGCAGGTAGGCGATCAGGTTCTTGATCTCGGCGCGGTCGAAGAACCGCGTGCCGCCGACGACGACGTAGGGGATGTCGCGCGCGCGGAGCGCGTCCTCCAGCACGCGCGACTGGGCGTTGGTCCGGTAGAAGACGGCGAAGTCGCGCGGCGCCAGCGTGGTCGAGAGCGCCTCCTCGATGCGCGAGGCGACGAACTCCGCCTCGTCACGCTCGGTCTCCCCTTCGAACACGACCAGCGGATCGCCGTCGCCCGCCTGTGTGAAAAGGCGCTTGGGGCGTCTTTCGGTGTTCTTCTCGATGATCGCGTTGGCGGCGCGCAGGATGTTGCCCGTCGAGCGGTAGTTCTGCTCCAGCTTCACCACCCGCGCGCCCGGGTGATCGCGTTCGAAGTCGAGGATGTTGCGGATGTCGGCGCCGCGCCAGCGGTAGATCGACTGGTCCTCGTCGCCGACGACGGTGATGCTGCCGGTCCGCCGCGCGAGCAGCCGCACCAATCGGTACTGCACGCTGTTGGTGTCCTGGAACTCGTCGACCAGCACGTGGTCGAACCGCTCGGCGATCTCCTGCGCCGCCGGCGTGCCGCTCGACACCAGCTCCAGCGTCCGCATGAGGAGCCCGCCGAAGTCGGTGGCGTTCGCCGCCTGGAGCCGCTCCTCGTAGAGCTTGTAGGCCTTGCCGACCACGTCGTCGAAGTAGTCGTCGGTGTTGAACGAGGCGGCGGAGGTGCCGGCGTTCTTCGCGCGATCGATGGCCGACAGCACCTGCCGCACCGGGAACATTCGCTCCGGGACCTTCAGATCCGTCAGCACCCGCCCCAAGAGGCGCTTCTGATCGTCGTCGTCGTAGATGACGAAGTCCTTGCGGATCCCGACCGCCTCACCCCACTGCCGCAGGATGCGCGCCGAGATGGCGTGGAACGTCCCCACCCAGAGCCCCCGGCTCCCGACCTTCATCCGCTCCCACAAGAGCTTGTCGACCCGCTCGCGCAGCTCGCCCGCGGCCTTGTTGGTGAAGGTGACCGCCACGATCCGCCGCGGATCGGCCCCCGTCGCCACCAGGCGCGCCAGCCGGTAGGTGATGACGCGCGTCTTGCCCGAGCCCGCGCCCGCTACCACGACCGTGGGGCCCGGCGGCGCCAGCACCGCGTCCAGCTGGCCGGCGTTCAGCTCGCGCTCCAGCACCTCGGCCGAGAACGGCTCCTGGCGCGGCGCGCGTTCGGTCTCGATCGCGATCTCGGCTTCCATCCGGGCGGTACTCTGTCACACGCGGCCCCGACCTCGTCTGGCAAAGTTCATGCACGAGGTCCGGGTCAGAGGTCCATGCGGTGCCCAGTCTCGGACATTCTTGTCGTGCCGTCGCGCTGGCGAGCGCCCTCTCGTTCCTGGCAGGGTGCACCACCACGCACGTGCTCCACCTGTATGATCCGGACGCGCCGCGCCGAATCAACGAGATGGTCCTCTCGCCCGGCACCGTCGTGGAGCTGAAGCCGATCCCCCACGCCCCGCCGCCCGCGCTCAAGTACGACGTCGTCGGGCCGGCGACGGGCGGTCTCCTGGTCTCGGACGGATCGGGCGTGCCAATGTTTGCACGCGACGACCGGATCAAGAGGCTCGAGACGATCGATCGCGGGCGCGGCGCGCGCGACGGCGCGCTGGCGGTCGGCGTCCCGGCGTTCTTCCTGGGCATAGGTCTCACCGTTCTGGTCATGCACTCTGACCAGAACAACGCCGCGTCGAGTGACTCGCCGTCGGCGCCGGCGGTCACGGG
>DASYEX010000189.1:0-14647 GCA_036498765.1 Polyangia bacterium
CGCGATGGGCTCGCGCGAGCCAAGCTCGCGCTCCCTCACGCGATCTTCAGACCGTGGTCTTGACCTTGAACGACCGCTTGATGTTCCCGAACCAGAAGCCACAGCCGATCACGATCACGATCACCAGCACCGGGGCGCTCATCATCGAGAAGTGCGGCGCGGCCAGCATCGCGAACACCAGCGGCCCCGAGGCGTAGGTGTTGAACCGGGAGGCCTTGCCGGAGGCCGCGGCCAGCTTGGCGGCGTCGGGGTGGGGCGACCCGCTGGCCATCCCGCCCAGGATCAGCTTCTGGCGGGGCCAGATCACGAACCAGACGTTGAACCACATGATCGACCCGAGGGCGGCGCCGAACAGGATCCACATCGCGCGGCCGGACATACCACCATCAGGCGAGCTGATGAGGTGCTCGGGCCCCAGGTAGTTCTTGCCGAACAGCAGCCAGCCGAAGATGAACGTGTACATCGCGCCCCAGCGGAACCACCAGAGGGCGCGCAGCAGCAGCGCCGGGTTCACCTTGGGCTTGAGCTCCTTGTCCAGCCCAGCCTGGAAGGGGACGTTCACCAGGTTGAAGAAGTAGAGGTGCCCCATCCAGATGATGCCGAAGATGACGTGCGCCCAACGCAGGATGAGGTCCCCGGTGAGGGCGAGGGTCTGGCTGTCCATGGCCGCCTGCATACCATCGACCCAAGTTTCCGGGAAGCGCGGTCGAGCGCCGCGCCGGGCCGGTCATGGCGCGCTCGGACGTCGGCTAGGTGCGCTGGAGGAGGCTGTTCGCCCGCGCCGGGTTCGCCTTGCACTCCAGGAGCGCGCGCAGCATGAGGGGCACCACGATGGTGGCGTCGGATTCGACCACGAACATCGGCGTCTCGGCGGTGAGCTTGTCCCAGGTGATCTTCTCGTTGGGCGTGGCGCCCGAGTACGACCCGTACGAGGTCGTCGAGTCGGAGATCTGGCAGAAGTAGGCCCAGGGCTTCACCGGCTGCTCGAGGTCGTACTTGATCGACGGGACCACGCAGATCGGGAAGTCGCCGGCGATGCCGCCGCCGATCTGGAAGAAGCCGCAGCCGGCGCCGGCCGACAGCTCCTGGTACTGGTCGTAGAAGGCTCCCATGTATTCGATGCCCGACTTGGCGATGGTCGCGCCGCACTCGCCGGTCTTCACGTGCGAGGCGAAGATGTTGCCAAAGGTCGAGTCCTCGTAGCCGGGCACGACGATCGGGAGCTTGGCCTCGGCCGCGGCCAGCAGCCAGCACTGGTCGGGCCGGCCCTGGTACAGCTTCGGGTCGACGGTCTGCACCAGCTCGTAAAAGTACTCGTGCCAGAAGCGGCGCTCACCCTTCTCGCTGGCCCGCTTCCACATCGGGACGACGTACTTTTCGACGGCGCGAAACGCCTCGTCCTCGGGGATGCTGGTGTCGGTCACCCGGCGCATCCGGTCGTTCAGGATCCGGGTGTCGTCGGCCTTGGTGAAGTAGCGGTAGTCGGGGAAGTCCTTGTAGTGCTCATGGGCGACCAGGCGGAAGAGCGACTCCTCGAGGTTGGCGCCCGTCACCGACAGCCCGTGGATGAGCCCGGCGCGGATGGCCGGCGCCACGGTGATCCCGAGCTGGGCCGACGACATCGCGCCCGCCACCGCCCAGAACATCTTCCCGCCGCGCTCGATGTGTCTCCAGTAGGCGGCGGTGGCGTCGCGCGTGGCGCGCGCGTTGAAGTTCTTGTAGTTGTCGAGGATCAGCTCGAGGATGGGCGTGGGCGACGTGTCGGATGGCATGGCGGCTCGGGATCGGCACCCTAGCACAACCGATCGCGGGGGCCGGGCATCTCGGTGACGCGTGCGTGAGCCGTTCGACTGTATGCTATAGGCCCTGAGCCCCCCGTGACCGTTCCGTTCCTGTCTATGTTGCGCCCGCGCTCCACGTTGCGCCTGCGCGCCAGGTTGCGCCCGCGCGCCCCCGCCGTCTCTCTCCCCTTCCGGGCCGCTGCTTTGGCCGTCGCGCTCGGCGCGTCGTGCGCGGGCGGGACGCCGTCGCCGCAGTCGCCGGCACAGAGCGGCGCCGCGCCCGGCCGCCCCGCGACACCGCCCCAGGTGGTGCACGTCGATCCGCGGTCGGGGAACGGCGCCGGCAAGCCGCCGGGGCTGGCGGCGCTGGAGGCCGAGCTCCAGCGCGGGATGCACGATCTCGCCGCCAAGGGGAAGCCGCCGCCTTACTTCATCGGCTACGAGGTCAGCGACCGCAACGAGACCACGGTGATGGCCAGCTACGGCGCGCTCGTGCAGTCGACCACCCGGCGCGCGCGCATCCTCGATGCCGACGTGCGGGTCGGCGATTACCAGCTCGACTCGTCGCACGCGATCCGCTCGAGCGACTTCGACTTCGCCTCGGAGATCGCCGGTCACCCGGTGCCGCTGCCGCTCTCCGACGACGAGACGGCGCTGCGCACGGTCGCCTGGGCCGAGACCGACCGCCGCTACGAAGAGGCGGCCGAGCGCCTGGTGAAGATCAAGACGCAGCGGACGCTCAAGGTCGCCGAGGAGGATCCCTCCGACGACTTCTCGCGCGAAAAGCCGATCACCTACTTCGGCCCGGCCGCGCACCTCACCATCGACGTGCCGGTCTGGGAGCAGCGGCTGCGGCAGCTCTCGGCGCGCTTCCGCGGCCAGGCCGAGGTGCTCGACTCCGACGTCAGCCTGCAGGCGACCAGCCTCACCCGCTGGCTGCTCAATTCAGAGGGGACGGCCGTCCAGACGGGGCGCAACTACGTGCGCGTCTTCATCGAGGCCGACGCGCGCGCCGACGACGGGATGGAGCTGGAGCGGTTCGAGGGCTTCGACGCCGAGACGTTGGAGGGGCTGGGCGGGCAGGCAGCGATGGAGGCGGCGGCCGACGCGGTCATCCGCGATCTGAAGGCGCTGCGCCGCGCCCCGCTGGCGGAGCCCTACACCGGCCCGGCCATCCTCGAGGGGAAGGCGGCGGGTGTCTTCTTCCACGAGATCTTCGGCCACCGCGTCGAGGGGCACCGGCAGAAGAGCGAGGAGGAGGGGCAGACCTTCGCCAAGAAGGTGGGCCAGCCGGTCATGCCTTCCTTCATCAATGTCTTCGACGATCCCACGCTGGCCAGTTTGGATGGCGTCGACCTGAACGGCTTCTACAACTACGACGACGAGGGGGTCGACGCGCGGCGGGCGACGCTGGTCGATGGCGGGATCCTGCGCGGCTTCTTGCTGTCGCGCTCGCCGACGCGCGGGTTCTCCGCCTCGAACGGCCACGGCCGCCGGCAAGAGGGGCGGACAATCGTGTCGCGGCAGGGGAACCTGGTCGTCGAGCCCAGCGTGGCCGTGCCGCCCGAGGAGCTGCGCCGCATGCTGCGCGATGAGGCCAAGCGGCAGGGGAAGCTCTATGGCCTGTCGTTCCGCGACATCTCGGGCGGCTTTACCAACACCCAGCGAGGCGGACCGCAGGCGTTCAAGGTGCTGCCCATCCTCGTTTATCGCGTGTACGTCGACGGGCGGCCCGACGAGCTCGTGCGCGGCGTGGATCTGGTGGGGACGCCGCTGTCGGCGCTGTCGAAGATCATGGCCGCCGGGAACGACTACCAGACGTTCAACGGCTACTGCGGGGCCGAGTCGGGGTTCGTCCCCGTCTCGGCGACCAGCCCCAGCCTGCTGGTGCAGCAGATCGAGACCGAGCGCCGCGACAAGGGGAGCGACAAGCCGCCCGTCCTCCCGGCGCCGTCGCTGCAGCCCGCGCCGCCCAAGCCGGCCGCAAAAGGGATGCCGTGATTCGGCGCCTGTCTCTCGCGGGGATGGTGGTCGCTGCGCTGGGGTCTGTCGCTCCGCTGGGGTCCGTCGCTTCGCTGGGGTCCGTCGCTTGGGGCGCCGGGGACACAGCCGCCAAGCCGCCCGCCGGCGATCCGATCGCGCGCGTGCGCACCAATGACGGCGCGGTCCAGCGCGCGATGCAGGACGAGCTGGCGCGGTCGATGTCCGACCTCCGCCTGGGAGACGAGGCGCGCCCGTATTACCTCGCCTACGCCCTCTATGATCTCGACCAGGCCACCGTGAACGCGACGTTGGGGGCGATCACCGCCTCGCACGCCTACCGCGGGCGGATCGTGCGCACCGACCTCCGGGTGGGCGACCCGAGCTTCGACAACAGTAACTTCGAGGCGGGGGCCCGCGTCGAGACGGTGCCGATCGAGGACGACTACGCGGCGCTGCGGCGCGAGCTCTGGCTGCGCACCGACGAGGCCTACAAGGCGGCGCTGGAGACGCTGGCGCGCAAGCGGGCCGCGGCCGAGGGGCAGGCCGCGGCCGCCGAGGACGAGGCGGCGGTCGGCGACTTCTCCAAGGAGGCGCCCTCGCACCTGGAGGTTCCGTTCCCGACCGGCGCCACGGACCCCGAGGCGCTGCGCGACACCGCCCGCAAGCTGTCGTCGGTCCTGGCCGAGTTCCCCGAGATCTCCTCGTCGCGCGTCTCGGCGGTCTACGCCGTCGTGCGCCGCCGCTTCTCCTCCAGCGAGGGGGCCTTCGTCGACGACCACCAGAACACGGTGCGCATCGACGTCGTCGCCGAGACGCAGGCGCCGGATGGGATGAAGCTGCACAGCTTCGTCCCGTTCACCGCGCTCTCGCCCAGCGGTCTGCCGCCCCTCGCCGAGATGGAGAAGTCGGTCCGGGCGATGGCCAAGGAGCTCGCGGCCATGCGCACGGCGCCGGTGGCCTCCTCGGGCGCGGGCGCCGTGCTGTTCGAGGGGCTGGCCGGGCCGCAACTCGTCAAGCTGCTCATCGGCGATCAGGTGGCCGGCACGCCGCCGCCCAGGACGGCGCAGGCTGGGAGCGACGAGGGGAACGATCAGGGGGCGTTCGCCACCAAGCTCGGGCAGAAGGTCGCCGCCCCGATCGTCGGCGCCGTCGACGATCCCACGCTGGCGGCCGGCCCCGGCAAGGCGCCGCTCTTCGGCAGCTACAAGATCGACGACGAGGGGGTCCCCGCGCAGCGGGTGGCGCTCATCGAGCACGGTGTCCTCAAGTCGTTGCTCATGTCGCGCACGCCCCGCAAGGAGATCACCCACTCGAACGGCCACGCGCGCGCGCCCAAGTTCGCCGCGCCCCGGGCCCGGGTGGGGACGCTGGTGGTGAGCGGCGCGCATCCGCTGCCACGGCCGGCGTTGCTCGACGCACTCGGGAAGATCGCCAAGAGCGGTGGCGTCACCACCTACGTGGTGCGGTTGCTCGACGACGACTCCCTCCCGGGCAGCGAAGCCGAGGATCTCACCTCGTTGCTCTCGTTCGGGATGGGGTCCCACGGGCCGCCGCCCGTCAAGCCGCTGGTGGTCTATCGGCTCGATCACGGGAAGGAGACGTTGGTGCGCGGGCTGCTGCTGGAAAATCTCCTGCCGCGCTCGCTCAAGGACATCACCGCCGTCGGGGCCGACGCGGTGGTGTCGAACTTCCAGGAGGGGGGCGCCGGGTTCTCGGGCGTCCCGACGACCATCGTCTCGCCGGCGCTGCTCGTCTCCGACGTCGACGTGCGGCGGCAAACCGGGCGCAACCGCAAGCCCCCCCTCTACCCGTCGCCCCTGGCGCGACATTGAGGTAGTGTAGCCCCCGATGTCTCGGGAGCACTTCACGGTCGGTGACGTCGACGCGCTCGTTCCGACGCTGGAGCGGATCTTCATCGACGTGCTCCAGCTGCGCGCCGGGCTGCGCGGCCTCGAGATCCAGCTCGAACGCGCCAACGTGCGGATGAGCCGCGAGGAGATCCTCGAGAGCGACGACGGCTCACCGGAGGTGCGCCGCGCCAAGGCCCTCTTCCGTGGCTACTACGAGGCGCTCTCCGACGAGCTGGGCCGCATCCGCGACCTCGGCGGCGAGGTGAAGGACGTCGAGATCGGGCTGATCGACTTCCCCGCCCGCCGCCTCGGTGAGGAGATCCTGCTCTGCTGGCGCTTCGGCGAGAAGAAGGTCGGCTTCTGGCATCCCGTCGACGGCGGCTTCGCCTCGCGGCGTCCGGTCGACGCCGAGGTTAGCTCCGCACAACAGCCCGCAGATTGAGCGGTGCCCGTGGCGTCGGAAGCGGAACTGAGCGCCGCGGTCGACGCGCTCCTGCGCGCGGCCGGACGAGATCCCCAGGCTGATCGCGATCTCCGCGACACCGGCCGCCGCGTCTCGAAGCTGTGGCAGACCGAGTTCCTGGCCGGCTACCAGATGGATCCCGCCGTCATCCTCGGCGATCCGGTCACCGGCGAGGCCGACCCCGACGTGGTCGTCGTCGGCGGCCTTCGCTTCCACGCCATGTGCCCGCACCACCTCCTGCCTTACCGCGGGGTGGCCCACGTGGCCTACCTACCGCAGGGCAAGCTGGTCGGGTTCGGGCGGCTGGCCGAGCTGGTCGACTGCTTCACCAAGCGGCTCACGCTGCAGGAGCGGGCGACCCACCAGATCGCCGACGCGCTCTGCCGGCACCTCGGCGCGCGCGGCGCCGGCTGCGTGATCGAGGCGGAGCAGCTCTGTCTGGCGCTGCCGGCCGAGAAGCACGATCAGTCGGGCGTCGTCACCAGCGCCTTCGTCGGAGAGATGCGCGAGCGTCCCGATCTGAAGGCGCGCCTCTTGGAGGCGGCCAACCTGGGAGGGCGCGCGCGATGAGCGCGGCCGAGGCGAACGCCGAGGCGCGGCCGCTCGCCGGGAAGGTCGCCGTCGTCACCGGCGCCTCGCGTGGGATCGGTCTCGCCATCGCCCGGATGCTCACCGAGGCGGGCGCCGAGGTCGCCGGGTGCGCGCGCCACGCTGCGCCGGGCGTCAGCATCTGCGACGTGGGCCGCCCCGCCGAGGTCGAACGATTCGCCGCCCAGGTTCTGGAGCGCTGGGGCCCGCCGGATCTGCTGATCAACAACGCCGGCCTGGCGGCCCGCGCGCCGCTGGAAGAGACGGCGGTCGAGAGCTGGGACGCGGTGCTCGACTCCAACCTCAAGGGGACCTTTCTGGTCACGCGCGCGTTTCTGCCGAGCATGCGCGGGCGGCGCGGCGGGCGCATCGTCAACGTGTCGTCGATCTCCGGGCGGCAGGGGACTGCGGGCCTGACCGCCTACTGCGCCGCCAAGCACGGCGTGGTCGGGCTGACGCGCGCGCTGGCCGAGGAGCTGCGCCCCCAGGGGATCGCCGTCAACGCCGTCTGCCCCGGCTCCGTCGACACCGACATGCTTCGCGTGGGGATGCCCGGCGCGCGCCCCGACATGTCACCCGAGGACGTGGCCAACGTGGTGATCTATCTTTTGGCATACGCGCCGCCGGCGCTCACCGGCTCCTGTGTGGACGTCTTTGGCTGATACCTCCGATCGTTTTCCACCTGCGCCTCCGCCCACCGTGCCCGCGGCCTCCGAGGGCGGGCTGGCCGCGGCGTTGCGCCGTCTACCGCTCTTCCCGCTGCCGAACGCGGTGCTGTTCCCGCACGCGCTCTTGCCGCTGCACGTCTTCGAGGAGCGCTACCGCGCGATGGTGCGCGACGTCCTGAGCGGTCCGCGCTGCCTGGCGGTGGGGCTGCTGGTCCCCGAGGCGAATACGGAGCAAGAGCTGCCCTCGGTCCAGCCGATCGCCGGGGTCGGCGAGGTGGTGATGGCGCACGAGCTCCCCGACGGCCGCTTCAACCTGGTGGTGCGCGGGCGGGCGCGCGTGCGCATCGAGCGCGAGCTCCCTTCGGGGCGCCCCTACCGACTGGTCGCGGCCACGGAGCTGCCGGACTTTCCGATCACCAACGATGCCGAGATCGCCGACGCCGATCAGACGCTGCGTGCGCTCATCGGCCGCCTCGCCGAGGCCATCCCGGAGGGGGGCGAGCTGCTCCGACAGGTGATCGCTGCGCAGGAGTCGCCCGCCGAGCTGGTCGACGGCGTCGCCTCGGCGCTCATCGTCGATCCGGTGCTGCGGCAGCGGCTGCTCGAGATGCGCGACGTCGGGCAGCGGCTCGAACGCGTGGCCGCCGAGGTGGTGGCGATGACCGCGCGGATCGGCGCTCCCGGAAACGCGAATTGATTTTACGGGGGGCGGCTCGCTGCCGCTCGCGTCCCCCGGGCCCCCCTCGCTTCGCGCGGCAGAGCCGCGCTGCGCTCGCCTGCTCGGTTGTAGCGCTGCGCTCGCCTGCTCGGTTGTAGCGCTGCGCTCGCCTGCTCGGTTGTAGCGCTGCGCTCGCCTGCTCGGTTGTAACGCTGCGCTCGCCTGCTCGGTTGTAGCGCTGCGCTCGCCTGCTCGGTTGTACGGAGGCGCGCTGTTCAACCCGGTGTGCCAGGGGTGGGGTGGCACGGATCACTCTTCCGCTCCGACGGTGACGCGGCTATATATCTGGCCATGTCGCGTTCACTTTCGCCTCGGCTTCGCATTTTGCTGGCGTTCGCCGCGCTCGGCGTCGCCTCGTTCGGCGTCCCGTTCCTATCCACATTGCCCACGTCGGCCCAGGCCAAGAAGGGGAAGAAGGCTCCCGCCTCGACGGCAGACTGCAAGACCGACAAGGACTGCATCCTGGTCCCGGACGATTGCTGTCCCTGCAGCGAGGGCGGCAAGCAGCGCGCGATCCCCAAGAAGGAGAAGGACAGCTACGAGAAGGAGCGCAAGAAGCGTTGCGCCGACACCGCCTGCACCGAGCAGATCTCGACCGATCCGAGCTGCTCGCAGACGGCGTTCTGTGGCGCCGGCATCTGCGAGTTGGGCGGCGACGCGCCCGCCGCCGACTCCCCGGCCACGCCGGGGCTGTAGGTCAGGGCGTCGCGACCAGCCCGTCGACGCAGAGCGCGCCGCCGGCGTCGTTCACCTCACAGATCGCCAACTTCGGCGACGCGCACGCGAGGTTGGTGCAGGCCTGGGTCTGATCGCAGTTGCCCTGGCTCCATTCGTTCGAGAACTGCCCGAGGTTCGAGTCGTCGTTGACGAACGTCGGGCAGCCGTTGCATCCGAGCGCGTTCGACACTTTCTTCTGGCATTGGTTGGTGGCGGCGGGCGAGCAGGCGCGCGCGGCGGTCAGCGCCGCCTGGTAGTCGGACTGAATCTTCGCGCAGCCCGCACTGCCGCCCTGCCCGCCGGTTCCGTTCGCGCCGCCCGTGCCGCCCGAGCTGGTGACCGTTCCGCACGACGCGGCCAGCAGAAGCGCCGCGATGCCGAGCCGCCGCAGGGTGGACGCTCGCATCAGTTGGCCCCGAGCGGTGTGACGCCGCTGGTGCACATCCCGGTCGTCACGGGCGGACCGCTCGGGCCCGGGCCGCCGCCCCCGGTGGTCGCGATCTCCTGGCAGGTGGACGGTCCGGGAACCACGCAGGCGATGGCCGGGCAGATGTGCTGCATCGAGGCGCAGCCGGCCGCCGTCCATTGGGAGGCGAGCGCGTTCAGGTTGGTGGCGTCGTTGACGTAGGTCTTGCAGCCGGCGCAGGGGAGCGTGGTGTCCACCAGCTGCTGGCATTGATTGGCCGCGCCCGGCGAGCACGACTTGGCCGCCGTCAGCTCGGTGGCGTACTCGGTGGCCAGCGCGTCGCAGCTGGCGGCGCCACCCTGACCGCCGGTCCCGTTCACGCCGCCGGCGCCCTTGCCGCCGGTTCCGGTCGTGCCGCCGGCGCCTTTGCCGCCCGTGCCAGTCACGCTGCCGCCGGTGCCGACCGCGCCGGCCGCCGCACCCCCGCTGCCAATCGCGCCGCCGCTGCCGCCGGTCGGCGCGCAGCGCGGACAGCCGCCGACGCCCGCGGCGCCGCCGGTGCCAGCGGATCCGCTGGCGCCGCCGGTCGTACCGGTGCCGCTGGCGTCGACGTTGAGGTTGCTGTTGTCGACGGCGCAGGAGAGCGCCAGGAGGACGACGGTGAGCCAACCGAGGTGTCGCATGTGTCTCCTAGACAGCAAGTGTCATGCCCATTGTTGCACTCCATTGGTGCCGCCAGAAGGGCTTCCGGTTTCAAAAATGCCGACGCTGCGACGCGATATCCCCCTCGAATTTCCGAGGTTTCGCCGGATCAATGTGACGTGCCAAACGCCGCCTTCACGCCGGCCGCGTCGGCGAAGGCGAGCGCCAGCGCCAGCCCATGCTCGAGCAGCGGCTCGGCCGCCACGAACTTGCGTCCGACGGAGCCGGTGGTCTCGATCCGCGGATAGAGCGAGAGCGCGGCAACCGCCGCGCCCCCCGGAGCAGGGGCGACGGTCCAGCCGAGGCGCGCGCCGTGCGTGGCGCCGACCGTCGCGATCCAGCGCGCCTCGGCGCCGGCCACAGCGGTCCAGGTCGCGTCGCAGTCGACCAGCGGGAGATCATCCTCCATGACGGCGCCCGGGCCGGCCGGACCGGGCTCGACGCGCACCTTCGCCCAGCCGGGGAACGCGCGCCAGACGGCGGGATCGCGCAGGCGGGCGGCGACGGCGGGCGCGGGCGCGGCGACGGTGATGGCGGCGGCGACGCCGGCCAGGCGGTCGGTCGGCGCGCGCGCCACCAGCGCCAGGATGCCGCGCGCGCGCAGCGGCACCGCCGCGTCCGCGAGCAGCGGCGCCGGATCGGGTGCCCAGGCGGGCGGCGGCGCGATCGGCGCGCCCGGCCGCCGGGCGAAGCGATCGGTCGGGTGCTCGGCGTGCAAGGCGACCGCGCGGAGCGCCACGTAGGCCGCGGCGGCCAGCACGGCCGGCTCGCCGACGGGGCTGCGCTTGATGATGCGCCGGAGCAGCCAGCTCGAGCGCTTCACGTCGAGCTGGGCGTCGAGCAGCAGCGTCGTACCGCCGTCTGGATTGGGGGCGACGGTGAAGATCAGCCGGCCGGGAGCGAAGTCGCCGTCGAGCAATTGAAACGTCACCCCGTCGGGACGGTTCACGAGCGCCATCCGCCCCGACAGATTGAAGAGCGGCACCTCCAGCTCCCACGCGACGACCGGCACTTGCCCCCTCGCCCAATGGAGATCGGAACGAATGAGCGCCGGAATCAGGGCGTGGTAGCGCGCGGGATCGAGCAACACGTCCTTGATCGCGGCCGGCGCGGCGCCGACGCGGGTCGCGGCGCGGACGCGGGGCGCGTCGGGCACGGCGGGCTCGTCGACGAGGACGACGTCGGTGGCCCGATCGGCCGGCAGCGCCGCGATCAGCGCGGCGGCGACCCGCGCGTCGTCGTCGTCGGCGCGCGCAGCCCGGGCGAACACCAGGGCGACCAGCGCGGCGACCAGCCAGGCGCCGCGTCCCGCCGCGCGCGTCACGGGCTCAGGTCTTCTTCTTGATGAGGACGCCGGGGGGGATGCTCTTGACCTTCTCCCGCAGCTTGGGCGTGCGGCCGGCCGCCAGCTCGCCGATATACTTCTCGATCTGCTGCTGCGTGTGCGCGGGCATCTGGTCGAAGCGGACGCCGACGTCGCCGCCGGCGCCCGTCCCGAGATAGGCGACCTGGCCGGGCAGGTGCAGCCGCTCGCCGTCGGGGAGGGTCAGGATGATGTCGACCGGCGCGCCCATCGACACGCGGGCGCCGAGCGACAGGCGCATCCCACCCAGCGACAGGTTCACAGTGTAGACCGCCTGCAGGGCCGTCCAGGTCGGGATGCGGACCTCCACCAACGAGCGCGTCGTGTAGCGCTTCGAGGTCCGTCGTTCCGATCCCGGCGCTGAAGGTTCTTCTTCCATGGCCGCCTCAACCGTGAGTGATTATCTCACACCAACCACCGTCCAAAGGAGCCAGGATGAAAACGATCAAAACGACAAGAACGATTGCAGTTGTTTCCGGTGCGCTATTTCTGCTGGCGGGCTCCGCCGCCTTCGCCGCCAAGTCGGTGAAGGTGACCATGAACACCGTCACGGCCGAGGGCGTCGGAAAGTCGATCGGGACCATTACCATCAAGGCCGCCAAGGATGGCGTCACGATCGAGCCGAAGCTGAAGGGGCTGGCTCCCGGCGAGCATGGGTTCCACCTCCACGAGAAGCCGGACTGCGCGCCGGCCGAGAAGGACGGCAAGATGACCGCGGCGCAGTCGGCCGGCGGTCACTTCGACCCCGACGCCACCAAGGCGCACAAGGGGCCGGGCGGGGGCGGGCACAAGGGCGATCTGCCCAAGCTGGTGGTCTCCGACAAGGGTGAGGCCAAGGACAAGCTGGAGGTCAAGGGGCTCACGCTCGCCGACTTTCAAGGGAAGTCGCTGATGATTCACGAGGGGGGAGACAACTACAGCGACACGCCCAAGCCGCTCGGCGGCGGTGGCGGGCGCATCGCCTGCGGCGTCGTCAAGTAAGCTTCGGCCATGGGCCGCCTGATCGCGTTCATCAAGCTCGGGCGGCCGCAGTTTCTGCTGGGCGGGTTCGTCCTCTATGGGTTGGGGGCGGCGCTGGCGGTGGCGGGCGGAGCGCCGCTTCACCGCGGGCGATACCTGCTGGGGCAGCTGGTCGTCACCGCGACCCAGCTCATGACCCACTACGCGAACGACTACTTCGACCTCGAGGCGGACCGGGCCAACCGGACGCCGACGCGCTGGTCGGGGGGCAGTCGGATCCTGCCCGACGGCGCCCTGCCGCCGACGGTGGCGCTGGGCGCGGCGCGCCTCCTGTTGCTGCTGGCGGCGGCGGGGGCCGTCCTGCTGGGGCGGCGGGCGGGGACGACGCCGCTCGCGCTGGCGGCCGCCATGATCAGCCTCGCCTGGAGCTACAGCGCGCCGCCGCTGCGCCTGTGCGCGCGCGGGCTCGGCGAGCTGACGACGGCGCTGGTGGTGACCGGGCTCGTGCCGGTGTTCGGTTACGACCTCCAGGCGGGCGAGGTGGCGGCGCCGATCTTCTTCGCGGCGGCGCTCCCCTGCGCGCTGCAGTTCGCGATGTTGCTGGCCATCGAGTTCCCTGACGCCGCGGGCGACGCGGCCACCGGCAAGCGGACGTTGGTGGTGCGGATGGGGGCGCTGCCGGCCGCGCGGCTCTACGCCCTCGTCACGCTGCTCGCGTTCGGCGCGCTGCCGTTGTGGGTGCTGGCGGGGCTGCCTGCGCGGGTGGCGATTGCGCCGATCCTGCTGGCGCCGGTCGCCGTCTGGCAGGCCTCCCGCGTGGCGCGGGGCGCCTACCGCGAGCGCGCGCGCTGGGGCAGCGTGGCGTTCTGGGCGGTGGCGCTGCTGATCGCCAGCGCCGGCCTCGAGCTCGGCGCGGCGGCGACCATCGCCGGCGGCTGAATCCCCGCGCTTCCGGCCAGGGAGACCAGGCGGCGCATGAGCGGCGGCGCCGCTCGCATCAGGTGGAGCGTCGCGCGCGCCAGCGCCGGCCGGCGGACGAGCTGCACCAGCGTGCGGGTCAGCCAGTCGTGCGCGCGCAAAAGGCGGTGGCGCTCGCGATCGAACTGGGCCAGCGCCGGGTCGCCCTCGGCGAGGTAGCGGGGGACGACCGCCGCCAGCCGCTCGGCGGTGCAGAGGGCGTGCGCGATCCCGCCCGCGGTCAAGGGATCGCTGGCGCGCGCGGCGTCGCCGAGCAGAACGGCGCCCGGCGCGTGGCCGGCGCGCGCCCGGCGATCGACCCGCGTGCGCCCGGCCGGCGCGGTGATCGGCGTCGCGCCCTCGAGCAGCTCGCGCAGGAACGGGTGCTCGGCGATCCAGCGCTCGAGCGCGGCGCGCGCATGGCCTCCGAGACCACCGTCGTCGCAGAGTCCGGCCACCAGGAGCTCGCCTTCGGGCAGCGGTGCCGCGTAGAGCTCGTGGCCGCGGCCGACGAAGATCTCGAGGTGGTCCGAGGGCGGGTGTCCGGCCGCCAGACGAAAGTGCATCCGCACGCCCAGCCGCGAAGGTCCGCGTCGGCGCGCCGGCGCGTCGAGCCCCAGCGAGCGCCGCACCGGCGACTCCAGCCCGTCGGCGCCCACCACCAGCCTGGCCCGCCGGACCTCGCCTCCCACCCGCAACCCGACGGCGCGTCCGCTCTCGAGCGCGGCACCCTCGACGGCGGCCTCCTCGAACACGCGCACGCCGGGCGTGGCGCGCGCCGCCCCGAGCAGGACGTCGTCGAGGCGCAGCCGTCGCTGGGCCAGAGCGAAGGCGCCTCTCCGCGCGAACGGCGCCACCGGCGCCGAGGCGGTGAGGCCGAAGCCGTGGTAGCGCACCACCCGCAGCGCCTGTCCGCCGACCTCGGCCAGTAGGCCGAGCCGCTCGAGCACGGCCACGCCGCCGGGCATGATCCCCTCGCCGCACGGTTTGTCGCGCGGGAAGCGCCGGGCCTCGTAGAGGTCGACGCGCAGGCCGCCGCGCCCGAGCAAGAGGGCCAGCGTCGCGCCGGCGGGGCCGCCGCCGGCGACGGCGACGTCTACGGCCGCATCGGCCATGGCAGGAAGCGCGGCTTGCCGGCGAAGGCGCGCCGGTATCCTTCGTCGGCCATCAGCACCGATTCTTCCAGCGTCACGCGCCGGTGAAGGATGAGGAGGTGCAGCAGGGCACCGAGGCCCGCCGTGAGGTTGGCGCCGTGTACCAAGGGGAGCGCCAGAAGCTCGGTGAAGACGGCGACGTAGTTGGGGTGGCGCACGAACCGGTACGGGCCGGCGGTCACCACGCCGAGCGGCATCGAGCGCACGACGCGCACGTTCCAGTGGATCCCCAGCGTCCGGATCACCCAGACGCGGAGCGCGTTGGCCAGGATCACCGCCGCCAGCGCCGGGATCCCGATCGCCGCGACGAACGGCCGGCGGAGGGCGATCACCTCGA
>DASYEX010000190.1:0-22935 GCA_036498765.1 Polyangia bacterium
GCCCACGCGCGGGAGGTCGCGGAGGGGCGAGCGGCGACTTGCTTCCCGCACGAAACGGGGTTTAGGGAGGCTCGAGGGGCTCCAAGCTTCAAGCTCTGAGCTCAGGACGTGGGTAGGTGACGGATAGGCGCCGGTAGGGCGAAGGGGGCAAAGAGGCCGGGCGCGGCGTCAGCCCAGCCAGTACGCGAGCTTCACCAGGAGCACGTCGTCCGAGGCCTTGCCCTGCCAGAGGGGGGCGACCTCGAACGTGGCGGGACTTCCAGGCGCGACGGTGAGCGCGGGTGTCTGGGCGCGGGTGTAGACGAGAAACAGGGTCGAGCCCAAGCGGTACTCCCAGCGCAGCACCAGGTTCAGGTTCAGCGTCGCCTGTTCGCTGTCGGGGCTGGTCGCGGGCGCGCCGGCGGGCTTGAGCGCGTCGAACGCCACCTGTTCGCGGAACGCCGCCTTCGGGTAGACGAAGAACGGGCCGTAGTGGACGGAGGCGAGAAAGAGCTGGGTGTAGAATTGCAGCGACAGCTCGGGCGTGAACGTGTAGGCGGCGCGGACGGTCAGGCCGACGCTGGTGGCGTCCTGGGTGCCGAAGCGATAGGCGGCGGGGGAGCCGATCTCCAGCAGCGAGGCGTCGGTCCCGACGTAGCGGCGCAGACCGTAGTCGTGCGTGGCGGTCGGCAGCAGCGCCAGCTCCAGCTGCGGCAAAAATCGGAAGGTCAGGGTGGCGTTGGTCTGCAAATAGGCGCCGTAGCCGCTCTCGCGCCGCTCGACGTTCCCGGACCAACTGAACGTGACGCGGCGGCGCGGATCGGTCGACACGGTCGCCGCTGCGCCGCCGCTGGCCGGGTATTCGAGCGCCGAGCCGTCGCCCATCTCGCGGTCGTCGGAGTAGCGGTCGCGCAGGTTGAGCTCGAAGTAGATCCACCAGAAGTTGCGCAACGTCCAGATGGTGGTGAGCGCGATCCCGCGCGAGAGGCGCACGCCGTCCAGGGTCTGCCGGGTGTTCAGCTGGAACCCGGTGGTCGTTTCGCGCGTCACCCACCAGTCGTGCAGCGTCCGGAAGCCGACGTTGAAGTAGCCCTGGTAGTCGTTCTTGCGCTCGAGGTAGCCGAGGTCGTTGAACTCGAGCTCGCGTCCCGTGAGGTGCTGCCAGGCGCTCCAGATCCAGTGCGCGCCTCCCTCCTTGCCGACGTAGAGGGACGCGCTGCCGTCGACGTGTCCGGGCTCGATCGGGATCCCGTCGGGCTCGCTCCGGGCAGGCCCGCGCGAGAGCGCGCTGCCGATCGCCTGCCAGGCCGCCGCGTAGTCGCCCGAGTGCGACCGCCACCGGCCGTCGAGGCTCAGCACGTAGGCGTCGTTGGTGCAGCGGCCGTCGGCGGCCGGCAGCGCCAGCGTCGTCGGGCAGCGGCCGCCGAGCAGCTGGTCGGGCTCGATCCGGTTGGTCGCCGTGGCCAGGAGGCCCACGTCGGCATTGCCGGCCACGAGGCGCTTGATGCGCACGACGTTGAACGCGGTCAGCGGGTCGACGAGGCGTTTCGTCTGCCTGTCGTCGGCGGTCTGGACGGTCACGTCGTTCTCGCCCGTTACCGCCGACATCACACCGAAAGTCGTCCGGCCGCCGATCGTCCCCGAGACCTTGGCGGCGCCGTAGATGGTCGACGGGTCGGGCTCAGCCTCCAGCGCCTCGCCCGCCTGCAGCGTCGGCGCCCCGGGCTGGCGGCCGATTCGCCGCGTGTAGAGCACGGGGCGGATGGTGGCGAAGAGGTCGATGCCTTCCAGGAAGAATGGCCGCTTCTCCGGGAAGAACGTCTCGAACGTCGAGAGGTTGAGGATGACGGTGTCGGCGTCGACCTGCCCGAAGTCGGGATTGATCGCCAGGTCCAAGGTCAGCTCGTTGGTGAGGTGCGCCTTGGCGTCGAGGCCCGCCGAGCCGCCCAGGAACGTCCCGCTGGTGAGCACGTTGGTGTCGGCGCCGGCGGCGCGGTTCTCGATCTTGCCGAGCACGAACGGCCGCAGCTCCAGTCGGTCGGGGGGCGGCAGGCCGACCAGGTCGTCGAGACGGCCGAAGTAGGGGACGTAGCTGGCCGCCTGGCGCGGAAAGAACGCCCAGTCGTCGATCTCCTGGCGGGCGTCGATCGAGCGCCGGATTTGCAAGCCCCACGACGCGACCGGGACTGGGCTGAACCGTAGCGCCGTCAGCGGGATGCGGAACTCGATGCTGTAGCCGTGATCGGTGTTGGCGACCTTAGCCTCCCAGACGGCGTCCCAGTCGCTCGAGAAGGATGTGTCGTCGTACACGATGCCATCGAACAGTGAGCCGGCCGCGTTGACCGAGAAGTGAAAGGCGGTCCGGTTGTCGTTACGACTGTCGATCACGATCCAGACGCCGTCCGACGGGAGCGGTCCGTCCCGTCGCTGCAGCCGCCGGATGATCGGGGAATGAACCTGCCAGCAGTCGATGCCCACGTAGAGGTTCTTGTTGTCGTAGAGGATGCGCACCTCGGTGTGCTCGCTGGGGGGCGCGCCTTCGTCGGGGTAGTGCTGCACGAAGCTGTCGGAGACGGGGGCCAGCCGCCAGACGGCGTCGTCGAGCCGGCCGTCGATCTTGGGCGGCGTGGGCGTGCGGACGGCGCGCAGGTGCGGGCGCGGTCCGAGCACGGCCGGTCCGGTATCCGGCGCCGGCGCGGGGACGGCGGCATAGAGCGCGAGGACGGCGGCGGTCAACACGGAGGCCGGCCATTGTATAACCACTGGCCATGGCGCTCGCAGATCGGTTGGCCGAGTTGGTGTCGTTCGACACGCAGAACCCCGACGGGGAGGAGCGCCCGCTCGTGCACCGCCTGGCGGGCGAGCTGGCCGCGCTCGGGGCGCGGACCGTCGACGAGGTGACCGTCGGCGACCACGCCTACGTCTACGCGCGCTTCGGCGAGGAGCCGCCCCGCCTGCTGGTGAACGCCCACCTCGACACCGTGCCCGCCAACAGCGGCTACAGCGCGCCGCCGCACCTGCTCGTGCAGCGGGGCGATCGGCTGCACGGCCTCGGCACCGCCGACACCAAGGGGGCGATCGCCGCCGTGCTGGAGGTGCTGGCGGCCGGCAAGCCGAGCCGCTCGGTCGGCGTCTTGTTCTCCGGCGACGAGGAGCGGGGGGGGACCTGTGTCGACGCCTTCTTGGCCAGTGAGGCGGCGGCCGGGTTGGAGCGGGCCATCGTCTGCGAGCCGACCGGCTGCAAGGTCGGCGTGCGCCACCGCGGCATCGGCGCCGCCACCGTGTCGCTGGGCGGGCCGGGGGGGCACTCATCGCTGGTCGACGACCTGGTCAACCCGGTGGCGGTGCTGGCGCGCGCGGCGGTGGCGCTCGACGAGATGGGCGCGGCGCACAAAGGGAAGGGGCCGGCCGGCTTTCCGGGGATCAACCTCAACGTGGCCGCGCTCGACGGCGGGATCGCCTTCAACGTCATCCCCACGCGCGCCACCCTGTCCTTCTCGCTGCGTCCCGCGCCCGGGGTGAAGAGCGACGAGCTGTTCAGCGAGGCCGAGGCGCGCGTGCGGGCGGCGGTCGCGCCGCACGCCATCGAGTGGACGCTGGTCAAGGCCAGCGCGCCGTTCGCGACCCGGGACCTGGCGGCCTTCGCGCCGCTGCTGGGCGAGCGCCTGCGCGGGGCGGTCGACCTCGGGTTCTGGACCGAGGCGGCGCGCTTCTCCCAGCACGGCATCGACGCGGTGGTGTTCGGCCCGGGCGACGTCGGGCAGGCGCACGCCGCCGACGAGTACGTCACGCTCGCTGACCTGGAGACGGCGCGGGTAGCGTTCGCGGCCGTGCTGGGCTGATGGAAGCGGAGATCGTCCAGCGCTTTCTGGAGAGCGTCGGCGCCAAGGCCGACATCGATCTCTATCTCAAGCTGTTCCGCTCGCAGCGCAAGGAGAGCTTCGCCATTCTGGCGCCCAACGCGCAGATCGTGAAGAACGCGCTCGATCCGGTTCACTTCGATCTGCGCATCCTGGCGGGCCTCGGGCTTCTGCCCGTGGTGCTGCTCGGCCTGCTCGAACCGAAGGACGCCGACGCCCAGGCCGCGCGCGTCTCCGAGTGGCTGCTGGAAGACGCCGTTCCTTGCGAGGTGATCCGCGCCGACGCCGAGATGGGTTCGGGGACGGTGGAGGCGATCCGCGCCGCCATCGGCCGTGGCGCGATCCCCCTCGTCTCCGTCGAGGCCGCGGCGGCGCAGTCGGTCGATGGTCGGTTTCGCCTGCTCGGTGGCCTGGCCACGACGCTGGAGACGCGGAAGGTGGTCTTCCTCAGCCGGCGAGCGGGTCTGGTCAACGGTTCCGGACCGGCACCGTCGGTGGTGAGCCTGGCGACCGATCTCGATCGGCTGCTCGCGCCGGGGGCGCTCTCGCGCGGGCAGGCGATGCTGGTCCGGCAGATCAGGCGGCTCCTCGACCAGACCCCGCTGTCGCTGACCGGCGTCACGGTCGTCAACCCGTTGCTGTTCCTGCGCGAGCTCTTCACCGTCAACGGCGCCGGCACGCTGATCCGCCGCGGCTCGCGCATCGACGCGCGGCAGGGGTGGGGGGCGGTCGATCCGCCGCGGCTGCGCGCGCTGTTCGAGTCGGCGTTCGGGCGGACGATTCGCGACGACTTCTTCAGCCGCCCGATCGCCCGCACCTTCGTCGAGGAGGCCTACCGCGGCGCCGCTATCGTCGCCGACACGCCGGTGGCGCCCTACCTGACCAAGTTCGCCGTCGAGCGCCAGGCCCAGGGCGAAGGGCTGGGCAGCGAGATCTGGTCGCTGGTCACGCGCGACTACCCGTCGTTCTTCTGGCGCTCGCGCCCCGGCAACCCGATCACCGCCTGGTACGTCAAGCAGTGCGACGGCCTGGTGCGCTTTCCGGAGTGGCACGTCTTCTGGCGTGGCCTGCCGGTCGAGACGATCGATCCGGCGGTCCGCTACGCGCTCGCATCCCCGAGCGATTTCGCGTAACCGAGGTCGTCAGGGCGACGTTCGACAGACGTTGGTCGTGGTGTCGAACAAGGGGGGCGCCGTCGCGGGCCGACCGGGAGGCGGGTCGACTTCGACGACCGTCGTCGTTTGCGTCCAGTGGTCTTCGCAGTCGAGCACGGCGTTCGAATCGTCGGTGCCGTTGCTGTTCATCCAGACGTCGATGTGCCACTTCTGGGACGAGGTCCAATCGGTGTCGCACTCGGCGCAGTCGTCTTCCATGATCAGGTACTTCTCCAGCACGGGCGCGAACACCCGCGTCCCCACCGGGAGCTCCGCCTGGTCGGTCGCGAAGGTGATCGGATCGTCGTACGTTCCGCTGCCGCCCGCGAGCTCGTGCACCGTCGGGAATCCGTCGCTCTTCGGATAGGCGATGGCGCCGCCGGGCGGGCTATTGTCCGGCCACCCGTAGAAGGTCAGGTACACGGCCTGGCTGCGGCCGGATGGGGCGTCGGCGGAGGGCGCATCGCCGGGATGCGCGTCGACCCTGGCGCCGGCTGCGCCACCGCCCTGATGCCCACCGCTGCCGGGCGCGCCGGCCGCTCCCGTCGCTCCCGCCGCCCCCGTCGTTCCCGTCGTTCCTCCTGCGGCGCCGCCGCCGGAGTGGCCGGCGCCGCAGCCGAGCAGCAGCAGGGGAGCGAAGAGGGCGCTCCGCATCTCTATAACCCCTCGTCGCACTCCGCGCGCAGGACGTCGTCGATCGTCTCGCGGCGGGCGACCAGGGTGGCGCGGCCTCCGTCCCAGAACACTTGCGGCACGCGGCCGATCGAGACGTAGTTCGAGCTCATCGACGCGCCGTAGGCGCCCGCGTCGTGCAACACCAGGAGGTCACCCACCTCGGGCTCGGGCAGCGAGCGCGGGTCCAGGAGCTCCTTGTCGTCGCGGGTGAAGACGTCACCGCTCTCGCACAGCGGGCCGGCGACGACGAACGGCTCGGGCGCGCGGCCGGCGCCTTTCCCGACGATCGAGATATGGTGGTACGCGCCGTACATCGCGGGGCGCACCAGGTCGTTGAAGCCGGCGTCCACCATGATGAAGCGATGGCCGGGCCCTTTGGGATTGGTCTCGGTGCGCTTGAGATCCTTGACCCGGCAGACGAGCAGGCCGGCCGCGGCGATCGGGTAGCGGCCGGGCTCGATCTCGACGCGGATCGGGCGGCCGGCGGCCCTGGCCAGCACGGCGGCCACCTCGACCAACGTCTTGCGGAACGCGGTGAGGTCGTAGCTGGGCGCGCCGGGGCGATAGGGGTGCGGGATGCCGCCGCCCAGGTTCACCGCCTCGACGTCGGGGAACTCCGCGAGCCTCGGCGCCATCATGCCCACGAAGCGCCGCAGGTTCTCGTCGAACTCTTCGATGCGCGGGCCGGTCCCGAGGTGGGTGTGAATCGAGACGACGGGCAGTTTCGCCGCGGACGCGCGCGCACGTAACGCCGCCAGTCCCTCGTGCCAGATGCCGTGCTTCGACGAGGGCCCGCCCGTGTCGCACGACTGGACGTGGCCGTGGCCGAACCCGGGGTTCACACGCACGGCGATGGGCCCGGTGTAGCCGGCGCCGTGGAGCTCGTCGATCATCCCGGCCGACCCGACGTTGGGCAGCACGCCGTGCTCGAGGACCACGGTGAGCGCGTTGTCGCGCAGCACGTCGGCGGTCAGCATCACCACCGGCGGCTTCGCGCCCATCGGGAAACCGGCCCGGCGCGCGCGCAGCACCTCGTTGCCGCTGACGGCGTCGATCCAGAGGCCGGCGGCCCGCACCGCCTCCAGCACCTTCCAGCAGGAGTTGGCCTTCATCGCGTAGCGGGCCTGCAAGGCGTCGCCCGCGGTCAGCGTGGCCAGCGCCTCCAGCCGGCGGCGCAGCTCGGCGCCGTCATAGAGGTAGAGCGGGGTCCCGATCTGGTCGGCGAGGCGTTCCAGCGGATAGGCGGTGAGATCGAGCGACGGCATCGCCGCGAACTATCCCAGATGCGGCCCCTCGGTCAATCCACCCGGGAACCCTGGCAGGGTTCCCGGACCCTCCCGCGACGACTCCGCTCGGCGGAGCCGAGCTTCGTCAACGCGATCACCCAAGAATTCGCTCACGCGCGCGGGGGCTCCGCTTCCGGCATTTTCAGCTTCAGTGACTCCAGCGCGGCGGGCGAGCGCCGTGGCAGCACGATGGTGAAGGCCGCGCCCGCGCCCAGCGCGCTGGACACGGCGATCTTTCCGCCCAGCGCCTTGCAGAGCTCGCTGGTGATCCAGAGGCCGAGGCCCAGGCCCGGGTGCTGGCGCTGGCCGCTGGCCCGCTCGAAGCGCCGGAAGATCCGCTCCTGGTCCTCGGCCGAGATCCCGATGCCGTGATCGCGAACGATGAACTGCACCACCTCGGCTTCGCCGCGGGCCTGGATCTCGATGAGGCCGCCGGCGCCGTACTTGATGGCGTTGCCGATCAGGTTGGTGACGATCTGATCGAGGCGCGCCTCGTCCCACAGCCCGACCAGGTGCTCGGGCAGGTCGATCCGCATCACGCAAGAGGCGGCCGCGGCGTCGGGCGTGAACCGCTGCGCCACCTCCCGGGCCAGCGCCGCCAGATCCACCTCGTCGAAGTTCAGCACCAGACGCCCGGCCGTGAGGCGGGACATGTCCAGCATCCCGTCGATGAGGCCGGAGAGCCGGCTGGCCTGTCGGGCGCTGGCACCGATGCGCTGGCGATCGACCTCGGTGAGCTTGCCGCCCGACGCGTTCGAGAGGTTGCGCTCGACCGCCTCGATCTGCAGCAGCAGCGAGGTGAGCGGCGTGCGGAGCTCGTGCGCGGCGATGGCCAGGAACTCGTCGCGTGCGGCGATGGCCGCCTCCGAGGCGCGGGCTCGCGTGTCGGCATCCGCCCCGGCCCGGCGGGCCGCGGCCTCGCGCGCGTGCAGGCGGCCGTAGCTCCCCGACACGTAGGCCGCCAGCAGCACCATGATCGTCGCCTGGCCCGCCCATTGCCCGCACAGCGCGGGGCTGGCGTCCGCGGCGGCCAACATTCCGAGCCCGCCCGCCAGCATCGTGAGGCCCGAGCCGACGATGGCCGCCGGGTGATCCTGGATCACCACGGCGATCGCCACCGGCAGCGCCAGCATCCAGTGAAAGAGCGGGCTCGTCACGCCGCCCGTCAGGGCCGCCAGCGCGGCGTAGAAGGCGGCCGAGAAGACGGCCAGCGCGAGCATGAGCTCGCGCGTGCGCGCGCGCCCGGCGCTGCGCAGGTTGAGCGCGGTTGCGGTGACGAAGATCGCCCACAGCAGCCGCACCACCATCGGCCGCCAGGCGAACACGCCGAGCGTGAGGCGATCGGCCAGGGCCAGGGCCAGGATGACTCCCGCGCAGACGAGGAGGACACGTTGCCGCTCGCGCGTGCCGTCCTTCGACCTGCGGTCCCCGTCGCCCATCGTCGGCATTCTACGCGCGAAAACGCGCGGTCGGACCTGCGGGGCAAGTTGACTTCCGATGCCTCGGGTCCCTAGGATCGCTGCCGGTGCGAAGACCAATCTGGGCAGGCGTCGTGCTCTTCTTCTTCAGCGGCGTGGGGCCCGCCCGGGCAGGCGATCCGAAGGTGGATGCGGCGCGCGCCCACTCGCAGGAAGGCGACGCTTACTACAAGCTCGAAAAGTACACGAACGCGATCTCCGAGTACGAGCAGGCCTACCTGGCCAAGCCGGACCCGAGCTTTCTGTACAACATCGCGCAGTGCCACCGCCTGATGGGGAACCATGCGGAGGCGATCCATTTCTACCGGCGCTTTCTGAAGGACGCGCCGAGCGCGCCCAACCGCGCGGTCGCCGAGAAGCACATCCGGGATCTCGAGGACCTCGCCTCGCACGGGACCGCGCCGCCCCCGACGGTGCCGCCACCGGCCGCGGCCGCGCCGGCGCCCGGTTCGCCACCTCGGGAGTCGGAGGTCGCGCCGCTGTCGGCGACGACGAGCCCGCCGCCTGCGCTCAGCGCACCTGCACCCACTTCAACGCCGGTGTCGACGACGCCAACCGTCGAAAACAGCGCGCCGTCCGCTCAAACCGAGTCCGAGCCGATTTATCATAGGTGGTGGTTCTGGACCGGCGTGGGAGCGGTGGTGGTCGGCGGAATAATTCTAGTCTTGGCGACGGCGAAGCACGATCCGTCGTGTCCCGGAGGCGTCACATGCGGAAACTGAAGGGTTGGCAGAAGATCTTACTGGTGGCGGGCGCGGGCGTGGTCCTGCCGATCCTGTCGTGCAGCCAGCGGTCGCTGGTGCTGATCGACGTTCATGCGCCGCAAGGGGTGGCGTACTCGAACGTCAGCGTGATCATCACCGTGGAGAAGGACCAGCCGACGACCTTCGACAAGGTCAGCTTCGATACCACCGGCGTGTTCCACGCGGGCGTCTACATTCCCTCGGACATGACCGGCGCCGTGGCGTTGCACGCCGACGTCGACCAGAGCAACTGCTTGCTCGGCTCGGGCGATGCCTCGACCAACGTGACGTCGGAAGGCGAAACGACCACCGCCGTTCCTGTACCGATCACGCCGGCGACCACGCCGTGCGTTTCCGGGACCGGGGGGAGCGCTGCGACCGGCGGCGCGAGCGGTGCGGGGGGCCTGGTCGGCGCCGGCGGCTCACTCGGCAGCGGTGGCAGCGGGGGCCTGACGGGCGCGGCGGGAGCCGCTGGTGCGGTCGGGGCCGGCGGCGTGAATGGCTCGGGCGGCGCGGCGGGCATGGGTGGCAAGGGTGGCGTCACCGGCTCGGGCGGCGCGGCCGGCGCGGGTGGTTCGGTCGGCGGCGGTGGCCACAACGGCTCGGGCTCGGGTGGTGTGAATGGTACGGGTGGCTCGCCGACGACGGGCGCGGGTGGTTCGCCGACGACGGGCGCGGGCGGCTCGCCGACGACGGGCTCCGGGGGTTCGCCGATGACGGGCTCGGGCGGCATCACCGGCAAGGGCGGCTCGGGCGGTTCGACGGGCGGCTCCGGCGGCGTGACGGGCTCGGGCGGTGTGCCGACCACCGGCAGCGGTGGCGGCGGGGGTTGCAACTGCCCCGCGAACTTCGTCTGCCAGCCCGGTACCACCACCTGCGTCTGCTCGCAGACCGACGCCGAGGCCTGCGCGAGCGTCGCCTGCGGCTCGACCACCAACCTTTGCCAGCAGACGGTGAGCTGCCCCAACACTTGCCCCGTCGGGTACTCCTGCTTCAACAACTTCTGCAGGCAGCTCACGACGACCGGCTGCGGCGGCGACATCGTGACCACCGGGACGGGATTGGTGGCCGGCACCGCGGCCGCTCCGATCTGCCCGCAGTAGCCGCGTCTTGCTGGCCCCGAAGCCGATCCTGATCGTGCTTCTCGGGACCGCCGCCACCGCCTTCGTGGCGTTCTGGATCGGTCGCGCGCGCGGCACCCCCGGATGGCGCCGGCCGACGTGGCGCCAGCTGGCGATCGGGTTCGTCACGAATTTCTTCGACATGCTGGGGATCGGATCGTTCGCGCCGACGACCGCGCTCTACAAGCTCGGGCGGGTCGTCCCCGACGAGAACATTCCGGGCACGCTCAACGTCGGCCACCTGATCCCGACCTTCGTCGAGGCGGTCATTTCCATTTTGGTGATCGCGGTCGACGTCGAGCCGAGGACGTTGATCCTGCTCATCGCCGCCTCGGTGGCGGGGGCCTGGCTGGGCGCGGGCGTGGTGGCCGGCTGGTCGCGGCGCCGCATCCAGCTGGGCATGGGCGTGCTGCTTCTGGGCGCGGTGGCGGTGATGATCGCGCGCCAGACGGGACTCGTGCCGTCGGGCGGCGAGGCGCTGGGGCTCTCGGGCACACGTCTGGCGATCGGCATCGCCTGCAACTTCGTCCTCGGTGCCTTCATGACCTTGGGGGTCGGTCTCTTCGCGCCCTGCATGATCATGGTGGCGCTGCTCGGCATGCAGGAGACGGCAGCCTTCCCGATCATGATGGGGTCCTGCGCCTTCCTCATGCCGGCGGCGTCGGTTCGCTTCGTGCGGTCGGGGCGCTACGACCTGCGGGCCTCGCTGGGGCTGACGCTGGCCGGGGCGCCGGCGGTCCTGCTGGCGGCGTTCGTCGTCAAATCTCTCGCCCTCCGCACGGTGAAATGGCTCGTCGTCGTGGTGGTGGTCTACACTGCGGTGGCGATGCTGCGTTCCTCGGTTCGAGAGAGGCGAAGTGGCTAGCCGGCTTTTCGCCACCAAGTCGATCGACGCCCTGCGCGCGGACGCCGCGGCCGAGCATGGGCTCAAGCGCGCGCTCGGCGGCATGGACCTCATGCTGCTGGGGGTCGGCGCCATCATCGGCACCGGCATCTTCGTGCTGACCGGGCACGCCGCCGCCGACTACGCCGGCCCCGCGGTGGTGCTTTCTTTCGTCGCGGCGGGCATCGCCTCGGGCTTCGCCGGGCTCTGCTACGCCGAGATGGCCTCGATGATCCCCATCGCCGGCAGCGCCTACACCTACTCGTACGCCACGATGGGCGAGCTGGTCGCCTGGATCATCGGCTGGGATCTGATCCTCGAGTACCTGGTGGCGTCGGCGGCGGTCAGCGTTGGTTGGTCGGGCTATGCGGTCGCCTTCGTGCACGACGTTCTGGGCATCACGCTCCCCAACACCTGGACGAGCGCTCCCTTCATTTTCGACGAGGCGACCTCGCAGTTCCACGCCACCGGTGCGGTGCTGAACGTCCCGGCGATGCTGGTGACGTTGGTGGTGACAATGGTCCTGGTCATTGGCATCAAGGAGTCGGCGCGCTTCAACGCCGTCATCGTGATCGTGAAGCTGGTCGTGGTGCTGATGTTCATCGCCTTCTGCGCGCGGTTCGTGAACACCGCCAACTGGCACCCGTTCATCCCGCCCGAGCGGGGACACGGCCACTTCGGTTTTTCGGGCGTCATGCGCGGCGCGGCCACCGTCTTTTTCGCGTACATCGGGTTCGACGCCGTGTCGACGGCGGCGCAGGAGACGCGCAACCCGCAAAAGGACCTGCCGTTCGGGATCCTGGGCTCGCTGGCCGTCTGCACCGTCCTCTACGTGGCAGTGGCGGCGGTGCTGACCGGCATCGTCCCCTACACGCAGCTCGGCGTCCCGCACCCCATCGCCGTCGGCGTCGAGGCCACGGGCCAGCGCTGGCTGGCCACCTTCGTCGAGGTGGGCGCCATCGCGGGCCTCTCGTCGGTGATGCTGGTGATGATGATGGGGCAGCCGCGCATCTTCTTCTCGATGGCCGTTGACGGACTCTTGCCGCCGGGCGCGGCGCGCGTCCACCCGCGCTTCGGCACGCCCTGGGTCACGACGATCATCACCGGCGTCCTGGTGGCCATCGCCGGCGGGCTCCTGCCGGTGGGCGTCCTCGCCCAGTTGACGTCGGTGGGGACGCTGTTCGCCTTCGTGCTGGTCAGCATCGGCGTGGCGATCCTGCGCAAGCAGCGCCCCGACATCCCGCGCGGCTTCCGGGTCCCCGGCGGGACTTACCTGGTCCCGGCGTGCGGAGCCCTGACGTCGCTCTATCTCATGCTGCAGGAATCGGGGAGCACGCTGGTCCGCCTGTTCGGCTGGATGGCGATCGGGCTCGTGATCTACGGCTTCTACGGCCGCAAACACTCTCGTCTTTCTCGGGGACCCTGAGAGGGTCCCCGAACCCTCCCGCGACGGATTCCGCCGCGTAGAGCCCGGCTCCATCCACGCGATCCGCCCCGCCTATCAGTGTCGGCGGTGATGCGCGAGCGTGCGTCGCGGCGACGCGTCGGCGGTCGTCATGTTGGCCGGGATGCTGAAGGTGGCGCGGACGACGTGGCCGGGCAGGCTGGCCGACATGCGCCAGGTGCGGATGGTCTGCACGACGCAGTCGCCGGCGTCCTCGTCGATCGCCGCTTCCGTGGCCAGGCCCACCGAGCCGGGGACGCCGTTCGACTCGATGTAGATGCTGACGTTCACGCGCTCCCTGGCGAGCTGGCCGCAGGCGGCGAGCTGGGGCAGCAGCGCAGCCACGTCGTGCTCGATCTTGGGTCCGTCGACGTCGAGGATCTCCGCGCCGCTCTGTGAGCGGAACTCGACGGGGTACTCGAAGGTCGTGGCCTTGTTGCCGTTGGGCGCGTGGAAGCGGATCTTGCGGCCCACATCGACCAGGCAACGCTCGACCTCGTAGTTGCCGAGCGACGACTCGAGCACCCAGACGTCCTGCGCCGCGCCGTCGCCCGCGACCATGAAGCGCAGGAGGACCTTGCCGCCCGCGTAGCGCTGCGCCTTGCCCGCCCGCTCGTAGCAGTTGCGAACGTCCTCGAAGTGGTCCTGCAGCGTCGCCTCGACATCGTCCGTGTCCATGACGCCCACCTCGTTGTCGAGCGTCATCGAGGCGCCGGGATCGACCGGCTTGGGCGCCGGCTTCCGGTGCGCCGTCGCGTATTCGGGGCCGCCCTCGGCGTCCTTGCGCGCTGCCTTGTCTCCGCCACAACCGAGCCCCAGTACCGCGAAAGCCGAAACAAACAGAGCTGCTGACTTCGCTAACTTCATGAACACCTTGGGTCGGTTGGTCGAGCTGACTCTTCGAGCGTCTTTCAGACAATCCTCATCGGCCGAAGTTCCAGATAGCCGAGAAAAAATTCGGTCGTCCGCGTATTCGCCAGCGATCTGACGTCAAAGCTGTTGCGCCACGTCCGTTGCGCAACCTGGGACGCGCTGAATCAGCGAATGAGGGTCGTGATAACAGTGACGCAGCATCTCGCGATCGGCTCATCACGGCCAAAACGCAACGCTGCATACAGAACCGCGCGCCTCGGGCAGCAGCTCGGCCGGGTGACGCACTTCGTGGATGCGCGCCGACCTGGAGGATTTGGGAACCCTCCCAGGGTTCCCATTTAGCGGGAGGGTTTGGGAACCCTCCCAGGGTTCCCATTTAGATCAGTACGCCGGTTCGAAGCGGTAGACGTACTGCATCGTGCCGGTCTGCAGGATCTGCGGGTACTCGAAGCCCTGCAGCTTCTCGATCAGGCAGTCGCTCACCTCTTTGTTGTTGAGCGTGCCGCCGATGACCTTGGCGCTGGCGGTCGACGATGCCCCCGCAGGCGTCAGCGCGAGGAGCACGATGACCGTCCCCTTGAACGCGCGGTCGTGCTTCTCGTCGAGCACGTCCTGATAGCAGCGCAGCGTCGACGGGTCGCGCTGCTGCAAGAGCAGCTGCACCTCGGCCTGCTTGTCCGGCGAGATGCCGCTGGTCGCGGGCTCGGCCTCATTGTTCTTCACGACCCGGACGCGCTGGCCGCCGCTGTCGGAGGTCTCCGCGCACGCGGCGAGGGCCAACGTCGACATCAGCGCCAAGGCGGCGAGCGACGAGCCAAACGACCTACGAGTCAGTGCGGCGATCGAACGCATGAGCGATCCTCCTCGACGGAGCCGAACTTATCCCCAGGTTCACTCCTTGAGCAAGGCCGAAGCGATCACCAGCCTCTGGATCTCGCTGGTCCCCTCGTAGATCTCGGTGATCTTCGCGTCGCGGAAGTGCCGTTCGGCCGGGAAATCACGCAGGTAGCCGTAGCCGCCGAAGATCTGCACGGCCTCCTTGGCCGCCCGGTTGGCCATCTCGGAGGCGAACAGCTTGGCCATCGCCGCGTCGGTCGAGTAGGGGACGCCGGCGTCCTTCTTGACCGCCGCGCGCCACAGCAGCATGCGCGCCGCCTCGATCTCGGTGCGCATGTCGGCCAGCTTGAACTGGATCGCCTGGTGCTCGGCGATCGGCTGGCCGAAGGTCTTGCGCTCGCGCGCATAGTGGACGGCGTCCTCCAGCGCGGCCCGGGCGATCCCCAGCGCCTGCGCCGCGATCCCGATCCGGCCGCCGTCGAGCGCGCGCATCGCGAGCTTGAACCCCTCGCCCTCGCCGCCGAGCCGCGCGTCGTCGCCCACGGCGCAGTCGGCCAGAAAGAGCTGCGCGCTGGGGGCGCCGCGGATCCCCAGCTTGTCGTCGGGCGGCCCGAACGAGAGCCCGGGCGCCGTGGTGGGCACCACGAAGGCGGTGATGCCGCGCGCCCCCTTGGAGGGATCGGTGTTGGCGATGACTATCGCCAGGTCGGCGACCGGCCCGTTGGTGATGAAGTTCTTGGTGCCGTTCAGGATCCAGCGAGCACCGTCGCGCGCGGCGCGCGTCTTCTGGGCCTTGGCGTCGGAGCCGGCCTCCGGCTCGGAGAGCGCGAAGCAGCCGATCTTTGTGCCGGCGGCCAGCTCCGGCAGCCAGCGCGCCCGCTGTTCGTCGGTCCCCTCTTTGAGGATGGGGGCCAGCACCAGCGAGCTCTGCACCGACATGGCGACCGCCGTCGAGGCGCAGGCGCGCGCGATCTCCTCCAGCGCCACGGCGTAGGAGAGCGCGTCCATCCCGGCGCCGCCGAACTGCTCGGGGACCATGATGCCGAGGAGGCCCAGCTCGCCGAGCCGCGCGAAGATCTTGCGCGGGAACGTATGGGTGCGATCGATCTCCGCGGCGGCGGGCGCGATCTCTCGCGTCGCCAGATCGCGGGCGGTGTCGCGGATCATCTTCTGTTCGGGGGAGAGCTCGAAGTTCATCGTCCGGTCCAGGTGGGGGCTCGCTTGTCGAGAAAAGCGCGCATGCCTTCTTTTTGGTCGCGGGTGGCGAAGAGGGAGGCGAACAGCTGGCGTTCGAGGGCGATCCCCGCCTCCAGCGGCTGGCCGGCGCCGCGCCGGATGGCGCGCTTGGCGGCCGCCACCGCCAGCGGCGCGCGCAAGGCGATCTCGTCGGCCACGGCGCGCGTGCGGGCCAGGAGCTCGGCGGGCTCGACCACCTCGTTGACGAGACCCATCTGCGCGGCCGCCTGGGCGTCGACCAGCCGGCCCGTGTAGATGAGCTCGCGCGCCCGCGCCACGCCGATCCGCTGCACCAGCCGCTGCGTTCCGCCCATACCGGGGATGACGCCCAGTCCGACCTCGGGGAAGCCCATCTTCGCGCCGCGCGCGGCGTAGATGAAGTCGCAGGCCAGCGCCAGCTCGAAGCCGCCGCCCAGCGCGAAGCCGTGCACCGCCGCGATCACCGGCAGCCGCGAGGCCTCGAACAGATCGCCGACCCGATGGGCGTGGTCGACCAGCACCTCGGCGGCGGCCGGATCGGCGTCGGCCATCGCGCGAATGTCGGCGCCGGCCGCGAAGGCCTTGTCGCCCGCGCCGGTCACGATCACGGCGCGGAGCGCGCCGTCGCGTTCGAGGCCCACGAACGCGTCGTGGAGCGCGTCCAGCGTCTCGCCGTCGAGCGCGTTGCGCGCCTCCGGGCGGTTCACGCTGAGGACGGCGACGGCGCCCTCGCGCACGACCGTCGCCCGTGTAGAGACAGCGCCGCTCACGTCCCCGGCTCCGTGCGAATCGGCCCCGTGCTCGGGGCCGAAGTCGGTCCCGACGCCGGGTAGCGGTAAAACCCATGCCCCGTCTTGCGCCCCAGCCACCCGGCGGCCACGTACTGGCGCAGCAGCGGGCAGGGGCGGTACTTGGGGTCGCCGAGGTTCTTGTGCATGACCTCGAGGATCGAGAGCGTCGTGTCCAGGCCGATGAGGTCCATCAGCGTGAAAGGCCCCATCGGGTGATTGAGCCCCAGCTGGATGGCGACGTCCATGTCCTCGACCGTGCCGATCCCCTCGTAGAGCGCGAAGCAGGCCTCGTTGAGCATCGGCATCAGCACGCGGTTGACGATGAAGCCGGGGACGTCCCGCGAGACCACCGTCTCCTTCCCCAGCCGCTCGGCCAGCGCGCGCGTCACCTCGTACGTCGCGTCCGCGGTGGCGAGGCCACGGATGATCTCCACCAGCTTCATGAGTGGTGGCGGATTCATGAAGTGCATCCCGATCACCCGCTCGGGCCGCTTCACCGCCGCGCCGATGGCGGTGATGCTGATGGACGAGGTGTTGGTGGCCAGCACGACGTCGCCGCGGCAGGCGCGGTCGAGCGTCTCGAAGATCTCCCGCTTGACCGCCACGTCCTCGGTGGCGGCCTCGACCACGAAGTCGACCGCTTCCAGCTCCTTGCCGTAGAGGTCGCAGATCTCGATGCGCTCGAGCATCTGCGTCCGCTGGGCGGCGCCCAGCTTCCCCTTGCCGACCAGCTTGTCGAGCTGTTTGCCGACCGTGGTCCGCCCGCGCTCGGCGATGTCGCGGCCCATGTCGGCCAGCGTGACCTCGAACCCCTGGCCGGCCGCGAGCTGCGCGATGCCGCGTCCCATCTGTCCCGCGCCGATGACGCCGACGCGCCGGATGCCGTCCAGCCCTGACATGTCCGGCGTCAAGGTAGCGTCAGATCCGCTCGACCGCCAGCGCGATCCCCTCGCCACCGCCGATGCAGAGCGAGGCGACCCCGCGCCGCTTGCCCGCGTTCTCGAGCGCCGAGAGCAGCGTCACCAGCACCCGCGCCCCCGAGGCGCCGATCGGGTGCCCCAGCGCCACCGCGCCCCCCCAGACGTTCACGCGCGCCGGGTCGAGCCCCAGCATCCGGTTGTTGGCGATCGACACGACGGCGAAGGCCTCGTTGATCTCCCACAGGTCGACGTCGTCCTTCTTCCAGCCGATCTTGCCCAGCAGCCGCTCGATGGCGCCGGCGGGCGCCGTGGTGAACCACTCGGGCGCCTGCGCGTGGCCCGCCGCGCCGACGATGCGCGCCACCGGCGAAAAGCCGCGTGCGGCCGCGACGTCGGCCGCCGCCAGGACCAGCGCCGCCGCGCCGTCATTGATCGAAGACGCGTTGCCGGCGGTGACGGTCCCGTCCTTCTGAAACGCCGGCCGCAGCCCGGGCAGCTTCTCGATGTCGCCGCGTCCCGGCTCCTCGTCCTCGGCGACGATCTTGGGCGGCCCCTTCTTCTGCGCGATCTCCACCGGGACAATCTCGGGCTTGAACTTCCCCTCGGCCTGGGCGCGCAGCGCGCGCTTGTACGACTCGATCGCGAAGGCGTCCTGGTCGGCGCGCGTGATTCCTTTCTCCTTGGCGCAAAGCTCCGCGCAGTCGCCCATGTGAACGTTGCCATAGGCGTCCCAGAGCCCGTCCTGAATCATCGAGTCGATGACCTGCCCATGCCCCAGCCGGTACCCTTCGCGCGCCTTGGGGAGCAGGTAGGGCGCGTTGGTCATCGACTCCATTCCCCCCGCGACCACGATGTCGTGCTCGCCGGTGGCGATGGCGTTGCTGCCGAAAACCACGGCCTTGAGCCCCGAGCCGCAGACCTTGTTGATCGTCACCGCGCCGACCGCCGGCGGGATCCCCGCCGCGATCGCCGCCTGGCGCGCCGGCGCCTGACCGATGCCCGCCGGCAGGACACAGCCGAGGTACACCTCGCCGACCGCGTCGGCCGGAACATGGCCGCGCTCCAGCGCCGCCTTCACCGCGACCGCGCCCAGCTTGGGCGCAGAGAGCGAGGCCAGGGAGCCTTGAAACGACCCAACGGGCGTCCTCGCGCCCGCGACGACGACGACGTCTCTCATCGACCCAATTGTACCGCGTCAGCCGTGCGGTCCTCGAATCCTTGCCCTCCTTCGTCCGCTGCCTGATAAATGGCTCATGCGGGTATTGGCGACGACGGTGGTTTGCGGATTCCTGATCTCGTGCGGCGGTGGCGGGGGCGGCTCGGCCACCGGCGGCGCGGGCGGCGCGGGCGGTGCGTCGGGCAGCGGCGGCTCAGGCGCGACCGGGATGATCTCGTTGCGGGTGGTGCACACCTTTCTGCCGAGCGGGATGACGATCGGACCGGCACTCGACATATATGACGAGGCTATCGGAGAGCCTTCCACGTCGGCGACACCGCTCATCGCGGGGCTGAGCTACGGCACTGTCTCGGGCTACGTGAAGCCCCATCTCCAGCAGGGCGGCGTCTTCCGGCTGACCGCGCTCCCGGCCGGCAGTCCTCCGACCGACGGGACCGACCAGAAGGGGCTCTGGGCGGGGGTGGACGACGGCTCGCATCCGCAGTTGACCATCGTCCTCTCGGCCGAGGAGCCGGGAGTCAATACCCCCCTCTCCGGCCTAGCGTTCAGCACCTACGTCGAAAAGGGCGACGACAGCTACGGGAGCATGGGCCCGCTCGCGCCGACCCCGCCGGCCGGCCAAGGCGAGTACCTGGCCGGGCCGATCGAGGTTACCGCCGGCAACTCGGTCGGGGGAGACTACTACCTCCTCGTCGACGACTCCTGCGCGCCTCCGTTGAACGGAGACCCCAACGTGCCGGATCTGCCCCTCTGGGCTGCGGCCGACGGCGTGGCGCCCGTGTCCTCGTTCGCGCTGTTCGCGGCCACGCCCGGCTCGCACGATCTCTCGGTCGTGCCCTGGCCGAGCGCGACCCCCCCGACCTGTCAGCAGTTGATGGGGACGGGGCAGGGAACCATCACGGTGAGCATCGCCGCCGGGCAGCAGATCATCACCATCGCCTACGGCTCGTCCTCGACAGATCTGCACCTGCTCACGGCGCCGGTCGCGCCCTGAGCGTGGTCAGCGCGATCCCCCGCGTCTCCGGCAGGACCCAGACCCAGCTCGCGGTGCAGAGGGCGAGCAGGCACGGGACGGCCAGGCCACCGCCGAGGCCGTGACGCGCGACCATCCATCCGACGAGGAGCGGCGTCAGCAGCTGCGCCGCGCGCGCCAGGTTGTACGTCGCGCCCATGGCCGCGCCCCTCACCTCGGCCGGGTAGAGCTCCGCCAGCAGCGCGCCGAAGCCCGCGGTGCAGCCCGAGCCCACCCCGAGCGCGAACATGACCGCCCAGAAGAGAGGGGGTCGTTGCAGCAGCGCGCCCCACCCGAGCGCGAGGGCGCCGATGGCGACCGCGGTCAGCACCGAGTAGAGCGCGAACGCCGGTCGCCGGCCGAGCCGATCGGAGATCGCCCCGAACGTCACCATGCCGCCGAGCTGGCCGGCCTGCGCGGTCACCATCCAGGTGAGCGAGCGCGCCACGCTCTGGTGCATGCCGTGGCTGAGGAACGAGGGGAGCCAGGTGTAGCAGCTCCAGTAGGTGCCCAGCTTGAACACGCCGAGAAGCCAGGCGGCGGCGAAGCGCCGCATGAGCCCCGGGACGCGGGTCGCCTCGGCGAGCTCGCTGAAATAGGCGCGCGCCACCGCCGGCCGATTGGGAAGGTGAGCCGAAGCGCGCGCCACGACGGCCAGGAGCGCGGTGGCGCTCGAGCCGATCAGCACCGCCCGCCAGCCGACCCGCGGCAGGACCAGGTAACCCACCAGCGCCGCGATCGCCACGCCGATCGGCTCGCCCGCCTGAAGCGCCGCCGCCGCCCGCCCGCGCGCCGCCGGGGCGACCGCCTCGGCCAGCATGCCGTGGCCGATCGCCCATTCGCCCCCGACGCCGATCCCCTGAATCACGCGGCCGACGAAGAAGATCGTCCCGCTCGGCGCCAGGCCGCAGATGAGCGAGCCCAGCGAGTAGACCAGCACGGTCACCGAGAGGATCGCCCGCTTGCCGAAGCGGTCGGCCAGCGCCCCCGCCAGCAGGCCTCCCACTCCCGAGGCGCCGAGCCCGGCCCCCAGCAACCACGACTCCGCCGTGTGCGACAGGTGCAGATCTCGTCCGACCGCGTCCTTGAGGAAGCCGAGCAGGACGAGATCGTAGAAGTCGAAGGTCCACCCGGCGAACGCGAACAGGAAGATCGCGATCGGGAACCGGCGCATGCGGGGGGAACGTTAGTCCGATCGGATTCGGGTCAAAATGTGGACAGATAACCTACATGTCATACGATGTCGTCGATCATGCGTTTGCTGCTGCCCGGAGAGCGCCATTTCAGCTGGCTGGAGGTCGGCCTCGCCATCGTCGTCGTCCTCGGTCTCTGCGCGCTCGGGTGCGCGGCGCCGCGGGCCCACACCCGGGGCCTCGCCCCGTCGCTGTTCCAGGCCGCCCGCTACGAGGCGCGCCACCCGACGCCCCGCGGCCGCCAGGACCGCGATGAGGGGGCAGCCTTCGTCGAGCGCGCGCTCCACGATGCCGGGTTCCGCTTCGGCACCGACGGGACGCCCGGCGCGCTGTGGGGCTACCTGCGAACGTCTCACCGGATGGTGGGCGCCGCCGCGGTCCGGGCGGGGGACATCGTGTTCTTCGACACCCAGGGGACGGGCCCGGCGCCCGCTTGTGCCGACCGGACCGGCATCGTCGAGCGCGTCAGCCCAGGCGGCCGGATCGACTTCGTGGAGGCGCGCGGCGGCCGGATCCACCGCGAGTATGTCGACCCCGCCCACCCGCGGGACCGGCGCGGCGCCGGGGGCGAGGTCCTCAACAGCTTCCTGCGGCCGATCCGGATCGACGACCCTCCCGGGACCCGCTACTTCGCGGGCGAAATGCTGTGCGGAATCGCCCGGGCCTTCTGAAACTCGATCCGGTTGGCAACGGCTGCCAACCGGGTTGGCGATCTCGCCGCGAAGGCCCCGGCTCTCCGCGGCCGCCGGCTGGCCCGCTGGTTGCCTTATGACTGTCGACTGACGATTGCAGTCCGGGAAGCGCGTCCCTATAATCGCGCAGTTTTGCCCCCGGGCGTTGTCAGCCCACGTTCTCGAGGAGGATCCCCATGAATGGTCGCGCCGGTTTCTCAACGAAGTGTTGGCGGATTGTCCGCTGGGCGGGTTTGGCCGCCGCCGCGCCGGCGCTGTGGGCCTGCACCTCGCGCACGCTCGAGCCGCCGGCGATCGCGCCCACCGCCACCGTCGGCACGACCTTCACCCAGAAGATCAACAACAAGATCGACATCTTGTTCATGGTCGACAACTCGTCGTCGATGACCGAGATGCAGAACAAGCTCGGGGAACAGCTTCCGATGTTCATGGCCGTGCTGGAGGGGCTGCAGACCAAGCCCGACCTGCACATCGCCGTCGTCTCGTCCGACATGGGCGCGCCCGGCGACGCCACCAGCTCGATCGGTTGCACCGCCAAGGGCGACCAGGGGCAGTTCCAGAGCATGCCGCGCGGAACCTGCACGGACACCACGCTGCAGAACGGCGCCACCTACATCGCCGACGACGGGAACGGGAACAAGAACTACACCGGTGACATCGGCACCACGTTCCAGTGCATCGCGCTCCTCGGCGACAAGGGGTGCGGGTTCGAGCACCAGCTCGCTTCGATCGACCGCGCGCTCGGCTCCGACGGGTCGGGCCCGCCCGGCGTCAACTCCGACTTCCTCCGTGACGACGCGTACCTCGGGATCGTCATCCTCACGAACGAGGACGACTGCTCGGCTCCCGCGAACACGACGCTCTTCTCGATCAACACCGGCAGCGGGTCCAACCAGCAGAACATCATGAACTCGCTCGGCCCGGTGGCGAACTACCGCTGCAACCAGTTCGGCCACCTCTGCAACGATTCGAACGGCAACCAGATCATGCCGCCGCTCAACCCGCCGAACGGCGCGACGACGCTCGACCTCACGCAGTGCGAGTCGAACGACACGAGCAGCGGTATGTTGATACCGGTCAGCCAGTTCGTGAGCGATATCAAGAATCTCAAGCCGACCGACCCGGACAACCAGATCCTGGTCGCCGCCATCACGGCGCCGGCCGCCCCCTACACCGTGGCCTGGGTGCCCGAGTCGAACGGGCAGAACACGCAGCCGGGCGAGCTCTGGCCGCAGATCGAGCACTCCTGCGGCGCCGCCGGCACTGACGACGTGAACCCCGAGTCGACGATGAGCCCGACCGACGGCAGCTTCGGCGATCCGGGCGTCCGCATCACGCAGTTCGTGACCTCGTTCCAGGACAGCGTGGTCCGCTCGATCTGCGACGCCAGCTACTCGAGCTCGATCAACGCCATCGCGACCAAGCTGGGCGCGCTCATCACCCCGCCCTGCATCACTCAGACGATCCAGAAGGACGCCAACAACAACCCGATGTGCTCGGTCATCGAGAACGTCGAAAACAACAACGTCTTCCAGCGGACCGCGATCCCGTACTGCGGCACCAACATGAACCAGCCGCCCTGCTGGAACCTGGCCGGCGGGA
>DASYEX010000191.1:0-12005 GCA_036498765.1 Polyangia bacterium
CAGCCGGGCGACGAGGTGCTCGTCTACGCAGATTTGCCGGCCGAGGCGCCCTTCAAGCTGAAGATCGGCGGCGCGCCCGCCACGCCGGCCGGCGCGCTGGCGCCGACGCCGCGGCCGCTGCTCGAGCGCGCCTGGGTGCGCGCCCGCATCGCCCGCCTCCTCGAACAGCGCGACGACGTGGCCGGCAAGGATCGGGACCTCGGCGCCGCGCTCAAGCAGCAAGCGATCGAGCTGTCGGTCAGGAACCGCGTCCTCTGTCCGTTCACCTCGCTGCTCGTGTTGGAGACGGAGCAGGACTACGCGCGCTTCGGCATCGAGCGGCGGGCCCTCGCTGACATCCTCACCGTCGGGCCGGCGGGCGTGACGCTGCTTCATCGCACGGAGATCGCGGCCTCCTTCGCGGCAACCGCGGTGGCGCCCGCCGACAAGGAGCAGGCCCTCTCCCCCGGCGATCGCCCGATGGCCAAAGGCGAAGCGATGCGCGAGGAGAAGGAGAAGAAGGTGGCGAATCCGGCGAAGGCGTCGCGCGCGATGGCGGACGAGGACTTCGCCGTCAACACAGCCCCCGCGGTGGAGGCCGCGCCGCCACCGCCGGCCACCGCTGCGCCGTCCGCGCCGATGCCCACGCGGGTCGCGCGCGCCCGCGCCGGCCGCGACGCGATGGAAGGCTTTCAGGGTGGCGCCGTGGCCGTGGGCGGGGTGCCCGAGCTGGCGCCGGTCAGCGGGCCTTTCAAGGAGGTGCTGGAGCTCCTGCGTGACCGGCACCCGCACGAGGCGCTGGCCCGCGCCTTCGCCATGCTCGCCAGTGACCCCGGCGACGTGCTCGCGCTGGTCGCGCTCGGCGAGGGCTACGAGGCGCTCGGCGATCGCGCCGACGCCGGCCGCGCCTATGGCTCGATCATCGATCTCTTCCCCGGACGCGCGGACATGCGGCGGTTCGCCGGCGAGCGCCTCGAACGCCTGGCCGGCGCGCGCCCGCTGGCGCTGGCCATCGACACCTACCGCAAGGCGGTCGAGCAACGCCCCGATCATCCGGCGGGCCACCACTTGCTCGGCTTCGCGCTGCTCAAGGCGGGCCACCCGCGCGCGGCGTTCGAGGCGCTCGCCGCCGGCGCCGCCCAGCACTACCCCGAGGGACGCTTCCGCGGCGTCGAGCGCATCCTGCGCGAAGACCTGGGCCTGGCGGCCGCCGCCTGGACCGCCGCCGAGCCGCAGCGCGCCGTCGAGATCCGCGAGCGGCTGTCACGCGCGGGAGGCACCGCCGAGGACGGCCCGTCGGTCCGCTTCATCCTCAACTGGGAGACCGACGCCAACGACGTCGACTTCCACATCCACGACGCCCGCGGCGGCCACGCCTTCTACAGCCAGCCCCACCTGGCCTCGGGCGGCGAGCTCTACGCCGACGTCACCACCGGCTACGGCCCCGAGTGCTTCACCATCCGCGGGCCGGCCGCCGGGCGGGCGGCGCCGTACCACCTGCAGGCTCACTACTACAGCCGCGGGCCGATGGGCTACGGCATGGGGAAGCTGCAGATCATCGACCACGACGGCCGCGGCAACCTGCGCTTCGACGAGCGTCCCTTCGTCATCATGCAGGACGGCGCCTTCGTCGACCTCGGGCAGGTCGGCGCGACGCTGGCCGGGGCTCACCCGGTGGCGATGGCGCGCAAGCCGGCGGTGCGCAAGCCGGTCGCCTCGCAGGTCTGGGCGACGGTGCCCGCCGGCGGCGCGCGTCCTTAGTCGATCCCCGAACGATACGGCCAGGTCGCATCGTTCTGTGCGGCGGGGACGGCGATGTCGACCTGCGCCAACAACGGCAACGGGTTGAACGTCACCTGCTGCTACCCGCTTGGGACGTTGCCCGGCACCGGGACGATGCCGACGGGCGGAGCAACCGGGGCCGGCGGCGTCGGTCCAGGTCCGACCGGGGCCGGCGGTACCCCCACGGCGGCGACCTGTTCGGGTCCGGTAAAGGCGGGACCGGCTGAGCTGCGTCGGTGGCGGCTGGCGGCGGCGACGCCGTAGCTGAGGCGGCGGTCAGACGGATGCCGCCGTCCGCGGAGGCGTCCAGTCGTCGCTCGCGTCGAGCGACGTCAGATGCTCGACGTCCGCAAACCGGCGCAGCGAGGGCCCACCGGCGCAAAGCTCGACCTCCGTGACCGCGCCAGCCGGCCAGGCCCCACGCCGGTAGTGGCGGAGCTCGATCCCGAACAGCTGGCAGAGCAGGATGCGCAGCAGCGCCTTGTGTGAGACGATCAGCACCGGCCCCTCGGCGTGCCGGCCGAGGAGATCGTGGATGGCGGCCAGCGCCCGCGCCGAGACCGCGTGCGGCGATTCCCCCAGCGGCGGTCCGATGCTGGGATCGCGCTGCCAGCGCGCGAAGTAGTCACCGTCCCGCGCGGCGACCTCGGCTTTGGAGAGGCCTTGCCATTCGCCGTAGAACATCTCGTCGAGGCGGGCGTCGGCCTCGACCACCAGGCCCGTGCGGCGGGCGAGGGGGGTCGCCGACTCGATGGTGCGGATGCGGGTGCTGGTGAGGATGGCGCGCCAATCCAGCGCGCCGTAGGCGCTGGCGAAGCGAGCCGCCATCTCACGTCCGCCCGCGGTCAGCGGCGCGTCAATCCGGCCGCAGAACCGCTCGTCCCTGCTGAATTCGGTCTCCCCGTGTCGCAACAGATAGAGGCTCAACATCTCTCTCCCCGCACCCCCGCTCCGCCAGAAATGACGACGGCCAGGCCGACGCCGCAATGTCCAACGTCGGCAAACATCCAAGTCCTATGCCACTGCGCCGCCGCCCGAAAATGGGCGACGAACAGCTCTCTTCCGTTACGGTCTCGTGACTGGACCGTGGTCGTTCGCCGTCGTTACAACGCGTGAGCGAAGGCGAGCTTTGCTCGCCGGAGCTCATCGCGGGAGGTCGCAGGAACCCTCCCAGGGTTCCTGTTCTGTCTGTTAGAACTTGGCGTTGCGGGCCAGCTCGAGCGCGCGCGCCTGGAAGAAGTCGCCGGCCTTGGGGCCGCCGTTGCACTTCCCGTCGGACTCGGCCGGCTTCTTGAGCCAGAGGTAGGCGTCGATCAGGGGATCGGCCGTGCTGGCGGTCGGCGGCGAGCCGAGCGCGCGTCCGGGCGGGTTGCACCAGCAGTTCTCGTCGTCGGCCGCCTCGTCGCACTTGGGCGGCCCGTTGCCGTTGCGGCTGGTGTCGATCACGAAGTGCTTGCCGCCCAGCAGCTTGGAGATCTCCTTGCCGTAGGGGATCTCGGTGCTGGTCGCCTTGTAGTTCGAGACATTGAGGGCGAAGCCGTCGGCCTCCTCGATGCCCGCCTGCTTGAGCAGCTCGGCGTCCACCTTGGGCTTGAGCCAGCCGGAGTGACCCGCGTCGATGTAGACGGCGGTGTTCCCGAGCGACACCAGGGTGTGGACCGCGAAGCGCAGCAATTCGAGCCGCTCTTTCTTCTGCTCGTCGGAGAGACAGGCTTTGCCGTCAGCCATCTTCTTGTCCAGCAGACCCAACGAGTCGGGCTCGAGGATGACGGCCGCGCGGCGGCTGCCCAGGCTGTTCGCGAAGTCGGTGATCCACTGCTTGTACTTGGCGGCCCCTTCCGAGCCGCCGGCGGACCACTGGCCGCAGTCGCGCTTGGGGACGTTGTAGATGACGAAGTAGGGGAGCACGCCGGTCTTGAGGATCATGTCGGCGCGTTTGCCGACGTAGCGCCCGACGTTCGGCGTCCAGTCGCCGATCCATTCGGCGCCGCCGTTGTCGGCGAGCTTGTGGTAGAGCGCGGCCAGTGCCGGGTCATGGTCCTTCTTCTCGGCCATCATCCCCTTGAGGTGCGCCGGGCTGTACGGGTCGACCCAGGCGAGCTTGGTGTTCGCGAAGATGTTCTCGCCGTGCTTCCAGGGTGGCATCGGGGGCATGGGCTCCGCCGGCTTGGCGGCGGCAGCGGCCGGGGCGGGCGCCGCCTCGGCCGGGGCGGGCGCGCCGTTGGCGGACGTCGCCGCGGGGGGGGCCGGCGAGACGCAGCCGGCGCAGAGCGCGAGCGCGGGGGCGAGCAAAGCGAGGGATCGAGTCGACATTTTCACTCCTCCGAGAACGGATCGCCTAACACGGAAGCGCGATCGCCGACAAGGTCAACCGTGGGAGCGCCGGCGGGGCGCGCTACTCGGTGAAGGGACGCAGGATCTCACCCTTGGTGGGGGTGCCGTCGCCGGCCTGCCAGGTGCCGTCCGGGTTCATCACCTCGTACCCCGACAGCGTCATCGGCCGGGTGGTGATGGGATCGATCGACGACAGGAATCCCATGTGCAGGTGGGGCGTCGTCGCGTTGCCGGAGTTGCCGCAGCGGCCGAGGACGTCGCCCCGATGCAGGCGATCCCCGACGTGGACGGTGACCGAGTGGGCGGCCAGGTGACGGAACTCGGTGTACTCGCCGGCCGCGTGCTCGAGGATGACGTAGTTCCCCTCGTCGTGGCCTTTGACGTAGGCGGGCCAGTCGCGCGCCCCGCCGTGCGCCATCACCACCGTTCCATCCGCCGGCGCTCGCACCGGGCGCCCGTAGCAGACGAAGCGGGAGAGCGGGGCGCCGCGCCGCGGAGGCCGCGTCCCGATCGGCTGCGCGGGGACGAAGTCGAGGGCGTAGGCCGCGTACCCCATGTGCGTGTCGCCGCTGTCGAAGCCCTGGATGATGCCCCAGGTGCCGGTGAAGGGGAGGGACAGCCGCGTCGCCTGCGGCGGCGGCGGGTCGGAGCCGGTGCCGGCCGACCCGGGCGCCTCGCGCGGACCTGACAGCGCGGGTCCCGCGACGAGCAGCGCGGCCAGCGCGGCTATCGACGCGCCCCATCGGTCCCCGGTCGTTCGCGTCATCCGCGTCATCGGGTCTTGCGCAGCCCTTCGAGGGTCCGTTCCCAGAACGTGTAGCCGAGCCGTTCGCCGTCGGGATCTGGGCCGATGAGGCGCACGGACGAGAGATGAAGCAACGTCGGTAAGAGCTGGGCGGGGTCGGTCCGCGTCAAACAGCGTGCGGCGTCGGCGACCTGTGCTTCGTGGTGGGGCAGGGGAGGAGGCGTGCCGCCCAGCGCGGCGCGCAGCGGGCGGGCCTGGTGTCGGAAGGCGGCGTCCGACTCCTTGCGCGCCTCGGCGTCGAGTCGGGTCCAGGCCTCGGCGGCCCGGCGGCGCTCCCGACCGAGCGCGTGCCGCGCCGGCAGGTCGAGCCCGAACCCGCGCGCGAGCGCGTCGAAGAGGTGCGGCAGCACCGCGACGCGGTCCAGCTCCGGATCGTCGAGCAGGCCGGCGACGGCCTCGCTGTCGGATTGGAAGAGCGCATGGACCGCCGCCAGGTCGGCGGGGGAGAAGCGACCGCGCTCGGGGAAGTAGTCGCCCGTCTCGAGCGAGGTGAGCTCCCCCGCGGAGCGCGCCGCGGTGAGCGCCTGCCGCAGCCGGCGCTCGAAAGCCTCTGGCCCGCGGTCGCCGGCGCTCACGCGCAGCCGGACGTGCGGTCGCAACCCGGGGCCGTCGAGGTACCGCAGGAAGAACCAGGCGCTGATCTCTCCGGCGGCGCGCGCGCCGGTCACCGCCGGCAGGACCCTCCGGGTGAGGAGGGCGTCCTGGCGGCCGGCCGCGCCGAACAGCTTGAACGTCCGCCAGCCCGCCAGCGGTGGCTCCTCGCGCGGCGGCGGGACGCGGCCGGGACGCGCCCGCGGCGTGGCCGGCGCCGGTTGCTCGTCGACGACGGCGACCACCGCCTCCACGCGGCGCCCGTCGCGATCGACGATCGACTCGAGCGGGGGCCAGATCTCGAACACCCGATCGTAGGCGGCCAGGTCGGCGGCGGCGCCGGGCGCCTGCAAGTCGACGGGCAAGAGCTCGTCCCCTTCGCCGACCTGGACCATCCGCGGGACCCGCGCGGCGCGCCTCCATTTTCGCAGGGCTCGCCCGTCGCCGGCCGAACCGGACCCTTGCCGGAGCGCGGGCGGCAGGCGCCAGCTGGCCGGCGCGATCACGAACCCCTCGAGGACGATTCGGGGAAGGAACGCCAGGTCGGCCAGCGGGCCGGGGGTGAAAGCCCAGGGCGCGTGCTGGCGCTGCAGGCTCCATCCGACCAGCAGCCGCGCGGCACCGGGCGGTGCCGTCGCCGAGCGCGCGCGAAGGAACGGCGAGGGGACGATCGTCCGGATCCCATCCGCCGAGCCCCGAGCCCGCAGCGTCAACCCCTGCGGATCGGACGGGTCGGCCTCGAGCTCCAGATCGCCGGTGGCGAGGTCGCCACCCGAGGCGCTCCAGCGCGAAAGCGCGAGTGTTCGGGCGCGAATCGGGGGATGAGCGCCGAGATCGGCCAGCTCCGCGCTGGGCGCGAAGGCGACGTCGACGCGCTCCTCGCCGGGACGCAGGCGCAGCTCGGCCTCGGCGATCTCGGCGCAGGCGTCGACGAGCGGCGCGCCGACCGCGTGGACAAAGCGTCCCAGCGACGCGCCCGCCGGGGCGTGCAGGCCCAGCAACCAGCCGGTGCCGGCAGGGGCGCCGGCTGGTCGGGGCCCGGGCACCAGGAACAGCTCCGCGGTGGGCGGCAGGGGCGTCCCCGCTACGTCGGCGAGGGCGGCTTCGAGCGCGCTCGGATCGAGCGTCGCCTCTCGCCGGTTTGCGCGCGCTGCCTCCATGATCGCCTCGCAGAGGTGCGCCAGCAGCGCCGGGGGCGCGGCGTCGGCGCCGGCGGAGTCGTCATCGGCGTCGTCGGCGTCGACGCCATAGTCGCCGGCGGCGAGGGAGCCGAGGGCGAGCGCGCCGGCGCCGAAGATCTCCGTGGTGGCATCGAGGGCGTCACTCCAGGCGCGCGTGGCGAACCGCTCCGCGACCGGCGGGGCCAGCGCCTCCTGCAGGCGGCAGAGCAGCGGGACCAGCCGGGCGGCGCGCGCGACGGCCCCCCGCTCGAGGCGCGGGGGCTGGCGCGGACGCTGGGTCAGCACGGCGGTGACGTCGCGGGCCGCTCGGCCGGGGAGCGCCGCCCAGATCGCACGCCCGCGCGCCAGCTCGCCGGCCTCGAACGCCGCTTCGGCCTCGTCGAGGGCGGCTGCCTCGGCTTCCCGTCCCAGCGCCGCCAGCCGATCGCGAAGGTAGCGGGCGGGTGGCGGTCCGACCAGCGGCGGCGACAGGTCGGTCTGCAGGAGACCGTCGTGGACATAGACGCGCAGGAGGTCGTCGGCATCCCAGGCGTCGGGTCCGTCCACGGTGCCGGCGCGCGCGCGCGCGACGACCTCCGGCCAGGGCGCCCAGTCGGACGTCACGGCGAGCACCTCCGCGAGCCCGAAGCGAACCTCGGCGGTGCAGGGCACGTCGAACGGCTCGCCGGGACCGACCCAGTTCACGTCGGCGCCGTCGGTCCACACCGACGGGGCCCGTCGCAGTCGGACCTGGTCGCGAATCTGCGGTTCGTGGAGCAGGGCCTGCGCCAGGGCATCGACGCGCGCCCAGCTCGCCGTCAGATGAGGGACCGGCTCTCCGGTCGCGATCGCCGTCCGGGGGCCGAGCGCGCCCACGCAGACCCCGGCCAGGAGGCCGCTGGGGGTGGCGCGAAAGGCCGCCCGGCGCGCGTAACGCTCGATCGCTCGGCGGCGGGCGGGGCTGGCCTTCGCCTGGGCGAGGGTCGGGCTGGCCAGCGCGACGGCGTCCGCGCCGAGCGGGTGCGCCTCGAGCGCGCGCGCCGCGCGCGGCAGCACCGCGACGGGAAGCAGGGGGGCGCGCAGCAGGAACCGCGAGAGCGGCCGGTACACGGCCGGCAGATTACCCCGGCCCGGGAGATCGCGCGGGGACGATCAGTTGTAGGGGCTGGCCTCGGGGGGGCGCTCGACGTTGATGATCGGCGACGGGGGCCGGGTGGGATCGTCGATGGTGGTCGGCGCCTCCTCCTCCTGGATTTTTCCCGCCGTCACCGCGTCGAGGTTGTCGCCCATGCAGGCGTCGACCTCGGCGCCCAGCGCCGAGACGCGATCGTGCGCGCGGCTGATCACGTCGAACTGTGTCCGCATGACGATCGGCTCGGCCTTGAACGTCCTGAGCATCAGCATCGGCGTCTGCGCCATCCTGGCCAGCGTCTTCATCTGGGCGATCTTGTCGTCGACGCAGGTCATGCGGATGATGTCGTGCGACCGGTAGGCCATGAGGCGGACCTCGTCGGCGTGCTCGATCGCGGTCTGCATCTCGGCCGCGTACTTGGGCGCGAGGATCTCCATCTGCTCGGCGGTGTAGGCGGTGTCGGCCGGGCCGTTGGGCGCAGCGTTGGCGATCTGCCCTTCGTTCACCAGCTGCTGCGCGATCACCTGGTTGACGTCCGGCTTGGGTGGCTGGCCGGCCTGATCGGCGGCGTAGACTGCGCCCGCCAGGCCGCACAGCGCGACCGTGAGCTTCAGCGTTCTTCCCCGCATGGGGAGGAGCATCGGCGGACGGGCGGCGCAAATTGAGCGCGAGAGCGTCGAGGTCGCGCGGCCGTCAACGAATTGACGGCCGAATCGATGCCGATCGCGTGGACGGAGCTGGGCTTTGCCCAGCCCGGGGCCCCCGCGAAGGTCCGCCTTCGCGGGGTGGGTTGGAGTCCGTCGCGGGGGCGGGGGATCCTTTGAGGGTCCCGGACCAGATCGTTGCTACGGCATGCGGCAGTTCTGGGCGCCGGCCGCGGGGAGGTAGCAGTTGTTGGTGTAGTCGATGACCATCCGGTCGGTGTTGAAGCGCCAGCCGAGCGTGCGCATGGTCCGTTTCATCCGCTCGATCCAGCCGTGCGGGATCCCCTGCTCGTCGCGGTCGTAGTAGGTCGGGATGATCACGTTTTCCAATTGATCGTAGAGCGAGGCGGCGTCGCGCCGGTCCTGCTCGTCGACCGAGACGTGGGTGATGCCGTCGCCGATGGCGAAGCCGTTGAGGCCGTCGTAGGCCTCGGCCCACCAGCCGTCGAGGACCGAGAAGTTGAGGCCGCCGTTGAGCAGCGCCTTCTGGCCGCTGGTGCCGCTCGCCTCCTGGGGACGGCGGGGGTTGTTCATCCAGACGTCGACCCCCTGGACCAGGTGGCGCCCGACGTTGATGTCGTAGTCCTCGATGAAGATGACGTGGTTCTTCAAGTCCCCGGTCAGCGTGGCGTCGTGCACCTGCCGCAACACCTCCTGACCCGGACGATCGGCCGGGTGCGCCTTCCCCGAGAAAACCAGCTGAACGGGACGTTTCGGATTCGTGAGCATCCGTTTCAGGCGCTCGTGGTCGCTGAAGATGAGGTTGGCGCGCTTGTAGGTGGCGAATCGGCGGGCGAAGCCGATGGTGAGCGCCTCCGGATCGAGCGCGGTCTGCGCGGCGGAGACGAACTCCTCGGGGTACTCGTTGCGGCGGCGCTGCTCGCTGACGCGCCGGCGGACGAAGTGGACCAGCGCCGCCTTGAGCACCCGGTGCGTCTCCCACAGCTCGGCGTCGGGGATGCTCTCGAGGCGCGCCCAGATCGTCGGGTCGGCCAGGTGCTGGCGCCAGTCGGTGCCGACGTACTTCGAGTAGAGATCCTGCATCGCGGGCGCCAGCCAGGTCCGGACGTGGACGCCGTTGGTGATGTGGCCGACGGGGACCTCGTCCTCGCGGTGGTGCGGCCAGAGCACCTGCCACGACTTGCGGGTGATGCGGCCGTGCAGCGCCGAGACGCCGTTGGCGTAGCGCGACATCTTGAACGCCAGCACCGTCATGTTGAGCGCCTCGCGGTGATCGTCGGGGCGGATGCGCCCGAGGCTGAGGAAGTCGGGCTGCGACAGCCCCAGCGAGCGCCGCAGCGGCTCGAGGTGGTCGTCGACCAGCTCGGGGGGGAAGCGGTCGTGGCCGGCGTCGACGGGTGTGTGCGTGGTGAAGACCGTGTTCTGCGCGACCTCTTGGGCGCAGGTGCGAAAATCCGCGCCGGTCTGCTCCATCAGGAAGCGCGCGTACTCCAGGGTGGCGAAGGCGCTGTGCCCCTCGTTGAGGTGCAGGCCGCCCCAGTGGATCCCCGCGGCGCGCAGCGCGCGGATGCCGCCCACGCCCAGCAGCAGCTCCTGCCGGATGCGGACGCGCTGGTCGCCGAAGTAGAGGCGCGCGCCGAGCTGGCGGTTCTCCTCGGAGTTGCCTTCGACGTCGGTGTCGAGCAAGAGCAGCTTGTTGCGCCCGACGGCGATCTCCCAGACCTGCGCCAGCAGCGTCTCGCGCGAGAGAGGAACCTCGATGATGATCGGCTTGCCAGCCGGGGTCAGCGCCGGCTGCGCGGGGAGCAGCTCCGCGGGCGAGCGCACGTACTCGGCGTGCTGCCAGCCGTCGCGGCCGATGTGCTGGCGGAAGTACGACTCGCGGTAGAAGAGCCCCACTGCCACCAGCGGCAGCCCCAGATCGGAGGCGCTCTTGAGGTGATCGCCCGCCAGGACGCCCAGGCCCCCCGAATAGATGGGGAGGGATTCGTGGATGCCGAACTCCGCCGAGAAGTAGGCGACGGGGCGGACCCGCAGCGGCCCGGCGTTGACCGAGGCCCAGGTGCGCGCGGCCCCCAGGTATTCACGCAATTCGCGGTGGGCGCTGTCGACCCGCGCGCGCAGGCCCGCGTCGCGTGACAGAGTCTCGATCCGCTCGGGCGAGAAGCCGGCCAGCACCGAGACCGGGTTGTGGTTCGTGGCCCGGAACGCCTCGGGATCGAGGTCGCGGAACAACTTGATGATGTGGGGGTTCCAGGCCCACCACAGATTGACGGAGAGGTCCTTGAGTTGCGCTTGCAGCTTTTCGCCGGGAGTCATGCGAGGGGACTATAAACGATATTTGGCCTGTCGCTTTTCGCAGTCTCGCACCGCCGGGAAGTGGTTATAGTTGAGCTGGCCGATCGCGCGCGCACCCACCTATGGACGGACAGCAAAGGTTCATCGCGCTGGTCATGGCCGGCGGCAAGGGCTCCCGACTCTTCCCCCTCACGCTCGATCGCGCGAAGCCGGCGGTTCCTTTCGGCGGGCGCTACCGGATCATCGACTTCGTCCTCTCCAACCTGGCGAATTCCGGGGTCCGGTCTGTCTACGTCCTGACGCAGTACAAGTCACAGTCCTTGGCCGAGCACGTCCAGCGGACCTGGGGGGCGCGCAGCTCTTACGACGCGTTCGTCACGGTGGTGCCGGCCCAAATGAGAATGGGTGAGTCGTGGTACCGGGGGACCGCCGACTCGGTGTTCCAGAACCTGCATCTCATCGAGGAGTACCGCGGCGACGCGGTGTTGGTCTTCGGCGCCGACCACATCTACAAGATGAACATCCGCCAGATGACCGACTTCCACTTCCAGAAGGGGGCCATGGCGACCATCGCCTGCCTGCCGATCAAGAAGTCGGAGGCGCATCAGTTCGGCATCGTCCAGGTCGACGAGCAGTGGCGGGTGGTCGGCTTTCAAGAGAAGCCGGATAAGGATCCGGTCACCATCCCCGGCGATCCCGAGCACTGCCTCGGCTCGATGGGGAACTACGTCTTCGCGCCCGGGCCGCTCATCGAGGAGCTGCGCGCCGACGCCGAGCGCGAGTCCCACCACGACTTCGGCCGCAACATTCTCCCCGCGATGGTCAAGTCGGGGAAGGTCTTCGCCTACAACTTCGGCCTCAATCGCATTCGCGGCGTCTCCGACGAGGTGGAGAACGCCTACTGGCGTGACGTCGGGACGATCGACGCCTACTACGAGGCCAACATGGACCTCAAGAACGTCGTGCCGAGCCTCAACCTCTACAACTGGGACTGGCCGATCGTAACGGCCAACTACCCCGACCCGCCCGCCAAGCTGGTGTTCGACGAGGACGTCCGGCGCGGCATCGCGCTGCAGTCGATCCTCTCGGGCGGCTGCATCGTGGCCGGCGGGTTCGTCAAGGACTCGGTGCTGGGACGGAACGTCTTCATCGACGCCGGCGCCCGCGTCGAGGCCTCGATCCTGTTCGACAACGTCTACGTCGGCCGCAGCGCGCACGTCAGCCGCGCCATCGTCGACAAGAACGTGCGCGTCCCCGAG
>DASYEX010000192.1:0-7649 GCA_036498765.1 Polyangia bacterium
TGATCCAGGCGGTGAACATCCTCGGCTCGCTCTTCTACGGCACGATCCTGGGGATCTTCCTGGCGGCGTTCTTCTTTCGCCGGCTGCGCGCGACGCCGGTGTTCGCCGCGGCGATCCTCTCCGAGGTGCTGGTGATCGGCATCTGGATCTTCACCAAGGTCGGATTCCTGTGGTTCAACGTGATCGGCTGCGGCGCCGTCTTGTTCTTGTCATTCGCGCTGAACGGGACAAGCTTCGGCCGCACACCCATCCAGCTGGAGCCCACATGACGAAGCGATCCCGAATCCTGTTCGCCGCAACTCTCTGCCTCGGCCTCGGCGCGTACGTCCCCGGCGCCCTCGCCAAGAAGGCGGCCCCGGCCGCCGCGTCGTCGCCGCCGCGCGCGTTCCAGGACGATCTCGTCGGCCGCATCGACGAGGTCCAGAAGAAGATCCTATCGCTCGAGGAGGCCATTCCGCAGGACAAGTTCAAGTGGCGTCCCGCCGCCGGCGTCCGCTCCGTGAGCGAGGCCTTCCTGCACATCGCCTACGCCAACTACGGCCTGACCAAGGTCGCCACCGGCAAGGAGCCGCCGGCTGCCGTCGGTTGGGGACCGGACCGTGACAAGTGGGACAAGCAGTCGACCGACAAGGCGGCCATCAAGAAGATCCTCGACGACTCGTTCGACTACCTCCACGCCGCGCTCAAGGACGTCTCCGACGCCGACCTCGGCAAGAAGGTCAGCTTCTTCGGCCACGAGGCGACCGAGCGCTCGGTCCTGATGCTGCTGCTCGGCCACCTCAACGAGCACATGGGCCAGGAGGTCGCCTACGCCCGCGCCAACGGCGTCGTCCCGCCCTGGAGCATGAAACAGGGCGGCTGAGCGGCCGCCCCCGCGGGTTCGCCCGCCGCGGGATCGCTACTGGATGACGATCTCGCGCTGGATCTCGCCCGCGGCCTGGTCTTGGACTTCGTCTTCGTCCGGAGCCTTCGCCGCGGCCTCGGCCGACCTCGCCGGCTCGCAGGGGAGTGAGACCTGGTTGTCGCCGGCGTGGAGCGCGATCGTCCGCGTGACGGCCGTGCAGTCCGCGGCTTCGGCGCTCAGCTCGAACGGCTGGTCGATGGGCAGCGCGTCCAGCTCGCAGTCCTCGCCGTCGGTGAAGCAGTTGTAGCTGCTCGAGTCGTCGCCGTCGGTGGCGGTCAGCGTCGCCGAGAGATCGGGGTGCTCGGCGCTGGCGAAGACGATCCGCAGGCGCGCCGTTGCCGCCCGCGGATCGGCCCGGCAGGGCGGGTTGAGGCAGACGGGCTCCGGATCGCCCGCGGGGGGGATGTCGACCGGCATCTCTAGATGCGGCCCGTCGCCGACGGCGACCAGCACCATCTGCGTCGGCCCGTCGGGGACGGTCAGCTCGAAGCGACAATCGTCCTCCAGGCCGACGACGTTTGCGCTGTCGTCTTGCTCGGGGTTGGCGGCTCGAAGCTCGACGCTGTCGTAGGCGCACCCCTCGCCGGCCGGGAACCCGATCGCGCCCCGGAGCACCGGCAAGGGGGCCAGCTTGGCCTCGACGTCGTCGGCGGGCGCGGTCACCGAGCGCAACGTCGTCTGCCGCAGGTTCGGACCGTCGAACGTGAGATCGTAGCTGCGTCCGAACAGCAACCCCGAGATCTCGAACGCGCCGTCTTCGACGCGGAACGGGCGGCCGCGTTCGCGCTTTCCAACCAGCGACGCCCGGACGGTGATGGTGGCACCTTCGGGTCCGCGCGCGTGACCACGAATGACCGCCGGGGTTGCTGTCGCCTTGTCGAGCAGCTCCCGCAGGGTGGGCCCCGCCGGTGCCTCGCGCGCCTGGGCCGGCGCGCGCCGATTGGTTGTCGTCGGCGTCGCAGTCTCGGACGGGGCCTCGTCCGGCTCCGGTGGCGGCACCACGCGCCTCGGATGGCGCGTGAGCTTGCCGGCGAGCAAGACGACAACCAGCACCGCGATGCCGAGAGCGACGAACGACCGCATCCCGATCCTCCCGATCAGGGACAACGGATCGAGGGGCGGGTTCCCGCGACGTCGCGAGAGCTAACGCGCCGTCCAGCCGCCGTCGATCATCAGGGTCGAGCCGGTGATCATCGCCGCGGCGGGCGAGCAGAGGAAGACCACGGCGGCCGCGACGTCGGGCGGCTCGCCGACGCGGCCGAGCGGGATGCGGGAGAGCAGCTCGCGCCGGAAGTCCTCGTTTTCGAGCCATTTGACCGTGCCCGGCGTGCGGATGAACGTCGGTGCGACGGCGTTGACGTTGATGCCGTGCGCCGCCCACTCGACGGCCAGACACTTGGTGAGGTGGGCGATGGCCGCCTTGGTCATGCAGTAGATCGACTCAGTCGGCAGCGCGACGAAACCGGCCTGCGAGCTGAGGTTGACGATGCGGCCCCCGCGGCCGCCCGCGATCATGGCGCGGCCCACCGCCTGACTGACGAAGAACGTCCCCTTGAGGTTGACCGCCAGCGTCGCGTCGAAGTCGGTCTCGGTCACGGCGACGGCCGGGTTGGGCGGGCCGATGCCGGCGTTGTTGACCAGGATGTCGAGGCGCCCGAAGTGGTGGACGGCTTCGGCGACGGCCGGCTCGATCTCCGCGGGGCGGGCCACGTTCATCTGCAGCGGCAGCGCGCGGCGGCCGAGCGCCCGGATCGCCTCGGCCACGTCGCCGCCCGCCTGAGCGTCGCGGAAGCCGAGGGCCACGTCGGCGCCCGCCCGCGCCAGGGCCAGCGCGCACGCGCGGCCGATGCCGCGCGCGGCCCCGGTCACGAGCGCGACTTGCCCGCTGACCCCGAAGGAGGGTGTGGCGTCGGCGGGTGTGGCGTCGGCGGGCATGACGTCGGAGGGCATGGCGTCGGCGGGCGCGGCGTCGGAGTTCTCGTTCATGCGGCGACGTTAGCGCGGCGCGGGAATGGCGTACAATGAGCTCATCACGGCGTCTGTCGGCAACATCCGCTCGGGGGGGCAGCGCCGTCACCGCGCCGTCGCGCGGTTGGTCGCGGCCGCAGCTGTCCTGTACCTGCTGCCGATGGTGCGGCCGGCCCGCGCGGGTGCCGAGGTCTCCGCGCCCAAGGCGCTCGGCCCCTGGGAGACGCGCTTCATGGCGGCGCCCCCGGCGGAGATTCTGGCCGCAGCGGCGGCGGTCAAGCCACCGGCTGATGCGTCCGTCGTCGTGCTGTTCGAGGAGATGGTGCACACGTACGTCGATGCGCACCGCAGCCGGCACCGCTACCGTCAGGTCTACAAGATCCTGACACCGCACGGGGTCGAGGGGTGGGATCGCCTGGCCAGCGGGTGGTCCCCCTGGTACGAGGAGAGGCCGGCGCTCCGCGCGCGCGTGGTCGTGCCGGGCGGACGCACGTTCACCCTCGATCCAAAGACGATCGAGATGAGCGGTTCTTCGGGCGGCGACGAGGCGGTCTACAGCGATCGCCAGCTGGTGCGCGCGCCGTTGCCGGGCGTGGCGGCGGGGGCGGTGGTCGAGGTCGAGATCGCCTGGGAGGAGCGCGCCCCGCTGTTCGAGGCGGGGACGACGCACCGGTCTACTTTGGCGGCTCGGCGCCGGTCGAGAAGGCGCGGCTGGAGATCGAACGGCCCGCCGACCTGCACCTCGAGCACCTGGTCCGGCGCGTGGCCCCGCTGACCCAGTCGCTGCAGCTCAAGGCGAACCGGATCGACGAGTGGTACGTGAGCGGCCCGATCGCGGCGCTGCCCAAGGAGGTCCCCGGGCAGCCCGCCGAGAACGGCCTGCCGGGCTACATCGCGTACACGACGGGCGCGTCGTGGGCGGCGGTGGCCGCCGCTTACGCCGACATCGTCGATCGGCAGATGGGCAAGCCGGACTTCAGCGCTTATGTCCGCGAGGCGCGGCAGGGGCTCGATCCGCGGCGCGACCGCGACGCGATCATCGCGCGCCTCTCGGCGCGGCTCGGCGCCGAGGTGAAGTACACCGGCATCGAGTTCGGTGAGGCGTCGATCGTTCCGCGCACCCCCGCGGAGGTCTTCGAGCGGCGCTACGGCGACTGCAAGGACAAGGCGCTCCTCCTGGCGGCGCTCTTGCGCGCGGCGGGGATCCCGGCCGACGTCGCGTTGCTCGACGCGGGGTTCGGCGCCGACATCGACCCCGACGTGCCGGGCTTCGGCAGCTTCGACCACGCCATCGTCTACGTCCCGGGGCCGAAGCCGCTGTGGATCGACGCCACTGATCGGTTTTCGCCGGTGGGCGAGCTGCCGCTCGCCGATCAGGGGCGGCTGGCGTTGGTGGCGGCCCGGGGGACCAAGGCGCTGGTGAAGACGCCGGTGGCGCCCGCTTCGGCCAACCTCACCCGGGAAGATCGCAGCATCACCGTCGGTGAGGACGGCAAGGTGCGCGTCGTCGAGACCTCCGATCTGTGGGGCTCGTCGGGTCACGTCATGCGCGCCGACTACAGCCGCATCGAGAAGAAGGAGATCGAGGAGCGCCTGGCCGGGTACGTGCGGTCGACCTACCGCGCGAAGACCTTGGGGCGCTGGCAGACCTCGGACTTCTACGACGTCGGGCGCCCCCTGCACATCGAGCTTGGCACCGACGACGCGGGCATCGGCTCGGTCACCGACGAGAAGGTGACCGTCGTCTTGCCGGTGGCCGACCTGTTCGAGCGCCTCCCCGAGTTTCTGCGCGACCCCGACGGTGCGGCGCACAAGCGGGCCGGCGCCTCGGCGTCGCGGACGCTCGACTACGTCTACGGCGACGCGCTGGCGCACGAGCTGCGCTACAAGATCGCGGCGCCGCACGGCTTCGTCGCCGATCCCGTGCCGGCCGACGAGGCGATCTCGCTCGGGCCCGGTCGCTACACCGCCGGGTATCGAATCGAGCGCGACGGCACGGTGACGGCGACGTTCCACTTCGACTCGGGCAAACCGCGCCTCTCGCCGGGCGAGCTGACCGCGTTCCTGGAGGGCATGAAGACGCTGGGCTCCGAGCGCCTGTCGACGATCACCTTCCACCAGACGGGTGAGGCGGCGCTGGCCGCCGGGCACGTGCGGGAGGCCCTGGCCGAGTTCCGGCGCCTGGAGGCCCAGCATCCGCGCGAGGCCGCGCACGCCTGTCAGATCGCGCGCGCCTATCTCGAGGCGGGGCTGGGGGCAGCCGCGCGCGCCGAAGCGGCCCGGGCGGTGACGCTGGATCCGAAGTCGTCGCGCGCGGAGCGGACGCTCGGCTGGGTGCTGGAGCACGATCTGGTCGGCCGGCGGCTCAAGCGCGGGGCCGACACCAAGGGGGCCGAGGCGGCTTACCGCAAGGCGCTGCAGCTGGACGCCGACGATCAGGTGGCGCGGGCCTCGCTGGTCATCCTGCTCGAGCACGACGCCGACGGCGAACAGACCTTCCGTCCGACCGGCGACAAGCTGACCGAGGTGCTGGCGCTACACCGCGAGCTGCGCAAGGCCGATCGGACGGGACTCCTGGTCAACCAGCTGCTCGACCTCTTCTACGCCGAACGCTTCAAGGAGGTGCTAGCCGAGAAGGAGGCGGTGGCGGGCAACGCCACGGCGCAAGGGCTCTACGTGGCGGCGGTCGGCGCGACGGACGGAGCGGCGGAGGCGGTCAAGGCGGCGCGTGCGCTCATCTCCGATCCCGGCGACGCGCACGAGGCGATGCGGCTGGCCGGCGCCGAGCTGATGGCGATCCGTCGCTACAAGCCGGCGGCGGCGCTGCTGGCCGAGGCGGCGCAGCGCCATGCCAGCGCCGAGGCGCTGCGCGAGCTCGGCGATCGCCTGCGCACCACCCGGCGGCGCGAGGAGCTGAAGCTCGACGATCGCACGCCGGGCGGCGCGGCCCGGCTCTTCTTCTCCAACTTCTTCGCGCTCGGGGGACCTTCGGAGACGGCCAGCGCGGCGCGGCTCACGGCCTTGGTCACGCCGGCCTTCGCGGCGTCGATCGCGGCGGAGAGCCCCGAGATGTTGCGCCGCCTCATCAAGACGATGATCCGGAACAACGCCGACCTGCGCGTCATTCCAGCGCCGGTCATCGCCGACGTGCTCGCCTCGGCCGAGGTGACGGTTGAGGGCGAGCCCGGCGGCATCCAGCGTGTGTTCTGGCCGAGCGCCGCGGGCGGCACCGACGCGGGGGCGGCGCTCCTGCTGCCGGACGGCGGGCACTACCGCGTGCTCGCGCTCAGCAACGACCTGTCACCGCTCGGCGGCGAGGCGCTCCGCCTGGCCGGCAAGGGGGAGCTCGCCCGCGCCCGGACGCTGCTCGACTACGCGGGGCGCGACGCCAGCCTGGGGACCGCCGACGAGCCGCTCTCGGCTGCCCCGCTGGCGGCCCTCTGGACGAAGGGGGCGGCGGCGTCCGCGCGGCATATCCGCATCGCGGCGGCGGCGCTGCTCTCCACCGCGCCGAAGCCGACCGAGGCGATCGAGCCGCTCGCCGACTGCCGCGCCCACCCCGCCGACGAGCGCGCGGCGACGGCCTGCGCGGCGGCGCTGCTCTCCGTCGACGACAAGCTGGATCGGCTGGACGACGGGATCGCGGTCGCCGGAGAGCTGGTGCGTCGTTTCCCGCAGTCGAAGCGCGCCTTCTTCGCCCAGGTCACTTTCTTGTCACGCGCCCATCGCAACGCGGAGGCGCGGGCGCTGCTGGAGGCGCGGGCGGCGCGCGAGCCGGCCGACCATCAGCTCGAGAGCGCGCTCTGCGACGAGCTGTTCGAGCTCGGGGACTTCGCGCGCGGCGAGAAGGCCCTGGACCATCTGGCGCAGGCCGGGGCCCTGCCGGCGATGGTCAACAACATGCGCGCCTGGCTGCGGCTCCTGCGGGGGCAACTGAACGGAGAGACGCTGGCCGCCGCCCAGCGGGCCGTGGAGTCGAGCCAGCGGCACGACGCCGCCATCCTGCACACGCTGGCGGCGGTGGAGGCCGAGCTCAATCACCCGGAAGATGCCTACCACACGCTGCTCGAGGAGATGGACCGGCGCGACGACGAGGGGAACATCAGCGGTCCCGAGTGGTTCGTCATCGGCCGGATCGCGGAGTGCTACCAGGCGCTCGACGCCGCGCGCGAGGCGTACGCCAAGGTCGAACGCCCCAAGGTGCACTCGCCCCTCGACACCTGGAACCTCGCCGATCGCAGGCTGCACGCGCTCCGCCAGGCGCCGATCCGCTGAGCGACGCGCGGGTGTAACATGAACAGCTGATGCCCTGGCGACACGGCGTTGCCTGTCTGGCGCTCCTCGCGCTTGGCTGCGGCGGGACCAGCGGCGCCAGCGGCTCGGGAGGCCACGCGGGAACGGGCCCGGGCGGCGCTGTCGGAACGGGTGACGGAAGCGGAGGCGACGCCAGCGGCGCGGCAGGCAGCACCGGGAGCGGCGGCAACGGAGCCAGCGCGGGCCGGGGAGGCGGTGCCGGAAGCGCCGGCTTGTCAGGCTCGGCGGGAGCGGGCGGGGCCGGCGTCGGCCGCTGGGTCATGGGCTACTGGGCGGTCTGGCAGACGACGCAGTATCCGCTGGCGCACGTCGCCTGGGCAGACCTGACCCACGCGGCAATTGCGTTCGTCGAGCCGCGCGCGCCGGTCGCCACGTCCTCGACCAGCCCCTACGCCACGCTCGACTCCAGCAATGCGGTCTCCAACCTCGGCGCGACCGGCATGTCGGATTTTGCCGCGGCGGC
>DASYEX010000193.1:0-7572 GCA_036498765.1 Polyangia bacterium
CCGAGCCGACGTATCGCCCGCCGGCGTCGACCACCGCCAGCTTGCAGCCGGTGCGCAGGCCCGGATCGACGCCCAGCACCGCCTTCGGGCCGTAGGGGGCGGCCAGCAGCAGCTGGCGGACGTTGTCGGCGAAGACGCGGATGGCGGCCGCGTCCGCCACCTCGCGCAGCGCCTTGTGCAGCTCGGCTTCGATCGAGGGCGCCACGTAGGCGCGCAGCGCCAGGCGCCCGGCCCGCTTGAGGAGCGGCGCGCCCGCGAAAGTGGCCGCCGCGGCCGGGCAGGCCGCCGCCTCGAACGCCGCCGTCAGCTCGTCGGCCAGCGGATCGCAGACGCCGTCGTCGCCGAGCGGCCCGCCCAGCGTCAGGATCAGCTCTTCCTCCATCCAGCCCCGCCGCATGGCCAGGTAGCGGTGCGAGCACTCGGGCTTGAGCAGCTCGCGTGCCGGCTCCTGGTAGGCAAAATAGTTCTCGAATCGACTGGGCGTCTTGGCCTTCTCCCCCTTGCGCGACCGGGCGTAGCCGCGTTCGAACAGCGCCGCGCGCACCTGCTGCCGCAGGGGCGCGTCCTCCGCCAGGCGCTCGATCAGGATGTCGGTGGCGCCGGCCAGCGCCGCGGCGGCGTCGGGCACGCCCTTGTCGGCGGCCACGAAGGCGCCCGCGCGCGCCTCCGGCGTCTCCGCGCCGGGGTCGAGCTCGGCGTGCGCCGCGCCCCACAGCCAGTCGCCGAGCGGCCCGAGCCCCGCTTCGCGCGCTGTCTGGGCCTTGGTCTTGCGCTTCTGTTTGTAGGGCAGATATAGGTCTTCGAGCAGCGTCTCGTCGAAGGTCTGGCGGACGCGCGCCTCGAGCTCGGGCGTCAGCTTCCCCTGGCGGCCGAGCTCCTCGACGATGAACGCCTGTCGCTTGAGGATCGCCTCCCAGCGCTCCTCGGCTTCGATGACCTGCCGGATCGCCACCTCGTCCAGGTTGCCGGTCTGCTCCTTCCGGTAGCGGGCGATGAACGGCACCGTGGCGCCCCCCTCCGCCAGCGTCAGGACCGCCTGCGCGCCGGGCAGAGGGATGGCGGGGTGCTGCCGGAGAAGCCAGTCGGCGAACGTCAGCTTCGACATACGCGGCCAAGGTAGCGATCCGGCCGTCCGAGAGAAGCTTGAATTTTTCAGTCGACGCTGAACGCCCAGGTGAGGCCGGCGCGGATCTCCAGCTCGCGCTCGCCCTCCTCGTCGGCGAGGCGGCCGGCGGCGTCGACGGCGAGGTGGGGCGTTACCCGCCAGATCGCCCCGGCCAATCCCGAGACCGTCACCGGCAGGCGGGTCTCGTGCGAGAACAGAAACTCGCCGACCGGGCGCACCGTCCAGGCGTCGGGTCCTTCGACGATGAGCCCGCCGATGAAGGCGAACGTCCCGTCGCGCGCGTAGTCCCCCTCGGCGTTGAGGTGCAGCGCCAGCGCCGGCCAGCGCTCCGAGGCGATGCCCGCCACCGCGACGCCGGCGCCGCCCGCCACCGGCACCGTCGGGAGCAGCGCGCCCGCCTCGAGCGCGATGCTGGGCCCCGGCTTGTCTTGCAGCACCCCCTCGCGCACCACCGCCTTGGCGGTGAGGCTCGAATCGAGCTGGCGGCGGCGCGCCTCGACGTCCGAGCCGCCGAACACGAAGGCGTGGTGGGCGTCGAACACCAGCTCGACGCGGTGGACGACGCCGTAGTTGAGGATGAAGCCCGGGATGTAGCTCCAGCCCGCCGGGTCGTGCACCAGGCCGAGCGGCCCCAGCTCTAGCTCGACGTCATGGGTCTCGGCGACGCCGGCGTCGGTCTGATCGAACGGCCGGTAGGCGCGCGCCGCGCCCGGGGCCGCCGCCGCGAGGGCCAAGAAGAGGGTGAGGCAGAGGGCGAGCTGAACGGCTGGGCGCGGCACCACGATGTTCGTCCGCGACTATAACGCCCGCGCCTCTCGATCGCCGCCGGTCGGCGCCGCGGATCGCGTTGTAGACTGGCGAGCAGGCCGGCCATGAAACAGAAGGACTTCGAGGCGCAGGTGCTGGCGATCTGGATGCGGTCCCGGATCCCGCTCACGTTGGCCCACGTGCAGCACCTGACGGGCACGCCGCGCGAACGGAGCAAGCAGTGGCTGGACGCCATGGCCGTCGCGGGCGCGCTGGACGTCGACGTGACCGACGACGGCGAGATGCTCTGGACGGTGCGCGGCGCCGCGCGGCCTCGCACGGGTCCGGAGACCGTCGCCGAATGGGAGCGCCTCGGCGCGCTCAGCCGGGAGGTGGCCCGCGCGCCGTCGGCGCTGGCGGCCCGGGCGCTCAGAGGGGGCCTCGCCGGTGGCCCGGGCGACCAGAAATCGGTGCTCGCCTCGGGCGTCCTCTCGCTGGTGCTCGGGCCCCTCGGGTGGATCTATGCGGCGCCGCTCCGGGAGGCGCTCCCGGGCGCGGCGGTGTACCTGGGGCTGTTTTCGCTCCTGCCCCACTTCCTGCTGGTTCCCTTGCTCGGTGTCCTGATGCCGGTTTCCGGCGTGGCCGGCGTCTACTACGCCTGGCGCCACAATCAGATCGGCGCGCGGGCGGGCCTTTTCAGCGACGACCGGAAAAAGCCGTCGGGCGGCAGTTGACCTCGAAGCCGCTCAACCATTACCCTGCGAGGGCGCATGGTCCGTCCTTCCTTCGTCGCGGCGCTGGTGGTTCTGGGCGCCGCGCTGGGTGGAGCCGCCCCCGGCTTCGAGTCGCGTAACGCCGTCGCCCAGCAAGCCCCGGCTGTCCGGCCGCGCGTCAAGGGCCGGACGCATCGGCTCAAGATCGACAGCTCGCCCCAGCAGGCCACCGTCTACTGGGACGCGGGCGCCGCGCCGAACCCGAAGGGCTACGGCATCGCCGGCTACACGCCGATCACGCTCAAGGTCCCGCGCGGGCCGGTGAAGGTGATCGTCGAGATGAACGGCTGGAAGCCGCAGGAGCAGAACATCGACGTCCGCAAGAGCCAAACCGTGATGTTCACGCTCGAGCGCGCGCCCGCGGTGGCCCGCCTCGATCTGCAGACCAGCGCCGAAGGCGGCGCCGCCGGAGGCGAGGTCTTCATCGACGGCGCGGACAAGGGGACGGCGCCCAACCTCTTCGAGATCCCCGCCGGCCGCCACCAGGTCGAGGTGCGCAAGCCGGGCTACAAGCCCTTCTCCGACTGGGTCGACCTCGCCGAGGGCGAGCACCGGACGCGCGACATCTCGCTCGCCAAGGCCGAGGCGCCGTCGGGCACGCTGCTCGTCACCTCGGACGCGGGCGGCGACGTCTACATCGACGGCGCGCGCAAGGACGTGACGCCGGCGATCATTCCGGGGGTCACCGCCGGCGACCACGTCATCGAGGTCCGCCGCGAGGGGATCGCCCCCTGGCGCCAGACGGTCACGGTCGTCGCCGGACAGCAGGTCAAGGTGGCGGCGAACTTCGGCGCCGCCGCCAGCGGTAACGGCAGCCTGCGCGTCATCTCCAACGAGCCCGACGTCGAGGTCTACGTCGACGGGGAAGACAAGGGGAAGGCGCCCGTCACGATGAACGACACCCGCCCCGGCGAGCACATCGTCGGCGCGCGCAAGAAGGGGTTCAAGCCGCAAGAGCAGACGGTGCGGGTGGCCAGCAACGAGAACGCCATCGTCAGCTTCCGGATGGAGGTGGCGCCGCCCGATCGCCCGCACGCCGGGCTCAAGGTGCAGTCGACCATCCCCAACGCCGAGGTCTTCCTGGACGGCTCCAGCCTGGGGCGGGCGCCGGTCGACCGCAACGACCTCGACCCCGGCAAGCACTACGTCTCCGTCCACCGCGACGGCTACAGCGACTTCAAGCGCGAGATCGTGCTGCAGGAGAACCAGTCGGTGACGCTGGTGGCCGACCTGTCGGCCAGCGGGTCGCTGCGCATTCTGTCGACGCCGGAGGGGGCCGAGGTGCGGCTCGACGGCGAGCTCATCGGGCGGACCCCGGTCGTACACGACGCCTCCGCGGGCGATCACGTGGTCGAGTTCCGCCTCAAGGGCTTCTTCGACCACAAGGAGACGATGAAGGCGGAGGGGGGCCGCGAGAAGGTCTTCTCCGTCGACCTGAAGCTGATCCCCACCGGCCCGTCGCCCGAGCAGGTCGCCAAGCGGCGGACGCAGATGTCCTCGTTCGGCGCCCGGGTCAACCCGGTCGGCGGCGTGACGGTCGACCTGGGCCTCGGCTACCCCTGGTACATGTCCACCCGGGTCATGGTCGGCGCGCTGGCGCCCAAGAGCCTGGGGGGCTACGACGTCGGCGGCCTCGACGTGGGCATCGGCATTCAGACGATGTTCGACATCACCGATTTCTCGCTGCGTGGGCGATACCAGATGATCAACGTCGGCCCGTTCGCCGCGGGGGCCGAGGCCGACATCGGGGGTGGCTTCGGCGTCAACGGCCGCGGGTCGTTCTTCGGCGACGCGGACGTCATCGCGACGCTGGCCTTCGCCGACATCGCCACCGTGTCCGCCTACGGCAAGCTCTCGCTCTGGAGCGACACCTTCTGTCCGCCGGAGCTCGCCGTGCAACAAGGCGCCAGCGCCGACAGCTACTGCGGCTACCCGGAGAACAACGGCGACCCGGCCAAGGCCTTGTCGCTGTTCGGCTCACCACCCTTGGACCCCTCGCGGAGCTTCGACGGCCACCGCTTTTACATCGGCTTCGAGGGGTCGGCCTTCATCGACCGGCTGACCTCGATCTTCTTCCAGTTCGAGTTCGTCCCGCTGACCCAGACCGAGGTCTTGACGCCCCGGCCGGAGTACCAAGGTCTCTACAACCAGACCCTGATCGGCAGCTCCGATCACAACTTCTACTTCACCGGCGGCCTGACGCTGAAATTCTGACCGGGCGCTCCGTCCGGCACCATATTTTCACTGGAATCTCGCTTCAAAGTTCTTCAACGTAGGACCCCATGAGCAGCGCAGCGGGGATTCCCCGCAAATGGACGGTCGCCGATTCGGCCGAGGTCTACGGCGTCAAGTACTGGGGAAACAGCTATTTCTCGGTCAACGACGCCGGCAATGTCCAAGCACACCCGACCGGGCCCGACGGCGCCCGCATCGACCTCAAGGAGCTGGTCGACGAGGTGGCCCGGCGCGGGATCGGCCTGCCGCTGCTCATTCGATTTTCGGACGTGCTCAAGAGCCGGATCGTCGAGCTGAACGAGACGTTCAAGCGGGCCATCGCCGAGTACGGCTACAAGGGCGCCTATAAGGGCGTCTACCCGATCAAGGTCAACCAGCACCGCTACGTGGTCGAGGAGATCGTCCAGTTCGGGCGCCCCTACCACTATGGTCTCGAGGCCGGGTCGAAGCCGGAGCTCCTGGCCGTGATGGCCATGCTCGACGACGAGGAGGCGCTGGTCGTCTGCAACGGCTACAAGGACGAGGAGTACATCGAGACGGCGCTGATGGCCTCCAAGCTGGGGCGGACGGTGCTCATCGTCGTCGAGAAGTTCTCCGAGCTGTCGCTCATCGCCGAGACCGCCAAGAAGATGGGCGTGCGGCCGCGCATCGGCATCCGCGTCAAGCTGGCGGCGAAGGGGTCGGGGCGCTGGGAGGCCTCGGGCGGCGACCGGTCGAAGTTCGGCCTGTCGACGCGCGAGGTGGTCGAGGCGATCAACTTCCTCAAGGCCAACGACCTGCTCAGTTGCTTCGAGCTCCTGCACTTCCACCTGGGCAGCCAGATCTCGGCCATCCGCGCCGTGAAGAACGCGCTGCGCGAGGCGGGGCGGTTCTACGTCGAGGTCTGCAAGATGGGCGCGCCGCTCAAGTACTTCGACGCCGGCGGCGGACTGGGCGTCGACTACGACGGCTCGCAGACCAACTTCGCCTCGTCGATGAACTACTCGACGCAGGAGTACGCCAACGACATCGTCTTCTCGCTTCAAGAAATCTGCGACCAGGGCGGCGTGTCGCACCCGACGATCGTCACCGAGTCGGGCCGCGCGGTCGTCGCGCACCACTCGATGCTGGTGGTCGACATCCTGGGCGTCGGCGAGTTCGACGTGGGGAAGGCCCCCGAGAAGGTCGGCAAGGACAGCTCGCGCGTCGTCAAGAACCTGTTCGAGACCTTCAAGGACGTCTCGCGAAAGAACGTCCTCGAGGCCTACCACGACGCGCTCGAGTACAAGGAAGAGGCGCTCCAGCTCTTCAACCTCGGCAACCTGTCGCTCGAGGAGCGCGTCGTCGCCGAGGACATCTTCTGGGCCATTTGTCAGAAGCTGCTCAAGCAGGTGCGGGACATGCGCGAGGTCCCCGAGGAGCTCGAGGGCCTCGAGCGTGCCCTCAGCGACACCTACTTCTGCAATTTTTCGATGTTCCAGTCGCTGCCCGACATCTGGGCCATCGACCAGCTGTTCCCGATCATGCCGATTCACCGCCTCGGTGAGGAGCCGACCCGGCGCGCGGTGCTGGCCGACATCACCTGCGACTCCGACGGCAAGATCGACCACTTCATCGACCGCCGCGACGTCAAGTCGGTGCTCGAGCTGCACCCGGTCAACGGCCACGACTACTACCTGGGCATCTTCCTCATCGGCGCCTACCAGGAGATCCTGGGCGATCTCCACAACCTGTTCGGCAACACCAACACCGTGCACGTCTCGCTGGCGGCCGGCGGCGGCTACCAGATCGACCACGTCGTCACCGGCGACACCGTCACCGACGTGCTCAAGTACGTCAGCTACTCGCGCGAGGAGCTGGTGGCGCGCCTGCGCCGCTTCGCCGAGCTGGCGGTCCGCGCCAGCCGCATGACGCTCGAGGAGACCCGCTCGATGCTCCGCATGTACGAAGAGGGCCTGGCCGGCTACACCTATCTCGAGCGCGCTTAGCGCGCTCGCTTAACGGGACGCTCGCGCCGCGCGCCCGATCGGGCGTACGATGGAGTGGAGAGGCGAGCATGACCCACGCATCGCGTCTCGTTCTGGCAGGCGTTTTCTTTACGATCGGCTGCGGCAGCTCCGGCAGCTCGACGACCGGCCGCGGAGGCTCGCCCGCGACCGGAGGCTCGCCCGCGACCGGAGGCTCCCCGGGCACGGGCGGCGCGGTCGGGAGCGGTGGAACGGCCCAGACGGGCGGGACGACCGGCGCCGGAGGCTCGCCCGCCGGCGGCGCCTCGGGGGCCTGCGTCCCGACGGTCCCGTCGATCGCCTGGGCGAACCCCTACGCCGGCTGGTCGCGCGGGATTCCGACCGCCACCGACCCGACCTTCTTCCCGATCGCCGTCTGGCTGCAAGGGTCCTGGCACGCGACGGAGATGGGGCAGCTGGGGATCAACATCTACGTCGGCAACAACGCCGGCACCGACTCTTTGGCGGCGTCGGATCTGGCGACGCTGAGGGCGCAGGGGATCTACGCGATCGTCGGGCAGGATTCGGTCGGCCTCGCCAACGTCGACGACCCGACGATCGTCGGCTGGTGGTCGTCGCCGGACGAGCCCGACAACGCGCAGGACAAACCCGACGGCGGCGGCTGCTGCGATCCGCCGGTCACGCCGGCGACGATGGTGGCGGAGTACAACGCCCACAAGGCGGCCGATCCGACGCGGCCGATCTA
>DASYEX010000194.1:0-8638 GCA_036498765.1 Polyangia bacterium
CCGCACCCGCTCTACGCGCTCGGTCGGACGCGCGCGCTCGGCGGCGATCTGGGCGGCGCCGTGCGGGCGCTCGACGCCGCCATCGTCGTCGCGCCCGGGTTCCTGGCCGCCCAGGTGGCGCGCGCGGAAGTGCTCCTCGACCTCGGACAGACCGACAGCGCCCGCGCGGCGCTCGACGCCGTGCTCGGACAGTCGCCTGAAGATCTCGGCGCCGAGATGCTGCTGGCGGAGGTCGAGGCTGCGGCGCCCGCGCCGGGGGCGGTGGCCCGTGAGACGCCCGTCTGCACCGGCGAGCGGTGGCGGCCGCCGGCCATCAAGGCGGCCTGCGAGCTCGCGCGCGCGGCCCGCGCGCGGCGGGCCGGCGCGCGCGCCGCCGCCCGGGCCGCTGCCGAGCGCGCCGCGCAGGCCGTCCCCGACCAGCCGCGCCTCCTGGCCCGGACCGCCCTGCTGCTAGCCGAGCTCGGCGCCGTCGACCAGGCGGCCGGCCTTCTGCCCCGGGCCCGCCGGCGCGCGGCAGCGACGCCCGCGCTTGCCTGGGCGGTGGTGGCGGTCGCGCTCGGACGCGGACGCGAGGGGGCGCTGCCGCCGGGTCCGCGTCCGGCCGATCCCGAGACCGCGCTCCTCGCCGCCCGCGCGGCGTTGGCGGCCGGCGGCGGAGGGGCGCTCGACGCCCTGCTCGAGGAGCTGGGCTCAGCCGCCCGGGGCCGCGACGCCGATCTCCAGCGGCTGGCCCGCTTCGCCACGCGCCGAGCGGCTCCGGCGCCGGGCGCCGCTGACGATCCCATGCAGGCCTACCTCGACGGTCTCGCCGCGCAGCTCGCCGGCGATGAGGTCGAGGCGGCCGAGCGTTTCGGACACGCGCTGGCCGGCCACGGCGACGCTTGTCGCGCGGCCGGTGAATACACCGCCGCCCTCCGCGCGCAGAAGCGACGTCCCGAGCGGGCCGTCTTCGCGCCGCTGCGCGCGGAAAATTCCGGCTGCCTCAACCTGCGCTGAGCGGCGATCAGAGGGCGCCGTCTTCGGGCTCGACCTCGACCCGCTCGCCGTGCTGCGGCCCGTGCTCCGAACCTTCGCCGTCCTGCCGGTTCTCGCCGTAGTCGATCCAGGTCGTGAGCTGGTCGCGCACGTCGACGTGGACGAAGCCGGAGACCGGGTAGTAGCCGATCCCCTTCACCCCCATCGACATCGCCAGATCGCGCACCATGAGCGGCGTCATACCCGGGATCCGGATGTCCGCGGCCATCCCCCGCGTGTGGTAGCTGAGCGTGGCCAGCGAGAACATCGGCGCCCGAAAACCCGAGACGAGGAGGATCTTCTGGTGCGTCCGTTGCGAGATCCGATACAGCAGATCGATGAGCCGCGGATCGATCGGCGTCTCGGCGGTGGTGCGCTGACACCGCATGAGATGCCGGAGCTGCCGGTAGCACTCGGCGTCGACCTCGGCGGTCGCCAGGTTGACCCGCACCTCGATCTCCTCGCCGGTGTTCACCAACTGGAGGGTGAAGCGGCCGATCTGTCCGGCCGGCATACGCAGGCCGCCGCTCGGCCCCGGCGGGGCGAGCGGCGCGCCCGGCAGGCCCCGCCCGGCGCCGTCGCTGCCCAGCGCCACGTCGTCGGCGGCGCGGGCCATGGCGAACATGCGCCGGTCGAGGCTCCGGAGCGCGTCGCTGAGCTTCCAGGACCCGCAGGCCAGCACGACCGTCGCGACGGCCAGCACGCCGACGACAATCGACACCACCAGCGGCAGGCGGCGTGGCAAGGAGATGGTGCGGATCGGCCGGCTGGGGTCGCCGGCGATCATGATGCGCAGGCGGGCCTTGCGCGGCTTGGCCTGCTCCCTGCGGATCCGTTCGAGGTCGACGCCCGGCTCGGATGTCGTCGACCGGAAGGCCATCGGCCTACGCGACGGAGCTCAGCTTGCCGCTGTCGCCGGCCTCGCTGCTCTCGCCCATGCTGCTGGTCCCGCGGAAGATCCCGCCCGTCTCGATGCGCATGCTCTTGGCGCTGATGTCCCCCTCGATCCGACCCTTGGCCAGGATCTCGAGGTGCCCCGAGCAGACGACGTCGCCGACCACCATGCCAGCGACGACGACGTCGGTCCCGCGCACGCCGCCCCGGACCACCCCGCTCTCGCCGACTATCACCGCCGCCCGCGACTCGACCGATCCCTCGATGGTGCCGTCGATTCGAAACGCGCCCTCGGCGCTCAGATCACCGCGCACCGTGCACGAGCGGCCAAGGACGTTCTCGATCGCGTCGTGCGTCGCGGCCCCACCCGTCTCAGGCTTCGCTCGCCATGCCATCGGATCCTCCGAAACCCAATCGGGCGATCCGCGGCAGGACTAAAGACCTCTCTCCAGCCCCCTGACGGAGTGGCGCGTCAGACTCTTGGATCGTCCCGAAACGGCCGGCTAGCGCGGCGTGACCGCCACGGCGCGCGTCCCGCCGACGCTCGTCACCCGGAGCACGCGCTTCCCCTTCCCCGACCGGATGGCCGCCACCGCTTCGTCCGCGCTGGCCACCGGCCGGCGGTCGATCTGGCTGATCACGTCGCCGACGGACAGCCCGGCCTGCTCGGCCGGGCTGCCGGGGATCACCTCGGTCACCGCCGCGCCGCGCGTGCCACGGGCGAGGTCCAGCGACCTGGCCAGCGCCTCCGTCAGTGTCTGCAGCGCCACACCGATCCGGCCGTCCGCGCCGGCCGGCTCGACCGGATATTCGCCGACCTTGATGTGCGTCGAGCGGGCCACGCCGGCGCGAACGTAGTCGACGCCTGCCTCGCCGCCGATGGGCTGCGCCGACACACTGGCCACCACGTCCCCTGCCGTCTTGATGGGCAGCCCGGCAATCTTGGTGACGACATCTCCCGGCCTGAGGCCCGCGGCCACGCCCGGACCACCCAGCGCCACGGCGGCCACGATCGCGCCCTCTCGAGGGAGGCCCGCGCCCAGCTGCTCGAGCAGGCTCGGCGGGAGATCGCCGAGCGCGAGCACGCTGAGCCCGACGTACGGGTAACGAATCCGACCTTCCTTGATGAGCGTGGTGGCGACCTCATCGGCCTGGGTGACGGGGATGGCGAACCCGTAGCCGCCGCCGGGACCGACGTTGATGATCGTGTTCAGGCCGAGGACCTCGCCCTCGAGATCGACCAGCGGCCCGCCCGAGTTCCCCGGGTTGATCTCGGCGTCGGTCTGGATGTACTTGCGGACGCGCTCGCCCGATTCGAAGCGAAAGTGGCCGCCGGTCTCCCCGACGCCGCTGACGATCCCCGCCGTGACGGTCTGGTCCATCCCCAGCGGGCTCCCGACGGCGATGACCCACTCGCCCGTGCGGAGCTTGTTCGGATCGGCGAGCCGCGCCGCGACCAGGCCCGGCGGCACCTTGTCGAACCGGACCACCGCCACGTCAGTCAGCGGGTCGGCCCCGATCACGCGGCCGGGGAACGACCGCTGATCGGGCAGCTTGATCGTCACCTTCTCGGCGCCGCGGACGACGTGGCTGTTGGTGAGGATGTCGCCGCGCGTGTCGATGATGATCCCGGAGCCGGTGCCCGCGACCGGCACGCGATGGCCGGGCGACCTGCCGCCCCCGAGGTCGAAGAAGTGCTGCAAGAAGTCCGGCAGGCCGGGTCTGGGCGCTTGCTGGGCCTGCTTGAGGTCCGAGGCGTCGGCCGTCTCCTCGACGTCCAGGCGCACGACGCTGGGCCGGATCGCCGCCGCCGCGTCAGCGAACGCGTCGGACAACGCCGTCGCGACGGGTGAAGGCCGGATCTTCGCGGTGACCCCCTCCGACGCGGAGACCACCCGCGCGGGCGGCGCCGGGCGCGGGGGCGGCGCGGCCAGGACCGGAGGGGGCGCAGAGAAGAAACGGCGGCATCCGCCCGCACCGCCCAGGAGGCCCGCGGCGAGCCCGCCGACGCCCACGGCGATGAGGTGACGCCTCAGGCCCGGTGAGACCTGTGGGAAACGCGCCATGCTCTCCTCACGTCTGGACCTCCATCGAGAGCGCCTCGTCGGGTGCGGAGAGGGAGATCTCGCGTTCCAGAGCGACGAAGCCGTCGCTCATCGCCTCCGACCGCCGGCCGGAGTCGAGGCACCGAACGTCACACGACTCCACGCGCGCCAGTTGGAGGCTGACGATCTGGGCGGGGATCTGCTCCAGCGTCCTCAGCACCTCCTCGGCGCGTCGGAACGAGGCGTTTCGCCGCAGCTCCAGCCCTTTCAACGTGTCGAGGTGCGCGCGGCACCGCGCGACCAGACGTTCGAACGCCTCGCGCGTCGTCGCGTCGGTCTCCTTCTCCCGATCCTCGTCGAGCTGCGCGGTCTCCGACGCGAGGCCGGTCGAGGGGGCCGAGCTCAGGAAGCGGCCCAGATATTCGAGCCGGGCCGCCAGCACGACGACGTCTCGTTCGAGCTGCGGGATGTCGTCGACCAGTCCCGTGAGCGCGAACGCCGCGCCCCCGGGGCTCGTCAGGAGGGCGTTCTCGATGGCGCACCGGGCGCGCCCGAGGCGCTCGACGAGCGCTCTCGCTCCCTCGTCCGAAAACGAGAACGGTGACGGCAGCTCGATGGGGAGCGCGGCCGCTTCGCGCCGCGTCACCTGGCGGGCGCGGCGATCGCAGAGCGCGATGGCGAATCGCAATGCGTACGCCACCGGGATGGCCAGCGCCACCGCCGGCAGGCCGCCCAGACAGGCGCCGGCCAGCGCCAGGGCTGCCAGCAACGCCGGTCGGGAGTCCCGCACGGAGGCCTTGGCCGCTCTGACGAGCCAGAGGCGCGTCGCGCACTCGTGTCCGGACGTGTCCCCGACCAGATCCCGCTCGAGCCAACCGTTGTCCCCCATTGCGGCACCTCCCTGACGGTTGCCATCCTCTGAAAAAAGTCTGTTGACGGAACGTGCGCCTGCAATGGGTCGATCGCACGCGCTCGACGGATCGCCGCAGCCGTCCTAGGACATCGTGGAAATCTCGGGAGGGCCCCGAGGCGGCTCACCTGGTGGACCGAGGTGGGAAGCGCTTCACGGTCCCGGTCTCTCTGGTGGCGCGCCCGACGACGAGCTGGCGGCCATGCTGGTATCGATCCTGGCGCGCTGAGCCTCGACGGTGAGCCTATTGCGCCGTGACCGACACCGGGGCGGCGCTCAACCCCGACGAGCTGGCCGTGATGGTGATGGTGCCGGCCGTTCCGGTCGACCGCACGATGGCCAGCACCTTGCCGCTGAACGCGTTGCGGCTGGTCCCTTTGTACGAGGTCGTGTCGACGGGGTTGCCGTTGTCGAGGCCGACCAGCTGGCCCGGGCCGGAGACGGAGACGCTGACCGAATTCGACGCGGTGGGGACGAAGACGCCGCTTGCGTCCTGGATGTCGCCCGTCACGAAGACCAGGTCGCGGCCGTCGGCGTTGATGGTCGTCCGGTCCGCCGTGAGCGCGAGCTTGGCCGCGGTGCCCGCGGTCGTCACCTGATCACTGACGACGACGCTGCCGCCCATCTTGCAGTCGGCGCGCAGCGTGCCCGACGCCCAGGGGACGCTCCACTCGGCGCGCAGCGCGCCGCCCGACATCGACTTCGAGCCCTGCGAGGCGTTGTTGAGAAAGAGCTCGACGCTGTCGCAGTTGTTGTAGACATAGACGGTGACGGTCGTCCCCGCGCTCCAGTTCCAGTGCGGCAGGATGTGGGCCATCGGCGCCGTGGTCCAGCGGCTCTTGTAGAAGTAGTAGACGTCCTTGGGGAAGCCCGCCGTGTCGATGGCGCCGTAGTACGAGCTCTTGGACGGCCACGACGAGTACGGGGTCGGCTCGCCGATGTAGTCGAACCCCGACCAGATGAACGAGCCGGCGACGAAGGCGCGGCTGGCGTCGTAGCTGTACGAATTCTGCGCGGTGTCGCCGAACCCGGTCGCCTCGTTGTCGTACGACGAGCACTGGCGGTCGGCGCTCGACTGCGAGGTTGCCTTGGTGATGGTGGCGGCCGGCGTGTGGTAGATGCCGCGGCTGCGCACGGCCGCCGAGGTCTCGGTCCCCATCAGCTTCCAGGTGGGGTTGGCGGAGTGGTCGGCGTCGTAGTCGCCCGCGTACGGCGCGTAGTTGTAGCCGGCGACGTCCAGCAGCTTGGCGACGTTGCGGTCGTCACCCTCGGAGACGTGCGGGCCGCCCATCTTGTTCGACGCCCAGGTGATCGGGCGCGTGCTGTCGACGGCCAGCACCCAGTTCTTGAGGCTGGTGGCCGTGGCGGTCGTCGAGCCGCCGACCTCGTTGCCGATGCTCCAGATGAAGACGCTGGGGTGGTTGCGATCGCGCTTGGCCATCGCCTGGATGTCTTGCTGCGCCCACTGGTTGAAGTAGTTGCCGTAGTCGTTGGCCGTCTTCGTCTGCGTCCAGGTGTCGAACGCCTCGTCGAGCACCAGCATCCCCTGCCGGTCGGCGATGTCCAGCAGCTCGGGCGCCGGCGGGTTGTGCGCCGTGCGGATGGCGTTCACGCCCATCCCTTTGAGAATCTGCACCTGCCGCTCGATGGCGCGGTAGCTCACCGCGGTGCCGATGGCGCCGAGATCGTGGTGCATGTTCACACCGCGGATCTTCAGGCTCTGTCCGTTGAGCGAGAAACCCGCGTTGGCGTCGAACGCCGTCGTCCGGAATCCCAGCGGCGCCAGGTAGGTGTCCACGGTGGCGCCGCCGGTCTTCACGTCGACGCGCACCTGATAGAGGTTGGGCGACGACACCGACCAGAGCTGCGGCGACGACACCGTCAGCATCTGGGTGATCGTCGACGTCGCCGCGGCCGCCACGGTGGTCGCGCTGCTGTCCCCCGACGTGACCGTCGCGCCGCTGGAATTCAGCACCGTCGCGGTCACCGTCACCGAGGCGCTGCCCGACCCCTGGTTCTGCACGTCGGTGGCCACCGACACCGTGCCCGAACCCGTGGACACGGACGGCGTCGAGACGAACACGCCGTCGTAGGGGACGTGAACGGAGTTGAGCTTCGTGAGCCAGACGTTGCGGTAGATCCCGCTCCCCGAATAGAAGCGGCTGTTGGGTTGATTGTTGTTCACCCGCACGGCGACGACGTTGTTGCCGGTGAACGACACGTAGGGGGTCAGGTCGTACTCGAAGCTGGTGTAGCCGTAGGGGCGCGTCCCCAGCGAGGTGCCGTTGATCCAGACCTGGCTGTTCATGTAGACGCCGTCGAAGTCGATCAGGATCCGCTGGCCGCTCGACGCCTGATCGAGCGTGAACGTCTTCCGGTACCAGCCGACGCCGCCGTCGAGGAAGCCGTTGCCCGATCCGCCGGGCGAATTCTGGTCGAAGGCCAGCGAGATGCTCCAGTCGTGCGGCAAATCGAGGCTGGTCCACGACGAGTCATTGAACGTGGTGGCCTGCGCGTTGGTCACGTCGCCGCGGTTGAACTTCCAGCCGGTGTCGAAGCTGGCGCCGCGCGCGCCGTTGTGGGCGGGGACCAGGGCGCCGGTGGCGGTCGTTCCCCCCGCGCCACCGCTGCCGCCGCCCCGCCCGCCCTGCGCGCCACCCGAGCCGGTCGCGCCGCCGGTCCTGGACGAGCCGCCGCTGCCGCCCGCGCCCGTGGTGCCCCCCGAAGCCGCGGAGCCGCCGCTGCCCGACAATCCACCGCTGCCACCGCTGCCACCGCTGCCACCGCTGCTGCTGTTGCCGCCGGTCCCGGTCGTCCCCCCGCTGGGGGAAGATCCGCCGCTGCCGCCGCTGCCGCCGTTGCCCGTGCTCGCCCCGCCGCGGCCGCTCCCCGAACCGCCGCCCGAGGCGCTCGCCCCGCCGCTGGCCGAGCCTCCCGACCCGGTGCCGCCACCGCTGGCACTGGAGCCGCCGCTCCCCCCCGCGCCCGCGGAGCCGCCGGTGCACGACGCCAGAACGGCCGTCGCGGCGACGCCCAGCGCCAGCGCGTAGCGCAATCGTTTCCCCTCGCGTCTCCCCGTCATCGGCAAGGAAGTGCCCTCATGCACTACTGAAGGGTCGGCGTCGTCCAAGTTACCCACTTCGTCAGGTCGGTGTTGTAGGCGTCGCGCGCGACGTTGGTGTTGGCGCTCGGCTGGTTGAGCAGAAACTTGTTCACGAAGGCCTGAACGTCCGGACCCTGGACTGACGTCGGGAACGAGCAGTGCGCCGGCGCCTGCGTCTGCGTGTAGCCGAGCCGATCCGGGATCCCCAGCGCCTTGTAGACCTCCTTCGCCGCCCGCATCGAGACGCTCTCCGCCTGGGCGCCCAGGTACATGATGCCGGTGTTCTCGACGGCCAGGATCGCCCGCGGCGCGACCATCGCCACCAGCTCGTGCTGGTCATAGGGGAGCTTGGGCGCGTCGGCGTTCTTGAACTGGGCGAGGTTCGAGGCGTACCAGGCGGTCCCCTGGGCGTGCTCGAGATCCTCGGTGCCAGTCTGGGTCGCGTCGAACCGCCACGACGCCTCGCCGCCGCCGCCCGATTCCTCGGGAATCGTGAGCGCGACGCGCTCGTCGAAGGCCCCCGCGTAGAGCGCCATCTTGCCCTGGTACGAGCAACCCGTCACCGCGATGCGGGTCAGATCGATCTTGTTCTGGGCGGCGGTGGCGTAGACGCCGTCGATGAGTCGGCTCACGCCCCAGGCCCACTCGATCATCGCCCCCGCGTTCTTGTCG
>DASYEX010000195.1:0-2613 GCA_036498765.1 Polyangia bacterium
TCGCCCGCGGCATCGTCGGCTATCGGCAAGGCGTCCTGAAGATCGCCTCGCCGATCTTCAAGCAGAGCTTCGACCTGCGCACCGGCCTGTGCCTCGACGATCCGGCGGTGCGCCTGTCGTCGTACCCGGTGCGCATCGTCGAGGGGCGAATCCTCGTCGCCGCGCCGAGCGAAGAGACCGGCGGCGTTCCTTAGCCCGGCGGTACCAGCTGCCGGAGCCGAGGTGCTAGCTGGCGGCGACCAATCCCAGCGTCGCCAGGCCAACCTCGTCGAGGAGCTCGATCTTGCGCGAGGTGAGGTTGAACCAGCCGCGGGCGTCGAGATCGGTTTCGTCCTCGCGCCCCGCCAGGATCAGCTCCTCGGCGTGCGTCAGGTCGGCCTCGACCGTCGAGACGAGCGCGCGCGCGAGCAGCTCCTCCGCCGGGCGCGGCGCCGTGGCCGTGAAGATGTGCAGGTAGCTGCGGCGCGCCGAGAGCAACGCGGCCAGGGTTTGCCGATCGTCGTCGGAGAACGCGCGCGCCGCGAAGGCCGCGCCCAGCCGCGCGCGCTCGATCCCGGTCTTCTCCTTGGCGTAGAGCAGCACCACGCTGGCCAGCGCGCTCGGGTGCTGAGGGCCCGGCGTGAACGCCACCAGGGCGCCGTCGCCGATCCCGAGCAACTCGAGGTTCGCCGCCGAGTAAGCGGCGACGATCTCCCTGGCGCTGTTCTCCCCCGCGTCCAGCGCGGCCCGTACCTTGAGCACGACGCGCAACCGGATCTCCACCTGTTCGAAGCGCCGCGCCAGCGTGCCGCCCAAAGGCTCCGCCAGCTCGCGCCGCAAGAGCACCAGTCGGTCGCGCCGGGCGTCGACGCGCTCGCGTTGCCGCCCGAGCTCGCGGCGGAAGTGCCGGCCCGACGAGGCGGCGCAGATCGCCGACATACCCCGCTCCACCTGCAGCTCGTGCAGCAGGGCCGCCATGCTGCTGACCAGCCTGGGAAACAGATCGCGCGGCGGCGGCCGTACGGGCCCCGGGGTCTCCGCGATCGCCCGTCGTTCGCCGCCCCCCTCCTTCGACAGGAAGGCGATCTGCTTCTCCACGCAGGCCGCCTTGAGCATCCCCGCGTCAGCCGCCTGGCGCAGGGCCGTGTCGAAGGTCGTCGCCTCGAAGGTGCGGACCCCCGCGACGCCGGCGGGCGACTCGGCCAGCGCCACCGTCACCAGCGCGGCGCCGTCGTCGGCCAATTCGACGCTGCCCGAATCGTCGGGGCCCAGGCAGAAATGGAGCAGCCGGAGTGCGTCCTGTCGGGTGAGCGGCATCGTGAGCCCGCCAATCTCCTTCACCGTTCAGGATAGACGGCGCCTGTTTCGCCCGCGTTTCGGGCCCACCCAAGCGCGGTTAAATGATGGGGCAGCTCCCACGGAGCGATCGTCTTACTCTTCTTGAATCTCGATCTTCACGTTCCACGCCTCCGCCAGCCAGTCGATCAGGCTGGTCTCGGCGTGGTCGAGCGCCCCCTCGCCGGCGCTCTCCAGCACCGTCCCGAAGATGAGATCGCGCGCGTCCTGTCGGCCGATCCCCTTCAGGAACTTGCGAAAGCTCGGCTCGTCTTGGAATCGCGTCTCGAAGGCGTCCAGCGTCCGCTGGTACCCCTCGTCGCCGAACGCGGCGACCAGCGTCTCGACATGCTCCAGCTCGTCCTCCGAGACCTCGCCGTCGGACATCACGATCATCTTCATCAGCCCGACCAGCGCGGTTCGTTCATCCTGATTGAGATCTGGAAGCTCCATGCCGTTCGTTTACCGTGCCGACGGCCCGGCGCCAAGCCCGTTCGCCGGCGCGCCGCGCGCCCGCGGCCCGTCGGCCTCGACCAGCACGCAGGCCGGATCCCCGGGCGGCATCACCGCGCGCCAGAGCTCGCGCGCGCGCCCCTCGGCGGCGGCGCGAATCGCGGGCGCGTTGTCGCCCAGGCGGTTGGTGAGGATCAGGTAGGTCGGCCAGACCGAAGGTTGCCCGACGATCTGGTAGGGACCGAAGTCGCGACGGGCGAACGGTCCGTCCCGCAGCCGAGCATATTGCGCCCGCGCGGCGTCGGTGGGCTCGGGGACGACCACCTCGGCGCCGGCCGGGACGCGGCCGGCGAGCGCGTCCACCGCCAGCGGGACGCAGGCGCCCCAGTAGTCGCCCATGAAGCGGTCGGCCGAGCGGTCACCGATGAGGGGGCTCTTGTAGACGTAGGCGTAGCGTCCCCAGCCGGCGTACGAGACGGCGGCGGTGACGATCACCAGCGCGGCGAACGCGACCTTGAGACGCGCGTCGAGCGCGTCGAGCCCCAGCGCGCCCAGCACCAGGAGCGGCGGATAGAGGTAGAGGAAGTGGCGCTCCTCGTCGTAGGCCGCCGGGTGCAGGACGATCGCGGCCAGCCAGAGCAGCGCCGCGTGGAGGGCCAGCCAGCGCCGGAGCGACAGATCGATCGTCCCGCCGCCCGGCGCCGGCAAGACGAAGGACGGCAGCCCGGGCAGGCGCCGGACTGCCCCTCGCGCCAGCCCCGCCATCAGGAGCGCGAACGCCGCCGGCGTCAGCATGACGGGCAACCAGAGCGCCGGGTAGAGCCGCGGGAGCGCCCCCGCGAGCGT
>DASYEX010000196.1:0-10247 GCA_036498765.1 Polyangia bacterium
GCCCCGTCCGGCCAGCGGGTAGGCCCGCACCGCGAAGGCCCGCCCCTCGAGCGCCAGTCCCCGATCGGCGGTGGCGCCGTTGGCAATCGCCTCGCGCGCCGCTGCCTGCAGATCCTCCTTCAGCCCGCCGCGGTAGAGGCGCGCGCCGGTCGCGTTCGCCACCTCCAGCGTGCCGTCGGGCGCCACCAGGCAGACGCCGTCCTCGAAGACCTCGAACGTCTCGCGCAGGACGTCGGTGCCGGCGCGCGGGGCGCCGAGCGCCAGGCGCTCGGGGTGCAGCAGGACGAAGTCGTAGCCACCCTGCCCGCCGCGGGCCTCCGCCTCCACGGCGGACGCCGCGGTGTCGACCTGGTGCTGCTGTTTCCCGCGCGCGAGCCCCAGCGCCTCCACCGCGGCCTGCGCGGTCCCGGGGGGATCATCGACGAGGAGTATGCGCGCCATGAGGTCCGTCGGTTTTCGGAGAGTCGGGTGGCGGCCCGGCGGGGGGCGCCGCGCGGGGTGCGATCGTCTCATCCGCCGCGCCGCGACGCAAGAGCTGGTCGACGACGGAGACGAGCTCGTTGGGCTGCACCGGCTTCGAGAGATAGGCGTCACACCCGGCCGCCAGGATGCGCTCGCGATCACCCTTCATCGCCTGCGCGGTCAAGGCGACGATCGGGATCTCGGCGCCGCCCGGCAGCGCGCGGATGGCGCCGGTGGCCTGCAGGCCGGTCATGCCCGGCATCTGCACATCCATGATGATGAGATCGGGGAGCTGCTGCCGGCAGCGCTCGATCGCCTGCCGCCCGGAGAGCGCGGTCATGATCTCCAGCGGCCGGCGGGCCAGGATCTGGCGGAGGGTGAAGAGATTGTCCTCGTTGTCCTCCACGACCAACACGGTCGCGGGGAGCGCGGCGGCGGGCGCCGGCGGGGGCACGGGCGGCTCGACCTCGGAGGCCGGTCGCGACGCGACGGCCGTCCCCGCCGCGCGCGGCAGCGTCAGCGAGAAGCGCGAGCCACGGCGGAGCACGCTCTCGACGGTGATGTCCCCGCCCATGAGCCGCGCCAGCCGGCGCGCGATCGCCAGGCCCAGCCCCGTCCCCCCCTGCCGGCGCGCCAGCGTCGAGTCGACCTGATAGAACTCCTGGAAGATCTTCTCCTGCTGCCCTTCGGGGATCCCCACGCCGGTGTCGATGACGATGACGGCCACCGACTCCGGGTGATCCTCGGCGCAGACCAGCACCTGACCGCCGTCGTCGGTGAACTTGATGGCGTTGCCGACCAGGTTGGTCAGGATCTGTCGGACCCGATCGGGATCGGCGCGCGCCGGCGCCAGCGACGACGGAAGCTTGACGACGAGATCCAGGTTCTTGGCCGCGGCCAGCGGGGCCAGCGCCGAGGTCACCGCCTCGAGGTGCGCGCCGAGGTCGACGTTCTGGGCGTCCATCTCCAGGTGCCCCGCCTCGATGCGCGACAGATCGAGCACGTCGTTGATGAGGTGGAGCAGCGCCTGCCCGTTCCGCTCGATGACCTGCAGGTACTTGCGCTGGTCGACGGTCAGCGGACCCGCCACCCCTTCGCGCAAGAGCTGGGTCAGCGCCAGCACCGAGTTCAGCGGCGTGCGGATCTCGTGGCTCATGTTGGCGATGAAGGCGTTCTTCAGCCGGTCCACCTCCTCGCTGTGGCGCGACCGGGCCTCGAGCGCGCGGCGCGCCTCCTCGAGCTCGCGCGTCCGCTCGGCGACCCGGGACTCCAGATCCGCCGCGGTCGGCGGGGGGAGCGGCGTATTTTGCCGAACCCGCATCGCGCCTCTCCTACGTCGAGCTCTCCGCCGCGGCCGGGTGTCCCGTCCGCCCCTTGGCCAAGAGCTCCCCCAGCGCCTCGCGCAAGAGCGGATGCTGGAAGGTGTACCCGGTCTCGATCGTGCGCACCGGCATCGCCCGCTGGCTGGCGAGCAACAGCTCGTCGGTCATCGTGCCGAACGCCATCCGCAGCGCGAAGGCCGGCGCGGTCAGCATCGTGGGGCGCCCCAATGTCTCGCCGAGCGCGCGCACGAACTCCCCGTTGGTGACCGGCTCGGGCGCCACCAGGTTGAGGGGGCCCTTGACCGCCTCGTGCTCCATCACGTGCCGGATGAGGCCGATCTCGTCGTCGAGGTGAATCCAGGGCATCCACTGCGCGCCGCTGCCGATCTTGCCGCCCAGCCCCAGCCGAAATGGCGGGAGGATCTTGCGCAGGATGCCCCCCTCCTTGGAGAGCACCAGGCCGCTGCGCAGGATGACGACGCGCATCCCGATGTCGGCCGCCTTGTTGGCCTCCGCCTCCCAGTCGCGCCCGAGCTCGGCGGTGAACCCGGTCCCGACCGCCGACGCCTCGGTCAGGATTTCGTCGCCGCGATCGCCGTAGAACCCCACGCCCGAGGCCGAGATGAAGACGCGCGGGCGGGCCGGCAAGCCGCGCAGCACGTCGACCAGCGCGCGGGTGGCCACCACGCGGCTGTCGCGCAGCCGCTTCATGCGCGCCTCGTTCCATCGCCCGCGCGAGACCGACTCGCCGATCAGGTTGACCACCACGTCCACGCCTTCGAACGCTGCCTCGGGCGGCGGCCCGCCCGTCGCGTCCCAGGCGTGCAGCGTCGCCGAAGGGAGCCGCTCGGCCGCGCGCGCGGTGTCCCGCACCAGCGCCGAGACCCGGATCCCGTCGCGCGCGCAGGCCCGCGCCAGCGCGGTCCCGATGAGCCCGGTTGCCCCGGTGATTGCGACGCCGCCCGTTCCCATCAGGAGACGATCACGTCCAGCTTGGACGCGAGGATGAAGTCGTTTTCGGTGAGGCCGTTCGCGGCATGGGTGGAGAGCGACACGTCGACGCGGCTGTAGTGTACGCAGAAGTCGGGGTGGTGCCCCTCCCTCTCTGCCAGCGCGGCCATCCGGTCGACGAAGGCCATCGCCGCCAGGAAGTCGGCGAACTCGTAGTGCTTTGTGAGTTTCTCCGGGCGGCCGTCGGACTTGCCGTTGGCCCCCTCGAGCTTCCAGCCCGAGACCTCGTCGAGGAGGAGCTTGGTCGCCCGCTCGTCCAGCGGCGGGGTCCCACCTTCACAGGGAACGCAATGTTTTTCGTTGAGCTGCATGTCACCTCCGCGGGGTGCTCTTGAACGGCCGCGCCGATTTTGGCACGGTTGTCCCGCAAACGTCGATGTCGTCCGCGCTGACACGAGGAATTCTGGTCACGGTTCGCTGTGAGTACATCCCTGAGCGCTCGTCCGTCCAGGGGCGCCAGTACGCCTTCGCCTATACGGTGACGATCGCCAACCAGGGCACGGTCACGGCCGAGCTCAAGAGCCGGCACTGGATCATCACCGACGCCTACGGCGCCGTGCAGGAGGTGCGGGGCGAGGGGGTGGTCGGCGCGCAGCCGGTCCTCCGCCCCGGCGAGGAGTTCGAGTACACCAGTTGGTGCGTCATCGCCACGCCGAGCGGGACGATGCGCGGCAGCTACCAGATGGTCACCCGCGACGGCGAGCGGTTCGACGCCGAGATCGCGCCCTTCGCGCTGACCCCGCCGCAGCTCCTCAACTGAGGGATTCGCGGCTATTCGCGCCCCCCGATGGCGCGGCGGCCGATGCGGTGGCATCTTTGTCGGGGGAGGCCCGGCGCATGGAGAGCCTGATCGAACGCGACAAGTCGGTCGCGAAAAAGAAGGGGACGTTCGCGGCGGCGGCCTGGGGCGGCACCGTGCTGCTCGGGATCGCGGGCGCCAGCACGCTGCTGGTCCTGCCGGCGGCGGCCGGCGCCGGCTACCTCACCTGGAAGTGGTTCCACTACCGCGCCAAGCGCGGCATGCGCTTCTGACGCGCGGCCGCGCGCGCAAGCGCGAGCCGCGACGTGGTTGCAACGGCTCTGGTCTACGGACAGGTGATGCCCATCGTCGCCGCGTAGCTGAGGGCGCTCATGCACGCCGCGACGTCCTGCGTCTGGGTCGTCCCCGTCGCTGCGTTGCACGCAGTGGCCGACGGAATCGCACCGCAAAGTGCGGTGGGAAGCCCGGCCGTGGTGCAGCAGCTGGCGGCCTTCGTGCAAGCGGAGCAATCCGCCGGCACGCCCGCACCGCCCGCGCCGGTCGACCCGGCCGCGCCGCTCGCGCCGGCGGCGCCGCTCTTGCCCGCCGCGCCGCTCTTGCCGGCAGCGCCGTTCGCGCCACCCGCGCCGTTCGCGCCACCCGCGCCGGACTCGCACTTGGGGACGTTCTGGATGCACGTGTTGAAAGACGCGCAGTCCGTCTTGCTGAAGCAACCGTTCGACGCCGAGTCGATCGCGCTCTGGTTGGTGCACTTCGCGCCTTGACCGCTCGATCCGGCGGCGCCCTGGGAGCAAGTGGCGGTACAAAGCGCGTCCGCCGAGGCCGTGCTGGCGTCTATCCCGCACATCAACCCCCGCACGCAGGCCTCCATGCAGGAGGGCGCCGAAGAGCTCGAGCCCCCGCATCCCTGGGCCGTGACGAGCACGAAGCCCATCATCAAAAGGGACCTAACCACCGCGCTTTTCAACGTGCTCGTCATCACTCTGGCTCCTTGGGCTGGTTGAAGGGCGGGGACCGTATCACGGCGCTCCGGGCCGCCCGCAATTCCATCTGTGACCGATGGCGCACCGCTCCTTCAACAAATGCGCCGCGCTGGGTCCGTCCGACCCGCTAACCGGGGAGCGGCAGGCGCCGGAGGCGGCGCTCGAGCGCGAACATCACGGTCGCCTCGGCCTTCTTCTGGTGGTCGTGGCCGAACAGGTGGCAGAGGCCGTGGATCGCGAGACGTTCCAGCTCGGCGCCCAGACGCCGGCCGTGGGCGCGGCGGCGCGCCGTCTCGACGGAGATGACGATGTCGCCGAGCGCGATGCCGTCGCCGGCCGGATCGCCCTCCCCCGCCAGCTCCTGCAGGTGAAAGCTGAGAACGTCGGTCGCGCGATCGTGCTTCCGGTAGTCGCGGTTCAAGACGCGGATCTCGTCGTCGTCGGTGAAGACCAGCGTCGCCGACGAACGTGCGCGTTCTAGCGCGCGCAGCGCCACGCGCACGCGGGCCGCCACCCGACGGCGGACCCCGGGTTCGAGCGCGCCCCGCGCACGGCCGCGTACCAATGTCTCGACAGGCACTAGTCCGAGAACAGATCCGCGACTTGGAGTTTCAGCCCGGGCAGCAGCTCCGGATCTTCGACCTGATCGCGCTTGCCGAGCGTGACGGAAGCTTGGCCAGAGCGATAGACGCGCAGCTCCTCGCGGCTGGGATCGGCCGCCCAAACCACGGCCACGCCGGCCAGGAGATACTCGGCAATCTTCCGCTCGACCTCCGTCCACCGATCGGACGGCGAGAGGATCTCGATCGCGAGATCCGGCATCACGGACGAGAAGGTCTCCTCTTCCACCGCCGGCAGCCGCTCCCGCCTGATGAACGCCAGGTCGGGCGCCCGGACCGTATCCGGATTGCGCCGCAGAATGAACCCCACGTCGCCGGCATAGACCTCGCCCAGCCGATTGGCTTCGACATGCTCCTCCAAGCGCCGCGCCGACCGCACCAGGATCCTCCCGCGCCGCTTCTTGGTCGGGCTCACCTCGACGATCCTCCCCTCGACGAGCTCCCAGCGATCGCACGGGTTGAGCCAAAACGCCTCTTCGGCGGTGAGCAAGTGTGCGATTTCCTCGGGCCTCACGCCTCAAGGTTAGCGCCGGCGGCGGGCCGACACAACGACCGCCTCAGATGACCTTCTTGTAGACCTCGGCCTCGACGAAGACCTTGAACAACGTCGGGTCGCACTTGCCGGCCTTCACCTCGGACTCGATGATCCCGAGCGCGCGGTCGATGGGGACTGCTTTTTTGTACGGGCGGTCGGAGGCGGTGAGCGCGTCGAAGATGTCGGCGATGGTCATGATGCGCGACTCGATGGGGATGTCGCCCGAGCCGAGGTGGTTCGGGTAGCCCGAGCCGTTCAGGTACTCGTGGTGGGCGGCGGCGATGCGCGGGACGTCCGCGTAGCGCTTCCCCCAGGGGATGGTGCGCAGGAAGTTGTAGGTGTGGACGACGTGGTGCTCGATCTCGACGCGCTCGACGTCGGTCAGGCTGCCGCGGCGAACCTGCAGGGCGGCCACCTCGTCGCGCTCGAGATAAGGGCGCAGCTCGCCGTCGGAGGCCATGTAGACGACCCGCGCGATCTCGACCAGCCGCTCGAACCCGCCCTGATCGAGCACCGTCGGCTCGTTGGCGCGGTTGACGAACGCCCAGGCCTCGTCGACCTCGTCCATCCTCCGCCCGAGCTCGGCGTCGATCTCGGCGATGCGCGCCGGCAGGTCTTGCTTGGAGAGCTCCAGCGCCACGCGCAGCTTCCGCTCGGCGTGCTCCACCTCCAGCGCCTTCTTGACGTAGGCGAAGCGCAGCCCGATGGCGCGCCGGTCCTCCTCGTAGAGCTTCTTGGCCTTGACCAGGACCCGCTCGCGCACGCCGACCTTGCCGAAGTCGTGCAGCACCGCCGCGTACTCGATCTGCTGGAGCTGGCGGTCGTCGAACTTCACCGCGGCGAACGGGCCGTCGGAGATCCCGTCGAGCTTCTTGGCCAGGTCGACCGACAGCGTGGCCACCCGGCGCGAGTGGCCCGAGGTGGTCGGATCGCGCGACTCGATCGCCTTGACCGACGCTTCGACGAACCCGTCGAACAGCCCCCGGATCTCCTTGTAGAGGAGCGCGTTCTCCAGCGCGATGCCGGCCTGCGCCGCCCAGGCCGAGGCCAGCTCCTCGGCGCGCTGATCGAAGGGGACGACGTCGCGCTCGAAGTCGCCCGGCGGCAGCGGGCGGGCGGGATCGCTCTTCTTGTTGATCAGCTGGATCACGCCGATCACCTCGCCGATGGCCGAGCACATCGGCACCGTCAGCATCGAGCGGGCGCGATACCCGGTCTTGTCGTCGAAGCTGCGGTTGTGCGTATAGGTCTTGGTGCGCCCGGCCTCGGGCTGCTTGCGTCCGAGGTCGGCGATGTTGATCGGCTGCCCCGAGAGCGCCGCCTGGCCCACGATCGACTTGTCGTCGACGGGAAGGATGAAGGCCTTGAAGTCGATCTTGATCGAGTCGTTCTGCGACAGCCGGAAGCGCAGCCGCTTGGGGATCGGGTTGCCGTTCTCGTCCTCGTCCTCGATCACGTAGACGCTGCCGGCGTCGGCCTCCGTCACCTCCCGGCAGCTCTGCAGGATGACGGCCAGGAGCTTGTCGATGTCGCGCTCCGAGGCCAGCGCGCGCGAGGTGGCCACCATCTGCGCCAGCACGTAGCGGGACTGGTCGGCGGCGGCCGGATCTTCCGAGGCGCTCACGCCCAGAGACTACAACAGTTCTTACTTGCCGCGCTCGGGGCGGGCGGCGTCGTAGGCCTTGATGATCTGCTGCACCAGCGGGTGGCGCACCACGTCCACCTCGGTGAAGTAGCGGAAGGCGATCCCCTCGATGTTCGAGAGGAGCGCGATCGCCTCGTTGAGGCCCGAGCGGCGGTTGTCGGGCAGATCGATCTGGGTGACGTCGCCGGTGATCACCGCCTTGGACTCGAACCCCAGGCGGGTCAGGAACATCTTCATCTGCTCGGGGGTGGTGTTCTGCGCCTCGTCGAGGATGACGAAGGCGTCGTTGAGCGTCCGCCCGCGCATGAAGGCGATGGGCGCCACCTCGATGAGGCCGCGGGTGACCAACTGGTCGGCCTTCTCGAAGTCCATCATGTCGTGGAGCGCGTCGTAGAGCGGGCGCAGGTAGGGCGACACCTTCTCTTCCATGCTGCCGGGGAGAAAGCCGAGCCGCTCGCCCGCCTCGACGGCCGGTCGGGTGAGGACGATGCGCTTGACCTGCTTCTCCATCAGCGCGCGCACGGCCAGCGCCATCGCCAGGTAGGTCTTGCCGGTGCCGGCCGGCCCGACGCCGAACACGATGTCGTGCTGGCGGATGGCGTCGACGTAGCGCTTCTGCGCCAGCCCCTTGGGGGCGATGGGCCGCGCGCGCCCGGCGACCAGGATGGTGTCGTGAAAGACGTCGCGCAGGTCGACGCCCGCGTCGGCGCGCAGCGCGACGGCGGCCCGGCCGATGTCCTCCGGGCTGATGGCGGCGCCGCCCCGGGCCATCCGATACAGCTGGTCGACCAGGCTGCGGGCGACCGCCACCTCCTCGCCGGGGCCGATGATGGTCAGCTCGTTGCCGCGGCTGTGCAGCTGCGTGCCGGTCTCGCGCTCGATCAGCTTGAGGTTGGCGTTCCGCTCCCCGAAGAGCGCCAAGGCGACACGGTTGTCCTCCAGTGTCAGCCGCTCGGTGACGGTCTCGCTCAACCTGTTGCAGATAGCATGCGCTCTGGACCTCTTCAACGCGTTATTCTCCGCGCGTGCCCGACGACCCACCCGAAAAGCTCCCGGACCTGACGCCGTTGCCGGGCAAACAGACCGGCGCCGAGGTGACCAAGCTGGTCGGTCTCATGCAACGCCTGCTCGCCCCCGACGGCTGCCCGTGGGACCGCGAGCAGACGCTCGAGACCCTGGTCCCCTACCTCGTCGAGGAGACCTACGAGGTGGTCGACGCCCTGGCGGACGGCGGCGCCGACGATCACCGTGAGGAGCTGGGCGACCTGCTGCTGCAGATCGTCTTTCAGTCCGAGCTGCGCTTCACCGAGGGGAAGTTCGGGATCGACGACGTCGCGCGCGGCATCGTCGCCAAGCTGGTCCACCGCCACCCGCACGTCTTTGGGGACGTGGTGGCCAAGGACGCCGACGCCGTGCTGGCCAACTGGGCCAAGCTCAAGGCCAAGGAGAAGGCCAAGAAGGGGAAACACGGGGCGCTCGACGGCGTGCCCAAGAGCGCCCCGGCGCTGTTGCGCGCCACCCGCAGCGGCGAGAAGGCGGGCGCCGTGGGATTCGACTGGCCGGACGCCGAGGGGCCACGCGGCAAGATCGACGAGGAGCTGCGCGAATTCGACGAGGCCCGGGGCGGCGGCGACCGCGCCCGCATGCAAGAGGAGCTGGGCGATCTGCTGTTCGCGACGGTGAACCTGGCGCGCAAGTTGGGGCTCGACGCCGAGCAGGCGCTGCGCGACGCGACCGATCGCTTCGCGCGCCGGTTCGGCCACCTCGAGCGGACGCTGGCCGCCCAGGGGCGGGCCGTCGCCGACGCCCCGCCCGACGAGCAGGACCGCCTGTGGGAGGCGGCGAAGCGGGCAGAGGCGGAAGTTCCCGTCGCCGATCCGAAGGAGTAAAGTACCCGGCATGCCGAGGCCGACCTCGCAATCGCAACCTTTCGACTGGATGGAGCCGCGACGGAATCCGAACCGCCCGCCCCTCGAGACGGCGAGCCGCGCGGCGATGTACCGCGCCGAGATCGAGGAGCGCGCGGCGCTGCTCGGCCGGCTGGGGCACGGCCGCGAGATGGCGCGCCTCCGCCTGCTCGGCAACCTCGACTGGGATTTCCCACCCGCCGCGCGCCCACTGTCCGAAAAGGACGTCGACGGGATTCTCGACCGCGTGTTCGGTCAAAACGGGGGCAAACCCACCGGCCCCCGCGCCAAAGGAGCCCCCCGATGAAGCGCCAGCACCGCCTTGTCTCAATCGTCCTCTCCACCCTCTCGCTGGCCGGCCTCGCCGGTTGCGGCGTCAACGAGGATCTCTACAACTCGACGGTCAAGGACCGAGACGCGCAGAAGGCCAAGCTGGCCGACACGCAGAAGCAGCTCGATCAAGAGAAGGCCCGGCACAAGAAGGACGTCACCACCCGCGACGCGCGGGTCTTGGTGCTCTCGGACAAGCTGACGGCGCTCGGGCAAGACGTCTCGCGCCTGGAGACTGAGACCGGGAACAAGACCGGCGAGCTCGAAGCGGCCCAGAAACGAATCGAAGAGCTGAACAAGGCCAAGGCCCAGGCCGAGGCGCGGGCCTCGCAGTTCCGCAAGCTGGTGACGCAGTTCAAGGCGCTCACCGACGCCGGCAAGCTGCAGGTCGAGATCCGCGAGAACCGGATGATCGTCCGGCTGGGCGACAAGATCCTGTTCGACCCGGGCAAGACCGACCTCAAGCCCGAGGGGAAAGACGCGCTCACCCAGGTGACGGCGGTGCTGAAGTCGCTCCCCAACCGCAACTTCCAGGTGGCCGGCCACACCGACAACGTGCCGATCAAGTCGAAGAAGTTTCGCTCCAACTGGGATCTCTCGACGGCGCGGGCGGTGGAGGTCACCAACTTCATGATCGGCGCCGGCATGGAGCCGAAGCGGCTCTCGGCCGCC
>DASYEX010000197.1:0-6302 GCA_036498765.1 Polyangia bacterium
GCGCTCGAGGACGCGGGCCTCCCGCCGGCGCAGGTGGGGATCATCGGCGAGACGGACAAGGCGTCGTCGCGCGGGCGCGGCAAGAAGGGCGCCCCCCAGGCGGCCGACCACCTCGAGCTGCAGGTCGATCCGGAGTAACGAGGGTCTGGCGGGTGTAGCGGCGCCTTGCGACGCGGAGTTGCGCTCATCGTCCTGGTGATCTGCGGCGTGGCGGCGCCCGCTCGGGCGTACGACTTCTCGGTCGACGTCCGGACCATCGGGCAGGGCTACCAGGTGCGCGGCTTCGCGCCCGACGGGTCGAGCGAGCTGCTGTCGCGGCGGCGTCTCACGCAATACCTAGATCTCAACGTGTCGGACATCGCGCCTGACGCCTGGCACGGCGACGACGGCGGGCGCAACGTCCTCTATTTCGACGCCTCGTTCCGCTTCGACGCCGATTTCGGCGGGTATCTCTTGGGTGCGCCGACGGGGCCGAACGCCATCGCCGAGCTGAAACAGGACGAGCTCGACATCCTCTACGCCTTTCTCGGCGGCCGGAACGTCGGCGGCCACCTCGACTTCCAGCTCGGGCGGCAGATCCACTTCGACCTGGTCGACTTTTACGCCTTCGACGGCGCCGACCTCCTCTATCACGCCACCCCCCTCTTCGCCGTCGAGGCGTTCGCCGGCACCGAGGTGCGCGGGTCGATGCCGCTCGCCTCGCCGATCTACGAGCTGGACGGGACCAGCGCCGGCTCGCGCGATCCGGCCACCCGCCCGGACCAGAATTCGGCGATCGCGCCGCTGGCCGGGGCGGCGCTGGTCGCGGGGACGCCCGCGGGCGCCGCCAGCCGGGAGGTCGCCTGGTCGGCGCGGCTCTCGTTCCGCGAGATCTGGTCGGCCACCGCCGACCAGCAGCCGGGCGAGCCCGACAGCGGCATCAACGAAGAGGTCGCGTCGCTGACGGCGACGGCGGCCTGGCGCAACCGGATCTTCCTCACCGGCGGCGTTCGTTACAACTTCCTGTTCGACGAGCTCGACGACGAGCAGCTGGCGCTGCGCGTGAAGCTGACGGCGCGCCAGTGGGTGACGCTGGAACACGATTTTCTGGCCCCGACGTTCGACGGTGATTCGATCTGGAACGTCTTCTCGACGGGCGCCTACCGCGATCTGCGCGCCAGCTACGAGATCGGCCTGCCGGGCGGCGTGAAGGCCTACGCGCGCGGCTTCGCGCGGTTCTTTCTCTTGACGCCCGACGAGGTCGACGGCGCCTACGCCGGACAGGAGGATGGCCCGGGCGACAGCCGTTTCGCGGCGGGCGGCAGCCTGGGCGCCGCCTGGCGAAACGCCCGCGGGATGCTGCGCGCGGACGCCTATTGGGATGACGGCTATGGCGGCCGCAAGCTGGGCGTCGACGCGACCACCCGGGTCAAGCTGCGCCCGACCTTCGAGCTCGAGGGGCGGCTGACCGGCTACGGCTGGCGCTCGGATCTCCCCTCGGCCACCCCCAGCGGCGTGGTGCTGGGCGCCCAGGCGGGCGGGCGGCTCCAGCTGGGAAAGGGGACGCGCGCGCACCTCCTCGTCGAAGACAACGTCGGCACCTACTACGAGAGCCAGTTCCGGGCCCTGGCGATGCTGGAGCTCGACGCGAGCATATGACCCGCTGGCGCACATCGTTGGTGACGGGCGCCGCGGTAGCCCTGGCCGCGGCGGCCGGCGTGCTCGCCAGCCTGGCGACCGCCACCGCCTCGCCGGCGACGACGCAGGCGGCCCCGGTCGTCCCGGTGGTTTCGGCCGGGCCGTCGCCGCTCATCTACCCGGCCGAGACGATCCCCATCAAGTTCGACCACGCGGCCCACGCCCGCCTCGGCGCGACCTGCGAGGGGTGCCACACCGCCGCCGCCACCTCGGTGCTGGCCGGCGACGACCTCATCCCCGGCGAGGCCGCCTGCCGCGGTTGCCACAAGATCGACCGCGCCATACCGACCAAGGCCGTCGGAAAGGGCGAGGGACCGGCGCGCTGCGACGCTTGCCACGAGGGTTCCCGTTCGATTGGCTGGATGCCGGTGAACGCCGTCTCGCAGCCGCCGCGCGTGGCGCTGTCGCGGCCAAACTTGAAGTTCAACCACCGGCTGCACGTGGCGCGGGGGATGGGGTGCGAGCTCTGCCACGCCAGCGCGTCGACGCAGGCGATGGTCACCCGCGCCGACCTGCCGATGATGGCCAGCTGTCTCGGCTGCCACACCGGCAAGCACGAAGGGAACCAGGCGACCGCCCGCTGCGGCGCTTGCCACCCCACCGAGCCGGACGGCCGGCTGCAGGTCAAGCTGGCCACCCCGGCGACAGTGGCGGCCGGGGGGATCGGCCTGCTCGAGCCGTCGGGGTCGCTGCGGGGGTTCGACGCGCACGGGCCGACCTTCCGGCGCGACCACGCCCAGGCCGGGCGCGACGAGACCTATTGCCTCAATTGCCACCGGCGGAACGAGTGCGTCGACTGCCACGGCGGCGTGGTCAAACCGCCCGACATCCACCCCGCCGACTACGTGACCCTGCACGTCCCGGACGCGCGCCGCAACGTACCGGACTGCTCCTCGTGCCACCGACTCCAGACCTTCTGCATCGGGTGTCATCAGCGGGTGGGGGTCGCCTCGGACCCGTCCGGGGGGCAACCGGGGGTCAAGCCGAACAACCCGTTCGGCACCGGCACCGGCATCAAGCAGTTCCACCCTCCAGGATGGGCGCGCGATTCGGCGGGGATGGTCATCGCCAACCCTCGACCTCAGAGCCACTCCGTACAGGCGAAGCGCAACATCCGGACCTGCGTGTCGTGCCACCGCGAGGAGAGCTGCCTGGCCTGCCACTCCACCAACCCGGCGCGCGGGCCCACCATCTCGCCGCACGGCCCCAACTTCGGCGCCACCGCGCGCTGCCGCTTCCTGTCCGCCCGCAACCAGCGCGTCTGTCTGAAGTGCCACGCCCTCGGCACGGCCGAGCTCGACTGTGAGTCAGGTCCCACGCCCCCCTGACCGGCGGGCCCGTGACGCGCACCGCTCAATTCTTGGACGCCGGCGCCGACCAACTATAATCAAACGGTGATCGTGCTGTTGGCATGCCTGGCGATGCCGGTCGACCAGGCTTCCCAAGTTTCGAGAATCGACCCAGCGGATCGGCTGTTCGATCCGGTGACGGCGCGCGCCGAGCACCTTTCGCCCGGCGAGCCGCGGGTCCTTTCCAAGAAAGAGGAATGGCTGCGCGAGAAGGCGCTCCGTCCCGACGTGCACGTCTCCGACGCCGACCTCGCGCGCTGGTCGACCCCCAGCCGCGCCGCGCGCGCGCACCGGCTCGCCAACCGCCCGAACGCGCCCGAGAGCGATCCCGAGCTCTGGCCCGGCGAGCGGATCGAGCCGGTCACCACGCTTTACAACATCTGGACGCACGAGGCGCTGCCGATCCTTCCCGGCCAGGGACACGAGATCGACAACCGCTTTCGCGTGTTCTTGCGCGATCACTTCACCAACCAGGCCACGCACATGGACATCCGCCTCATCGACGTGCTCAAGCGCGTGGCGGGCAAGTTCTCGGCGCGGCGGATCGAGGTGGTCTCCGGCTATCGGTCGCCGAAGTACAATCTGATGCTGCGCAAGAAGGGGCATCAGGTCGCGCGCCACAGCCAGCACATGGAAGGGCACGCCGTCGACTTCCGCATCCGCGGCATCGAGACGCGCCAGGTGCTCCACTACGTGAAGTCGCTCCACATGGGGGGCGTCGGCTTCTACCCGCACTCGCAGTTCGTCCACAGCGACACCGGCCCGGTCCGCTACTGGACCGGATCCTGATCGCCGTCGACGTGGGCGGAGCCTCGCGAAAAAGCGCGGCGGATCTCTCAGGTTTCTGAAGCCGCGGGCCCGAAGGGCGCGATTCATCGCGGCCCCCGCCCTGGCCCGTCCGTTGCTTTGCCCCGGGGCATGCGAACTCTTCGTTCTCTTTTTGCGGTCGGCGTGGCGGTCGCCCTCGGGGCCGGCTGCGCGGTCAACAACGAGCACCTCGGCGGGACGGGCGGCAGCGCCGCGGGGGCTGGCGGCGCGGGCGCGAGCGGCGTCGCCGGCGCCGGCGGCCAGGGCGTCGGCTGCACCGGCGTCTGCGGCTTGAACTACGACCCCGTGTGCGGAACGGACGGCGTCACCTATTCCAACAGCTGCGGGGCGAGATGCGCCGGCGTGGCCATCGCCTACCAGGGCGCCTGCGTGGACGCCGGCGCGGGCGGCGCGTCCGGTACCTGCAACAGCGACAGCGACTGCGTGGTCGAGCCGGTCGGATGTTGCGGCCAGGCCTGCGTCGTCGAGGGGACGCCCGTGCCCCGGTCGGTCACGGTGTGCAACGTCGCTTGTCCGGTCGAGTACCCGCCGCCCGCCTGCGCGTGCGTGAACCATCAGTGCGGCGCAAGTGGCGCGGGCGGCGCAAGCGGCGTCGGCGGGGCGGCCGGACACGGTGGCGTCGCGGGGAGCAGCGGGTCTGCTGGGCACGCCGGGTCTGCGGGGAACACCGGGAACGCCGGGAACGCCGGGTACGCAGGGAGCAGCGGCGTCGGTGGCGCGGGGGGCGGTCCGAGCTGTGGCGATCTCGTGCGGGCGTACGCCGATGCGGTGCCCATCGCCGAGCAATGCGACGTGGACGCCCAGGGAGGCTGCCGGCAGGCGGTGGCGCCGTCGCTGTCGCCCTGCGCCTACTCTTGCTCCACGACCTACGTGAACGACGCGACCACCTTGAACCTGATCAAGGCGGCCTGGTTGCAGCAGCAATGCGAAGACAGCGCCGCCCTCTGCCCGGCCATCGCCTGCGTTCAACCGGCGGGGGGCGCGTGCGTCGCCAGCGACGGCGGAGGCGGACGGTGTCAACCGCAGTCGAGCGGGACGAACTACTGAGCTACTTCTTCGACTTCTCCTTCGCCTTCAGCTTGGGCTCGGGCTCCGCCGGCTTCTCCTTCTCGGCCACCGCGGTCAGCTTTCCCTTGTCGAGCTTCTTGGGCGCCAGCGACGGCGTCAGCAGGATCTCGATGCGGCGGTTCTTGGCGCGGCCGGCCGCGGTCTTGTTGTTGGCGATGGGGTGGTACTCGCTGTAGCCGCTGGCGACCAGCCGCTCCGGCGGCACGTTCGCCTTCTCTGACAAGAACCGGACGACGTTGATCGCGCGCGCCGTCGACAGCTCCCAGTTGGTGGGGAACTGCACGGTCAGCTTGTCGGAGATCGGCGTGCGGTCGGTGTGGCCCGAGACCTGAATCTGTTTGTCGTCGATCGACGCCAGCACCGCGCCCACCTTGGCCAGCACCTCTTCGCCGCGCTTGGAGATCGCGGCCTCGCCGGAGTCGAAGAGGATCTTGTCGACGAGGCCCACGCGCAGGCGGCCACCGTCCTCCGACAGCGAGATGTCGCCGTGGGCGATCTCGTCTTTCATCTGCGCTTGGAGCTTGTCGTAGGTCCCCTCGAGCTGCTCGAGCTCGCCCGACTTGGCGGCGACCTCCTTGGACAGCTCCTCCTTCGCGTTGGTGAGCTCCGCCTTCTCGCCCTCCAGCTTCTCGACCTTGTCGGTCAGGTCCTTTTGGGCGGCGGTGGCGGCGGCGACGTCGGCGGAGGCCTTCGCGGTCGCCGCGCTCGTCTCGCCCTTGGCCTTCTGGAGCTCGGTGTAGAAGTGATAGCCACCTCCGACCGCGCCCGCCAGCAGCAAGCCGACGAGCAGCCAGGGGGCCTTGGACGGGGGCCTGAGCGCGCGCGCGACGTCGGTGTCGTACCCCATGGCCCCCAGTGTACCGCCGGGCGCCAGGGCAGGTTTGTCCAAACGGTCACGCGAGCTCTCAGGTTTCTGATGCCTCTGGCCGTGGAAGGGGCGATTTTTCCGTCGGGGACCTTGGCTCGCCCATTGCTGTGCGAGAATGCATGAGCGTGCGTCGCTATCTTTGGGCCTTCGGCTTGGCAGTCACCGTGGGAGCCGGGTGCGGCGCCATCACCGGGGAGAACCTCAGCGGAACCGGGGGGCACGGGGCGGGCGGCAGTGGCGGCTCGGCCACCGGCGGCAGTGGCCCGGCCACCGGCGGCAGTGGCCCGGCCACCGGCGGGAGCACTGGGACCGGCGGGGTAACGACGGGCTGCGGCTGTAACGAAATTTACGCGCCGGTGTGTGGCACCGACGGCGTCACCTACGCCAACCCTTGTTCGGCAAAGTGTTTCGGGGGCGTGCCGGTGGCCTACCAGGGTGCCTGCAACAGCGGCGGTCCCGACGGTGGTTCTCTCAGCTGCAACGCCGACAGCGACTGCGTGCTCGTGTCGGCC
>DASYEX010000198.1:0-2750 GCA_036498765.1 Polyangia bacterium
CGCGACCCCAGCGTCGGCGGGCGCCGACAGCCAAAACGCACCCGGGGCGGCGGCCGCGCGTCGCGCTGCCTCGGCCGGCGCCAGGGAAGCGGCGGCGCGCGCGATCACGCCTGCGCGCGCGCCTCGGACAGCGCCGCCCTGAGGAAGCTGCGCATGTACTGCGCCATGGAGAACAGCGACACCACCGTCGAGACACAGAGGACGATCAGGCCGGCGAGGTGGTAGTCGATCATCTTCCCGCTCCCCAGCATGGGATACCGGAAGTAGATGAGCAGCATCATGATCGACACGAGCTGCAGCGCGGTCTTGATCTTGCCGGTGTCGTTGGCCGAGATGACCAGCCCCTGCGCCGAGGCGATGCTGCGCAGGCCGTTGACCGCCAGATCGCGCGCGATGATCACCACCACCAGAGAGGGCCACACGCGCCCGAGCGCCACCATGTAGACCAGCACGGCGTTGACGGTCAGCTTGTCGGCGAGAGGATCGAGGAACTTGCCCAGCGTGCTCACCTCGCCGCGCTTGCGCGCCAGATACCCGTCGAGGCCGTCGCCCGCCGCGCAGATCAGATACAGCAGGCTGGCGATGAAGCTGCGCAGCGGGCTGAAGTTGTCGATGAACCAGAGGACCAGCGGGATCAGCAACACCCGGCTCATGGTCACCAGGTTCGGGATGTTGGTCAGCTCGCGCCGGAGGCTCGCCATGGCTATCCGAGCTTGGTCGGGATTTTCGTCGGGTCAATCGCCTCGAGCAACACCACCCCTTCGCCCTGGCAGCCGAGCTGGAACGGCGCCGCGCCCGGCATGCGCTCGCCGTGCGGGACCAGCCGGCCGACCCAACCGTAGAGCCGCGCCGCCGAGAGGAGCGTGGGCCTGTCGTCGGTGACCTTGATGGCGATGGCGTCGGCCGGCAGCTCCAGCGCCACGATCCCGCGACCCCGGAACTGCACCATGCGCAGCCCGGTGCTGGGGACCTCGCCCGCCTCCCAGGTCAGCGCGCCCTCGAACGCCAGCAGGCGATCCTCCCGAACATACAGCACGTCGTCGGCGAGCCGCAGCGGCAGCCAGCGCCCGACCGCGCCCGCGATCCAGACCTCGCCGCCGCCCGTGAGTCGGAAGTACGGCGCCCCGCCCTCGCGTCCGAGCGGCTCGGCGGTCAGGCGCCCCTGCGCCCGGCGCACGCCCCGCTCCCACTTGAGCGGGCCCGTCCCGGCCAGGATGGCGTCGGCGCGGGCGTGGGCCTCGTCGCCGATCGCCAGCCGATACGCGCCCGGCGGGATGACCGGCGCGGGCGCCTGACCGAGTCGCGCCAGCACGAACGACAACAGCGGCACGGACTCGACCTCGCGCGGCTGCGGCGGGTGGACGCTCTCCCGCACGGCGGCGGGGACCGCGTGGGCCGGCGCCTCGAGGCGGGCCTCGACCGGCTCGGCCGGACGCCGCACGCTGGGCGGGCGCCTGTCGGGCGACAGCCCCGGCAGGGGCGGCAAGGGGGGCGCCAGGGCGACCGGCCGCCCGAGCGAGCCACCGCCCCGCACCGGCGTGGGCGGGCGCTGAACCTTGGCCGCCTGGTCGAGCTCGTTCGCCAGCACGTCCTGACCGGCGCGGCGGAAGGCGGCCGCGGCCTGCACCACCTCTCCCTTCTTGGCGTAGACGTACCCGAGGTAGCTCCAGGCGCGCGCGTCGCCCGGCGCGATGCGTACCGCCATCTCCAGATCGGGGAGCGCGTCGTCGAGCCGGCCGAGCTTCAGCGCGAGCAGGCCCATGTTCCGCCGCGCGCCCGCGTCGTGCGGCGCCAGGCCGGCGATCTGGCGGTAGGTCGCGTGCGCCTCCTCGAGCCGCCCCATCTTGAAGCGCACCAGCGCCAGCAGCGTCATCGCCTTGGGGTCGGACGGCGCCGCCGTCAGCGCGCGCAGGAGCTCCCCCTCTGCTTCACCGAACTTCTTCGAGGCGACCAGCTCGCCCGCGCTGGCCAGGTGGGCGACGTAGGGGGCGGCCGTCATTTGTCGGAGGTGGCTCCCGCCGACATCCGGTACTGGTCGTACCGCCGCAGCACCATGGCGACGTACGCGTGCGTGGTCTCGTAAGGGGGGATGCCGCCGTACTTCTCGACGGCGGCCGGGCCCGCCTGGTAGCCGGCGATGACCTTCACCTTCTCCTCGGGCGAGCAGACGGTGAGCGGCTGGCCGGAGTCACCGGCGGCGGGCGTCTTGCAGAACCGCCGCGCCAGGATCTGGAGATAGCGCGTCCCGCCCATGATGTTCTGCCGTGGATCGAAGATGTCGGTGACGCCCATCAGGCGCGCCGTCCCGGGCAGAAGCTGCATCAGCCCCTCGGCCCCGGCGCTGGAGACGACCCGCGGATCGAAGTCGGATTCGGTCTTGATGATCGCCCGGATGAACGCCTCGGGGATGCCGTAGAACGCCTGCCCATCCAGGATGTCGCGGTCGAACCGGCTGTAGCGCACCGGCGAGGTGTCGCGGGGCGGGACCAGGTCGGTCGACCCGCGCAGCGCCGAGGCCTTCCCGGGACCCGCCTTGAAGAGGACCTTCCAGTGGGCCCCGGCGGGCTGCTTGTTGGTGAACTCGACGACGCCGTCGGCGCGCTCGCGCGACCAGAACGTCCCGGCGTGCGCCGGCAGCGCCAGCGCCACCGCGGCGGCCCCGGCGAGCAGGGTGAGAGTCCCCCTCTTCATCTCGACGAACGATCGTAACACGACGAACCGCGTGGGCGGAGTGCGGCTTCGCCGCACGG
>DASYEX010000199.1:0-6786 GCA_036498765.1 Polyangia bacterium
GACAGCGGGACCAGCGTGCTCCCTCTCTCGCGGATCTTGCCGGCCAGGCGCTCGATCTCACGCCGGTGCAAGAGGAGCTTGCGCTGGCGGCGTGGGTCGTGGTTCCGCTGATGTGCAAAGGTGTACACACCGATGTCCATCTGATGCAGCCAAGCCTCCCCGCGATCGATGTCGGCGAAGGCATCGACCAGCGTGACCTTCCCGGCGCGGATTGACTTCACCTCCGAGCCGACCAGCACGATGCCGGCCTCCAGCGTCTCGTCGACGTGGTACTCGTGGCGCGCCTTCTTGTTGCGCGAGAGCACCTTCACCGCGTCGGCGGCTGCCGAGGATGGCTTGGCCATGGCCGCCAAGACTACAATGCCGCACCCGCGATGACGACGATTGGCACCGCGATTGCTGAGATACGAGGCCAGCCGCCATGCCCCCGCAAAGTCGGCACGTCCTCGTCGCGACCCTGATCCTGGCGTCGGCCGCCGGCGGCTGCTCGTTCGCGTTGGTCAACGGGCCGCCCCCCGAGCACCGCCAGCTCTCCTTCTTCGGTTGCACCTCCAGCAACACGATCCCCACGCTCGATCTCGCGGTCGGCGCGCTGTCCGTGGTCGACGCGGTCGTCGCCGGCTCGGGCGGGGGACCCTCCAACAGCACGACCGGTTCGAACAAGGGAGACGCCATCACGTTCGCGGCCACCGCGGCGCTGCTGGGCGCTTCGGCCGCCTACGGCTACAAGAAGACGGCCGAGTGCCGCACCGCCGAGGCGGAGCTGGTGCGCCGCACGCCCCCCGCGCCGGTCTTGGCGCCGCAGCCGTACCTTCGACCGCCGGTCCCCTATGATCCTTGGCTTCCGCACCCGGCGGCCACCCCCGCGCCGGCGCCCGCGGCGCTCGGTCCCGGGGCAGCTTCTCCGGCGCCGCCCCCCCCGGCGCGCGGGTCTGCCTGGGACGGCGAGAACCCTGCGCCATGAACCGCCTAGCGCGACGCGCCATCAAGGGGCTGACATTTATGTCCGAAATTCATCATCGGGTGGCTGGGCACACCCCGCTCTGAAATCGGTTTACGATGGTCCCCCGTTTGCAATTACGCCGCCGCGACCTTTCCGACAAGGAAAACACACCATGAACACCGTCCCCCGTCTGGTTCGTTTCGCCGTCGTCGCCGCAGCGCTCTCCACCGTGACCGTGGTTGCTCGGCCTGCCTTCGCCGATCCGCCGGCGCGCGTGCAGCCGGTGGCGGTGCTTCCGCCGACGGGCGACAACATCGATCCGGCGCTGCTGCGGAGCGCGCGCGATCTCCTCAAGGATCACCTGTCGCGAACCGGGACGTACACCGTCCTCGAGCCGGCTGTCGCGGCGCCGGCGCCGTTGCCGGGCGCCGCGCCGGGCGGCATTCCGCCGGCCTACAGCGAGGAGCCGACAGCTGCGGAAGCGGCGCGCCTCGGGGCCTCGGTCGGGGCCGAGCTTTCCATCGTTTTGCGCCTCACCCACTTCGGAAGCTCGGCGCGGCTTCGGCTGACCGCCTACTCGACCGGCACCGCGCAGGTGGTCTACTGGGACAGCATCCTGATCGCTGGCGGTCCCGACGAGCTCGACACCGCCATCCAGCGGTTGGTGCATGGGATGGTCACCGGCAAGCCGGTGCGTGAGAGCGCGGAGCTCGAGACGGTCACCGACAAGGAGACGATGTCGCTCAACCGGCGCGAGGCGAACAAAACGTTCGGCGTGCGCCTGACCGAGTTCCTGCCGTTCAACGCGGCCGGGCCCGACTTTCAGCCGGTGACGGCGGGCGGTCTGTTTTGGCTCTACGACGCGCGGTCGTGGATGGCCGATATCGCCGTCGACATCGGTGGTGGCGCCGAGAACCGCTTCTTCATCGATGCCGGGCTGGGTGCCTACTATCCGTTCCTGCGTGAGGACTTCACGCCCTACGCCGGCGCCCAGATCCGCTGGGCCGAGATGCAGCTGGGCGGGCAGGGGGCGAGCGGCCTGACCGTGCAGCCGACGTTCGGGATCTTGCTCGGCCGGCTCTCGTCGGTGCAGATCCGCGCCGAGGTCGGCTACTTCATCAACACGTTCGGCGAGCGCGAGCCCTATCCCTTGAGCTCCACGACCACCACGACGGCTTCGTCTCTGCCCCTGCACTACAGCCAGGGCTTCGTCATCTCCGCCGGCATCGGGTTTTAGCTCGCCCTCGTCACACGGCGCGGGCGAGCGCCAGCACGTCGACCGCGGAGGCGCCCGCGCGCAGGAGGGCGTCGGCGCACTCGTTGAAGGTCGCGCCGGTCGTGAAGACATCGTCGACCAGGAGGACGCGGCGGCCGCGGAGGCGGGCGGTGTCGCTGCAGAGGAAGGCGCCGACGACCTCGGCGAAGCGGGCGGCGGGACCGGCGTGCCCGAGCTCGCGCGTCGCGCGGACGCGGTGGAGGAGGTGGCGCTCGAGGCGTGGAAGCCCGTCGCAGGGACCGAGCGCCGGCGCGCGCGAGAGACCCAGCAGCGCCCAGCGCGCCAGCTCCAGCGCCTGGTTGAACCCACGCGACCGTAGCTTGTGCGCGTGCAGCGGTACCGCGACGACGGCGTCCGTGGGCTGGAACCCGCCGGCGCGGAGCGCCTCGCCGAGAGGCTGGACGAGCAGGCGCGCCAGCCGCCGGCCAAGGTGTCGCCGCCCGCCGTGCTTCATCCGCACGAGCGCCTCCGCCAGCGCCTCGCCGTACTCGAAGCCCGCCGTCGCGCGCGCAAACGTGAACGGCACGCGTCGGCAGGTCCGGCAGCGGGCCCGACCGTCGACGGCGACGAACAGGCCGGCGATGGGAAGCGCGCAGCCGGCGCAGGCGCCGCACATCGGGTTGATCGACAGGTTGCAGGGGGCGCAGAACAGCGCCTCGTCGGGGATCGGCCGATCGCAGGCGGCGCAGGCCGCCGGCCAGAGGATCTCCAGCGAAGCGTCGAGCAGCGCCTGAAAGGACATGCGCCCGTTATCGGGGCGCCCGGGCGTCGGTTGCTACTCGGGGGCGTAGAGCCCGCGGCGCAGGTAGGTCGGCTTATCGAACTCCGACTCCTCGACGCCCAGCTCGTCCGCCGGGCGCTGGGCCGGGACCTGGCCCGAGGCGCGGCGCTGCAGCGGCGCCGTTCCCGGGCTCTGGGGGCGGATGATCGGCCGCTCGGGCGGCGTCCACTCCGAGCCCGCCGCCGGGGCCGCGGGCGGGACCTGCTCCATGTTCAGGTAGAAGTCCTCGGTGTTGATCGGCTCGCTGACCGGCGCGGCGTAGCCGCCGCGGTTGGTCGCCGTCTGGGCGGGCGGCCAGGGCGCCGTCGGCATCGCGCCGACATTTGCACTTTGCGCGGCCTGGGCCGCCTGCGCTTCGGCCTGCATCGGCAGCGCCATCTGGTTTTGGCGCCCGCGCGCCGGGCCGCGATGTCCGGTGCTCGGCGCCGGGTGATCCTGGACGCTCGACTGGAACCCGGTGGCGATGACGGTGATGCGGACCTGATCGCCCGCGTTGGCGTCGATGACCGACCCGAAGATGATGTTGGCGTCGGGGTCGGCCGCCTCGGCGATCAGGCTGCAGGCCTCGTTCATCTCGGCCAGCGTCAGGTCGGGGCCGCCGGTGATGTTGAGCAGGATGCCGGTGGCGCCGTTGATCGAGACGTCCTCGAGCAGTGGGGAGCTGATCGCCATCTGCGCCGCCTCGATGGCGCGCTTGTCGCCGCTGCCGACGCCGGTCCCCATGAGCGCGCGGCCCATGCCGGTCATGATGGTGCGGACGTCGGCGAAGTCGACGTTGATGAGGCCGGGCGCGATGACCAGGTCGCTGATGCCGCGCACGGCGTTCACGCAGACGTTGTCGACCATGGCGAAGGCGTCCTTGAGCGTCATCTTCATCCCGGCCAGCGACACCAGGCGATCGTTGGGGATGACGATGAGCGCGTCGACGGCCTTGCTGAGCTCGTTGATGCCCGAGCCGGCCTTCTTCTTGCGCTGCGAGCCCTCGAAGGCGAACGGCTTGGTCACGACGCCGACGGTGAGCGCGCCGCAGTCGCGCGCGATCTGCGCGATGACCGGCGCGGCGCCCGTGCCGGTGCCGCCGCCCATCCCGGCGGTGACGAACACCATGTCGGCGCCGGTGAGCGCCTCGGCGACGCGCGAGGCGTCCTCGAGCGCGGCCGCGCGGCCGATCTCCGGGTTGGCTCCGGCGCCGAGGCCCTTGGTGAGGTTGCGGCCGAGGTGGACCTTGACGCCCGCCAGGCTGGCCTCCAGGACCTGACCGTCGGTGTTGGCGACGATGAAGTCGACGCCCTCGACGCCGGCCTCGATCATCGTGTTGAGGGCGTTACCGCCGCCGCCGCCCACCCCAATCACCTTGATGACGGGTCGGCCGGGACCTTGAGCTTCCTCGTCGAATTCGAGCATGAAAGATCGATCCCATGCCTTGAACGACGACGCTAATTTTTCACCTGTTTTTTCCGGGGCGGCGGGGCGCGGACCCCGGTGGGGAACCCTGAACGCCCGCCGACCTGAACGTCTGCGCCGTGCCCGATCGGTGATACCATCGGTTGTCGCCGGTCCGGGCGTGCTTACGGACCGGGGCACCAGGAGGACGCATGGCCCCCATTGTTGTCGGAGTCGCGGTCGTGGCGGTGTTCGGGCTCTACTTCGTCACGGCGTACAACCGGATCGTCGGGATGCGGAACCAGGTCGCGAACGCCTGGAACCAGATCGACGTCCAGCTCAAGCGGCGGCACGATCTGATCCCCAACCTGGTGGAGACGGTGAAGGGGGCGATGAGCCACGAGCGCGAGACGCTGGAGGCCGTCATTGCGGCGCGTGGCCGGGCAGTCGCGGCCGCGCCCGCCGGCGCGTCGAGCGGACCGCCGAGCGCCGACGTCGTTCGCCAGACGGCCGCGGCGGAAGGCGCGCTGTCCGGCGCTCTGGGGCGGCTGCTGGCCGTCGTCGAGGCCTATCCACAGCTCAAAGCGCTGGAGAACGTCTCCTCGCTGCAAGAGGAGATCACCTCGACGGAGAACAAGATCACCTTCGCGCGCCAGCTCTACAACGACCAGGCGACGGCCTACAACACCACCCAGCAGGAGTTCCCTGCCAACATGGTGGCGGGGTCGGCGGGCGCGGTCCCCGCCGAGCTGTGGGCGATCGCCGACGCTGCCGAGCGCGAGGCGCCGAAGGTCGACCTGGCCCTCGGCGCGCGGTGAGCGCCGACGCGCCCGATCTGTTCGAGCAGCAAGAGATCAATCGGAAGCATTCGCGCTGGCTGATCGCCTTCTTCGTCTGGTTCTTCGGCTGGCTCGGTTTTGGAGGGGACTTCCTGTTGCGCGAGGCGACGCGTGGCGGGCGCTTCGGTGGGTACCACTATTTCTTCCCCTGGCTCACGGTGGTCATGCTGTTCGTGGGGACGGCGGTCGCCCTCTACGCGTTGCACACCGGCGCGCGCAAGGTGCTCTGGGCCACCCGGGCTTGGCCGCTTCTCGAACCGCACGACGCCGCCGAAAAACAGCTCCTCGACGTGGTCGAAGAGATGGCGATCGCCGCCGGGATCCAGCGGCCGCAGGTCTACCTCGTCGAGGACGACGATCCGAATGCCTTCGCGGCGGGTCGCGACGAGAGCGATGCGCGCATCGTCCTCACGCGGGGCGTGCTCCGGGTCTGCACGCGCGACGAGCTGCAGGCGGTGGTCGCGCACGAGATGGGGCACATCAAGAACCTCGACATCCGCCTCATGACGCTGCTGACGGCGCTCGTCGGCGCGGTCGCGCTCATGTCGGACGGCGTCACCCAGATCGTGTTCGGGTTCGGTCTCCGCGGCGACGACAGTGAGAAGCAGGGCGAGGACATCTTCATCCGCGGGCTGCTGCTAATCCTCTTCCCGGTCTGGATCCTGACCTGGCTCCTGGGCCCGCTGGTCACCCGGCTCATCACGCTGGCGGTGAGCCGCGATCGCGAGCTTCTGGCCGACGCCATGAGCGCGCAGTTTACCCGAAACCCGACGGCGTTGGCGACAGCGCTCGACAAGATCGAGGCGTGCGAGGCGCCCACCACCAGCATCAGGGCGAGCGTGGCTCACCTTTGCATCTGCGATCCGCTCGGACGCGCGGTCAACGCTCGGCGTGGCTTCTGGGCGGATCTGGCGGCGACGCACCCGCCGATGGAGGAGCGGATCGCCGCGCTCAAAGGAATGGCGTACCAGGGTTCCGAGCCCGCGGCGGCCGGTGCTCCGGCGGGACCCGGTTAGAACGCGGTGGAGAGCGTGCGGCGGAGGCGGGAGAAGAGGCCGCGCTTCTGGGGGGTGTCGGTGACGCGCGCGTTGCTCTGGCGGGAGACGCCGTACTGCACCAGGCCGACGGCGGTCGAGAACGTGGCGTTGTGGACGACCTCGGCGAGGCCGCCGACGCCCTTGGGGACTCCCCGGCGGACGGGGATCCCCAGGATCTCCTCGCCCAGCTCGGTCATGCCGGGAAGCTGGGTCGTCCCGCCGGTGAAGACGGCGCCCGAGGCCAGCAGATCCTCGCAGCCGAGACGCGCGATCTCCGCCTTGACGAAGGAGAGGATCTCTTCGATGCGCGGCTGGATGATGTCACGGCAGAGATTGTGGCGCGACAGCACGCGCGGCGCGCGCCCGCCGACGGAGGCGACTTCAAGCGTCTCGTCCTCGCCGACCATCGAGGCCAGCCCGCAGCCGGAGCGGATCTTGATCTTCTCCGCCTCGTGGGGCGGCGTGCGCAGACCGAAGGCGATGTCGCTGGTCAGCTGGTGGCCGCCGATGGGGATGACGCTGGTGTG
>DASYEX010000200.1:0-3483 GCA_036498765.1 Polyangia bacterium
ACCTACCTGATCGTCGACCAGGACTAGACCGGCGGATCGGACCGAGGCTCATGCCATCGCGCCTCTCCGATCACCTGCTCCGGGCCGGGCTCGTTCCGGTGGAGGGCGTGCGCGCCGCGGTCGCGCGGCAGGCTGTTTACGGCGGCGCCCTCGACACCGCGCTGCTCGAGCTCGAAGTGATCGACGAGGCGGCGGTTTGGGGCGCGCTGGCGGCGGCGACCGAGCTCGGCGTCCCCGATCGCGCGCTCTGCGAGGCCCCGCAGCGGCTGATCAAGCCGGACGGAACGGACGCGCTCGAGCTCGACGCCGCCTGGTCGGCGGGCTGCGGGGCGGTGCCGGTGGGGGTCAAGCAAGGCACGCTGCAGATCCTTTGTGGCGAGCCGGTGGCGCGCGCCGCGATCGAGGCCGCGACGGCCGCGCTGGCGATCCCGTTCGCGCTCTTCGTCGCGCCGGAGATCTGGATCGCCGCTGTTCAGCAGGCGATCTACGGTCGGCCGATGGAGCCGCGCCTCGTGCGTCTGTTCGCCCGGGTGGTCGGCGCGCAGCCGGTGCGTCGCTGGCAGGCCGCGCACACGCCCGCGCCGCCGCCCGTGCCGCCCGAGCCGCCCATCGAGATCCCTCCGCTCCAGGTGGCGGCCCCGCCGCCGGTCGCTCCGCCCCCTCCAGCGAGCGTGTCGACCCCGGCGCCCGCGGCCGGTCCCGCCCTCCACAAAGACGAGATCCCCGCCTTGATCGTCCGGCTCGAACGCGGGGGCGACCTTCAGGCGGTGCACGCGGCGCTGGTGGCGATCACCAAGCAGGACTTCGGGACTAAGCCGAAGCGGTGGGCGAGCTGGTGGGACAAGCACCAGGACGACGACCGGATCGATTGGTTGTTCGAGGGGCTCTCGCACAAGACCCCCGAGATCCGCGCCGCCGCCGAGCAGGAGCTGCGGGCGCTCACGGGCGAGTACTTCGGCTACGCCTTCGATCTGCCCCGGGAGGCGCGCGAGGCGGCGCGCGCGCGCTGGCAGGCCTGGTGGGCGGAGAAGGGACCGAAGCCCAAGGGCTGAGAGAAATCGCGTGGGCGGAGACGGGCTTGGCCCGGCGTAGCCCTTCGCGGGAGGGTATGGGAACCCTCCCAGGGTTCCCATGAGAGATCGCGTGGGCGTGGTAGATTCCGCGCCCAATGTTCGAGACACTGACCAAAGGCTTCCGCACCGCCAAGCAGCGCTTTCAGGGGCTCGCCGAGTTGGACGAGGCGACCGTCGACGAGGCGCTCAAGGACGTGCGCACGGCGCTGCTGGAGGCCGACGTCGGCTTCGACGTGGTCCAGGACTTCTGCAAGCGGGTCAAGGAGAAGGCGGTCGGCGTCATCGTCAAGGTGAAGGCCTCGACGAAAGAAAAGGTCCGGCGTGTCTCGCCCGAGGACCACTTCGTCAAGCTCTGTCACGACGAGCTGGTCGATCTGATGGGACCGGTCGACACCTCAATCAAGTTCGCCAAGAAGGGACCGACCGGGATCATGCTGGTCGGCCTGCAGGGGTCGGGCAAGACGACCACCATCGGCAAGCTGGCCCGCTTCCTCGAGAAGCAGCACAAGCGGCCGATGCTGGTGGCGGCCGACGTCTACCGCCCCGCCGCGATCGAGCAGCTGACGATCATCGGAGACAAGCTGGGGATCCCGGTCTATTCCGAGGTGGGCGGCAAGCCGCCGGAGATCTGCGAGCGGGCGCTGCGGCAGGCCTCCGAGACCGGGCGCGACGTGATCCTGTTCGACACCGCCGGCCGGCTCGCCATCGACGAGCCCCTCATGCAGGAGCTGTCGGAGATCGATCGGCGCGTCCACCCCGGGAACATCCTGCTGATCGTCGACGCCATGATCGGGCAGGACGCCGTCGGCACGGCCAAGGCGTTCAACGATCGGCTCAACCTGGACGGCGTCATTCTCACCAAGCTGGACGGCGACGCGCGCGGCGGCGCGGCGCTGTCGGTGAAGGCGGTCACCGGCAAGCCGATCAAGTTCGTCGGTATGGGCGAGTCGTCGGACCGCCTCGAGGAGTTCCGTCCCGACGGGATGGCCAGCCGCATCCTGGGGCGCGGCGACGTCATCGGTCTGGTCCAGCAGTTCGAGGAGGTGGTCGACGAGGAGAAGGCCGAGCAGGACGCGATGCGGATGCTCAAGGGGAAGTTCGACATGAACGACTTCCTCGAGCAGATCGGCGTCCTCAAGAAGATGGGCCCGCTCAAAGACATGATGGAGAAGATCCCCGGCATCTCCGAGGCGATCCCCGAGGGGACGCAGGTCGACGATCGGGAGCTGGTGCGCATCGGCGCCATGATCTCGTCGATGACCGGCGACGAGCGCCGCCACCCCGAGCGGTTCATCGTGACCAGCTGGGAAGAGATCGTCGACAATGGCAAGCGCAAGAAGAAGCGGAGCGCCTTCTACGACACCGGCCGCCTCAAGCGCGTGGCGCAGGGGTCGGGCCACAAGGAGCAGGAGGTGGCCGACCTCCTCAACCGGTTCGGGATGATGCGCCAGATGATGATGCAGATCGGAATGTCGACCGGTCTCTTGGGCAAGATCCCCGGCTTCAAGCAGCTCGCCCAGGCCAAGAAGATGATGGGGATGGACATGAACCAGCTGGCCAACATGATGCAGACCCCGTCCCCCGAGCGCGGCAGCTTTCAGGCCCCCAAGCGCAACGTCGATCGCGTCAAAGAGAAGAGGAAGCGCAAGGACGCCAAGAAGGCGCGCAAGAAGAACCGGCGCTAGCCGCCCAACGGCGTTAGCCGCCCAACGGCGCTAGCCGCCCAACGGCGTTAGCCGCCCAACGGCGTTAGCCGCCCAACGGCGTTAGCCGCCGAAGACCAGCGCCGCGACGACGATGCCAACGACGAGCAGCACGACCCCGGCGATGACGATCGACAGGCGCGAACCGCCAATCTGACGGGTGGATTGGCGGGCGGCGGCGGAGAGGCCCACCGGCGCCACGGCGGCCGGCTCGGGCGCCGGCGGTTCGAGAGGCTCGGTGCCGGGGGAAGACGACTCCTGGACCTCGCCGCCGTCCGACCTGTCCTGCTCCTGGTCCTGGCTCTTGCTGGCGAGCGCCTCGAACTCGCGCAGGTAGCGATCGGCGGGATCGGTGAGGCGCAGGACGGCGGGGCCGACCTGCACCGTGTCGCCGTCGCGCACCCGCCGGGGGCCGGTCAGGAGCGCGCCGTCGACCAGCACCCCGTTCTTCGAGCCGAGGTCCTTGACGATCACGCCGTCCCACTGGCGGACGATCTCCAGGTGCTCGCGCGAGACCTCCTCCGAGGCGAGCCGCAGGTCGCAGGTCTCGGCACGGCCGGCGGTGTAGCGCCGGTCCGTCGCCTCGAGCCGGAGGGGTGTCCGAGCGGGAACGCCGCTCTCGATCGCCAGGGTGGGGACGGTCAGGTCGGGGGAGGCCGCGAAGAGGTCGCTGACCAGGCGCTTGGCGATGGTCGTCGTCCGCTCGG
>DASYEX010000201.1:0-7595 GCA_036498765.1 Polyangia bacterium
GGCGCCGACGTGCCCATCGCCGCAGACCGGCGTGCAGTCCGAGTCGGCGGCCGCCGCGCATCCGGCGGGGCAGCAGCCGTCGTCGTCGAGACAGGCGACTATGGGAAGGTGGGTGCACCCGCGCGTGCAGCTCTGGATGGAGCCGCTGGCGATGTCCGTGGTGCAGGCGTCCCCGTCATCGCAGGTCCGCTCGCAGGCGCCCGGCACGCCCGCGGTGATGGCCCGATCGCATTGCTCGTTCGCCTGGACGACGCCGTCGCCGCAGATGCCGTGGCAGTCGCTGTCCGTGGGGGCGGCACAGCCGGCCGGACAGCAGCCGTCGCCGCCGACGCAGGCGGTGATCGGCGTGGCGACCCAGAGCGAGGTGCAGGTGCTGGGCGATCCCTGCAGCGTCAGGGCCGTGCATTTGTCGGCGGCCGGACGGGCGGCCGGCGCCGGACAGGAGCCGGCGATCGCCTTGTCGCAGGTCTCGACAGGCGGCTCGACGACGCCGTCCCCGCACACGGCCGGGCAGTCGGCGTCCAGATCGAGATCGCCCCCCGGCGGACAGCAGCCGTCGCCGGCGAGGAAGGCGGTCACCGGGAGGTGGACGCAGGTGGCGTCGCAGGTCCCGCTCGAGAGCAGCAGATCGGTGGTGCAAGAGTTGCCGTCGTCGCAGGTCGTCGGGCAGGCGCCGGAGCCGCCGGCGGGGATAGCGACGTCGCAGGTCTCGTTCGACTGCACCTTCCCGTCGCCGCACGTCGCCGAGCAGTCGGGATCGTCGGCTGAGGTGCAGCCGGCGGGACAGCAGCCGTCGCTCTGCCGGCTGCAGGCCACGATCGGCTTCGACACGCAGGCCGTGCTGCAGGTGGCGGCCGCGCCCGTCAGGGTTGTTTGCAGGCAGGCTGAGGGCGAGGGCGGGCAGCTCGTCGGACAGGCGCCGGTCCCGACCGCCGCGCTGTCGCACGACTCGCCCGGATCGACGATCCCATCGCCGCACTTGCCGAGGCAGTCAGAGTCCGTGGCGCGGGTGGCGCCGGGCGGACAGCAGTGGTCGCCGGAGATCGGCGCCGTGATGGGCGTCTGGACGCAGCTCACCGCGCAGCCCGTTCCCGTCAGAAAGGTCGTCTGGCAAGTGCCGGCGCTCGGATCCTGGCAGCTGGTGGGACAGCTGCCGGCCGCGGGGGCGGCGATCCCGACGTCGCAGGTCTCGCCCTGGTTCGACTGCACGACGCCGTCGCCGCAGGCCGGCAGGCAGTCGACGTCGGTGGCGTAGGTGGCGCCAGGCGGACAGCAGCCGTCGCCTCCTTGAGGCGTGGGGGCAGTGACCTGGTAGTGCATGCAGATCGCCTGACAGGTCCCGACCGAGACGAGCAGGGTGAACGCGCAGGGGTCGGTGGACGTGCACTCGCCCGGGGTCGGACACGCGCCGGGGAGGCCGGCCGCGATCAGGGTGTCGCAGGTCTCGCCGGGCTCCAGGGTGCCGTTGCCACAGGTGGGAGAGCAGTCGGGATCGGTGGCGTGCGTCGCGATCGGAGGACAGCAGCCATCGTTGGGGTTCAACGCGACGATCGCCACGTGGGTGCAGGTCAACTGGCAACCGCTCCCCGTGGCGGTGTCCTTCGTGCAACTCACGCCGTCGTCACAGCTGGTGGGACAGGCGCCCGGATCGCCGGGAGCGATCGCGATGTCGCACTGCTCGCCCGGATCGACCCGGCCGTTGCCGCAGCGGGTGCTGATGCCCGCGTCGGTCCCGCCGTCCGCGCCGGAGCCGCCAGCCTGCGTACAAGGAAGATTGCCGCAGGCGAGCTGCACGTAGACGGTGGGGCGGCTCCCGGAGACGACGGGCGTGGGGTCGATGCTTCCGGCCGCGACGATCGCTCCGGTCGCCCCGAGCGCGCTCACCGCGACGCTGACGTTCCCCGTCGCGCTGGTGGGCAGCTCGGCCGCCAGCGTGGTCGGGAAGGTGATCCGGGCGCCGTCGGAGCGGCTGTAGTCCTTGGTGGAGGACGTGCCCGCCGGCGCGGTGATGGTGACGCTGAGGCTGCTCACGGGCGGCGGCGTGCCGGAGGCTGTCACGACCACCACCATCACGGCGCCGCCGCTGCTCTGGCAGGCGGCGGCCCAAAGGGCGATCGCCGCGAGCCCCGCGACCGTCGAGAGACTCACCCGGCGCATCGTCAGAAGAACTTCTTGTCCCCGAGGTCGGTGGTGGGCGCGGACGTCTCGGAGCGACCGGCCAGCGCCGCCGCGGTCGCGCCGGCAGCCACCGCCACACCGATGGCGGTCCAGAGCCACCAGCGCCGCCAGAGCGGGGTGGGCCGCTTGGCCGCCGGTCCCGGTGTCGCTCCAGGCGCCGCCAGCAGACCGGCCGGCGGGCTCGGCGGAGGCGGCGCAGCGCGCAGGCTATCGAGCTCGGCGACCCGCTGCTCGGCCACCCCGCGATCGGGTCCCGCGGGCGCGCCCGCCAGGTAGCGCTCGTAGTAGAAGAGCGCCTGCACGCTGGCGCCGAGCTGGCGATAGGCCTCGGCGATCTGGAACAGGAACTGGGGATCGGCACGCAGCTCGTAGGCGCGGCGGTATTCGGCGATGGCGTCCTGGGAGCGCCCGAGGAGGTAGAGCCGGTGACCTTGGGCGACGTGCTCGTCGACCTCGACGTCGGCCGGCGACGCGGGGGCGGGCAGGGCGGGCAGGGCCGCGCGGGCGGTCGCGGCGGGCAGCAGGGCGAACGCGAGCAAGGACGCTCGCAGGAAAGTTCGAATGCGCGTGAGGATCGTGAGGCTAAGCAATGGAACCCGCAGCCTTTTCAAGGGCGATTCTGCGCCCCGCCGAGCGGCGCCGTCAACGCCCGGGCGGCGCGGGGGCTAGCGGCGCCGGGGCTTCGCAGGCGCGCGGACGAGCACGGTTTCGAGGGGCGCCAGCGTGGCGAGCCAGCGATCGGCGACCGCGCCGGCGGCGGCCGCGAGCGCGGGTGGGGCGGCGGCCGCGAGGCTCGCCCGCGCGCTCTTCTCCAGCGCGGGCGGGAGCTGGGGCGACTTCCGCTTGCCGCCGACGAGCAGCGCCTCGAACGCTTTCACCTCGGCCGGGGTGAGCGGCTGGAAGCGCGCGGGCCGGACGGCGCGTTTGGTCTCGCCGCCCGCCAGGAGGCGCGCGACCAGCGCCGTGCGCGCGAGGACGCCCAGATCGAGCGCCGCCTCGTCGGCGCCCGTTCCCGCGAGCGCCGAGCCCTCCGGCGCCAGGTCCTCGGGGGCCACGCCCAGTCCCCGCGCGAGCGCCTGGGCCGCCGCGGCCTGTTCCACCGCGGCGGCGGCGCGCGCCAGGTCACCGAGGCTGCGGAACGGCCGCTCGCCGGCCGCCGGTCGCGCCTCGAGCAGCCGCGGGAACATCGGACGGAGCCGGGTAACGGCCTCGAGCACCGCGGCGTCGTCGGTCTCCGCCAAATCGAAGCCGCGCTTGCCGAACGGTCCATCGGCCCGCAGCGCCAGCGCGAGCTGCTTCACCTTGCCGACGAGGCTGACGCCGAGCCTGAACAGGCGCCCGAGCGGAACGGTGCGCAGGGCGGCGGCCCCGCGCGCGTCGTCCCCCTGGGCGAGCCGCTCGACGGCCAGATCGAGCGTGGCGATCAGGCGCTCGAGGACGGCGGTCACCGCCTCGTCGTCGCCGGGCGCCACCCGATCCGCGGCCAGCACGCGGTTGGTGAGCGCCACCAGCGCGAAGCGGAGGTCATCGACCTCGTCGCCGGCGGCGAGCTTCTGCGCCGCGCGCGCGAACGGCGACGCCTCGGTGTCAGCCAGCCGCTCGACCAGCGCGGTCGGCATGCGGAGGGCGGCGCCGTCACCGCCCGGTTGGGTGTCGACGATCGTCCGCGTCCGCGCCGCGCCGTCGCCGATCTTCACGCTCGCCGGATCGAGCACCCGGTAGACCTCCAGCGCCTCGTAGTAGTCGGCGAAGCCGAGATCGGACATGCGCCCCTGGCGCCAGCGGTAAGCCGCCTCTTCCAGCTCGGTGTCGAGCTCACCGGTCGCGCCGACCAGGATGCGCCGCGCGAAGTCCTTGTCGGCCCGGTAGAGCGCGTCGACGAGGCGGATGAGCGCCCGGGCGGGATCGGGCCCTTCTTCAGAGCCGAGCTCGGTCGCCTGCACGACGGGCACGACCCGGACGTCGAGGAGGAAGAAGCCGTCGGGGGTGGGGTAGAAGATCCCCTCGGGCTCCTCGGGGGCCTCCTCCTGCGTCAGATCGATGATCCGGGCGCCGCGGCGGAGGATGAGGCCGACGAGCTCGGTGTCGAGGCCGGCCAGCCAGCGGCCGATCCGCTCGTAGGGCGCCCCCGCCAGGGCCTCCAACCATTCGGCCAGCGCCGCCGGGCTCACCTGGTCGCGCTCCCAGAGCGCGAAGTCGAGCACCACCGAGAGCTGCTCGGGCGTCGCCGCCGCCAGGATGTCGGCCCCCTCGCCGAGCCCCACCTCGTGCAGCACGTAGTAGAGCTCATCGCCGGGGAGCGCCCGCACGGCGCTTCCGAGATCGGGCGCCTCCAGCAGCGCGTCGGCGCGGCGTAGCCGGCGGCCGCGTCCGAGCCGGGCGCGGTAGTGCGACAGGGCGACGACGTTGTTGGGTTGAGGCGGTCGGGAGGTCCCCATGTATCTTCATATACACGATGCTCTCGACGGTTCTCCGCACCATCGCCACCCACGCGCTCTGCGCGCGCGGCGATCGGGTGATCGTCGCGGTCTCGGGCGGCCCCGACTCCATGGCGCTCCTGCACCTCCTCTGGGAGGCGCGCGAGCGGCTGGGCGTCGAGCTGGTGGTGGCGGGCGTCGACCACGGGCTGCGGCCGGCGGCCGCCGAGGAGCTGGCGCTGGTCCGCGCGCGCGCCGAGGCGCTGGGGTTGCCGTTCGCGCGCCTCTGGGTCGACGTCGCCGGCGGCAAGCGCGGTCCGTCCTGGCAGGACGCCGCCCGCCGTGCCCGCCTCGCGGTGCTGGAGGCGCTGGCGGTCGAACGACGCGCCCAGCGGATCGCGCTCGGCCACCAGGCCGACGATCAGGCCGAGACGGTGCTGTTCCGGATCGTCCGGGGGACCGGCCTGGCGGGCCTCGCCGGGATCCCTTACCGGCGCGGGCCGTTCATCCGGCCGCTCCTCGACGTGCGGCGCGCCGAGGTCCTTCGCTATCTCCGGCGGCGCAGCATCCCCTTCGTCGACGACCCGTCCAACGCTGATCCGCGCTACGCGCGGGCGCGCGTCCGCCACCGCCTCCTGCCGCTCTTGGCCGAGGAGAACCCGCGCGTCGTCGAGGCGCTGGTCGCGCTGGCGGCGGCGGCGCGGGCGCCCGGGCCGCGCGACGAGCTCACCGCGACGTTGCCGCTCAGGGTGCGGGCCGCCGTGGGGCGACTGCGCGCGCGCGGCGGGACGGCGGCGGTGGATCTGGCGGGCGGACGGCGGGTGGAGATCTCGTACGGCCAAGCTCGGATCGTTCGGATCGTTCAGACCGTCCGGACCGGTCGGACCGGTCGGACCGGGACTGGACCAGCCGACCGCGCCCCGGGGCGGCCCGAGGCGCTGACCATCGCCGGTCCGGGCGCCTACCGCTGGGCGGCCGGCCGGCTCGACGTCAAAGAAGCGGGTGCAGCGGCCCGGCGCCCGGACGGCACCGTGACGGCGGAGTTCGACGCCGATAGGCTGGACTGGCCGCTCGCCGTGCGGGAGCGCCGCGCGGGCGACCGGATGCGCCCGCGGGGGGGCCGCGGCAGCCGCAAGCTCTCCGACCTGATGATCGACGCCAAGATCACCCGAGCCGCGCGCGCGGCGCTGCCGGTGGTCACCAGCGCGCGCGGCGAGTTGCTGTTCGTTCCCGGGCTGCGCCCGGCCGAGATCGCTCGTCCGGACGAGCACACGCGACGCGTGGTTCGGCTGCGTTTCCAGAGGGAAAACTGAGCCTCGCGCCGGCGAGCATTTGAGGCAAAGGAGTGTTTGACGCTCCTCGGTTTGGCGGCAATACTTTCAAACGCTAGAGGCCGTCCCCACGAAAGGAAACGCTGCGTGCGTCAAAGTCACAAGACCGTCCTGCTCTGGATCACGCTGATCTTCGCTTTCGTGGTGATTTGGCAGTTCCTGAACGGCCAGCGGACCTCTGAAACTCACGTCCTCTTCTCGCAGTTCGTGGCGGACGTCGACCAGCATCCCGAGAAGTTCAAGGTCGGGACGCCCATCGAGATCCGCAAGAATCAGGAGAGCGCCGAGTTCCGCGGCCAGTACGCCAACAACGAGAACTTCGTCACCACCGGCATCGTGGGCGAGAAGACGCTCGAGAGGCTCGACAAGGCCAAGCTCAGCTACACGATCGTCAAGGAGAACGAGAACGGCTTCTGGCAGCAGGTCTTCGTCACCTGGTTGCCGATGCTGGTCCTGGTCGTGCTTTTCCTGGTCTTCATGCGCCAACTCCAGGTCGGGGGCGGCAAGGCGATGAGCTTCGGCAAATCCAAGGCCAAGCTGCTGTCGGAGAACCAGCGAAAGATGACCTTCGCCGACGTGGCGGGGATCGAGGAAGCGAAGGACGAGGTCGAGGAGATCATCGCCTTCCTCAAAGACCCCAAGAAGTTCACCCGCCTCGGCGGGCGCATCCCCAAGGGCGTGCTGATGATGGGCCCGCCCGGCACCGGCAAGACGCTGCTGGCGCGCGCGATCGCTGGCGAGGCAGGGGTGCCGTTCTTCTCGATCTCCGGGTCCGACTTCGTCGAGATGTTCGTGGGCGTCGGCGCGAGCCGCGTGCGCGATCTGTTCGAGCAGGGAAAGAAGAACGCCCCCTGCATCATCTTCATCGACGAGATCGACGCCGTGGGCCGCCACCGCGGCGCGGGCCTGGGCGGCGGCCACGACGAGCGCGAGCAGACGCTCAACCAGCTGCTCGTCGAGATGGACGGCTTCGAGTCGAACGACGGCGTCATCCTGATCGCGGCGACCAATCGTCCGGACGTGCTCGATCCCGCGCTCCTACGGCCAGGCCGCTTCGACCGCCGCATCGTCGTGCCCCGGCCGGACGTTCGGGGGCGCACCGGCATCCTGGGCGTGCACACCAAGAAGACGCCGCTGGCGAGCGGGGTCGACCTGGACGTCATCGCCCGCGGAACGCCGGGCTTCTCGGGCGCCGATCTCGAGAACCTGGTCAACGAGGCGGCGTTGCTGGCGGCGCGCGCCGACAAGAGCCAGCTCGACATGGGCGACTTCGAGATGGCCAAGGACAAGGTCCTCATGGGGCCGGAGCGCCGCTCGATGATCATCAGTGACCGCGACAAGCGGGTCACCGCCTTCCACGAGGCAGGCCACGCGCTGGTCGGCAAGATGATGGTGAACGCCGATCCGGTCCACAAGGTCACCATCATCCCGCGCGGCCGCGCGCTGGGTCTGACCCAGTCGCTGCCGGCCGAGGATCGCCTCAGCCTCTCGTCCGACGGCGCCAGCGACGAGATCGCCATGCTGATGGGCGGTCGAATCGCCGAAGTCACGGCCCAGGAAGATCTCGCCCTCGCGTTTGCCGAAGTGCAACGGGCCCAGCTTCTCCGACATCCCCCAGTCGCACACCATCTTGCGCGCCAGGTCCGTCGCGCTCTGGATGTCGCTGGCG
>DASYEX010000202.1:0-11102 GCA_036498765.1 Polyangia bacterium
GCCTGCAACGACTACATGGCGCTGGCGGCGATGGGGGCGCTGCAGGAGCACGGGCTGCAGGTCCCTTCGGACGTCGCGGTGATCGGCTTCGACGACATCGAGGACGCGCGCTTCTCGACGCCGCCGCTCACCACCGTCCGCCAGCCGCTCTATCAGCAAGGCGAGGCGGCGCTCGATCTGGTGCTGGCGCAGCTCGAAGGGAAGAAGGTCGAGCTGCGGGCCAGCGCGCCCACCGAGCTGGTCGTGCGGCAGTCCTGCGGCTGCTTCTCGGGGCTGGCGCGGCCGGGGCGGGCGGGACCGGTCACCATGACCGAGACCCCGGTCGACAACCTGCTGGCCGAGCACGGCGTCGATCTGCAGCGGGAGATCGCCCGCGCCGTCCACGGCTCCGACACGGCGCTGCCGCCCGGCTGGGATCGCCAGCTGCTCGACGCCTTCGAGGCCGAGCTGCGCGGCGCCGGCGCGGGTCTCTTCACCTCCACGCTCGACCGCTTGCTCGGGCGCGTGGTCTCCTCGGGCGACGACGTGGCGGCCTGGCAGCGGATGATCTCCGCCCTCCGCAAGCTCCTGCTCCCCGCCCTGCCCAGCGAGCCGCTCCGCTGGGTGCAGGCCGAGGATCTCTGGCACGAGGCGCGGATCCTGATCGCCGACCTCGCCGAGCGGGCGCAGGCGCAGCATCGCCTTCACACCGAGCGGCTGGCCCACGCGCTCACGGTGAGCGGCGCGGCGCTGCTGGCCACGCAGCAAGTGACGGCGCTGACGGGGGCGTTCGGCAAGCAGCTCCCGCGGCTCGGCATCCCCGGCGCCTGGATGACGCTCACCGATCGCGCCTCCGAGTCCGCGCCCGTCGCGGCGGAGATGGAGGTGGTGCTGGCGCACGACGTGGAGCGGGCCCCCGGCGGCGCCGAGCCCACACCCGGGACGCGGCTGCACCCGGCGGCGCTGCTCCCTTCCGTGATCGAGCCGCTGGCCCGACGGACCTCGCTCATCATCGAGCCGCTCTACTTCCACGACCGGACGCTCGGCTGCCTGCTGCTGGAGATGGGCCCGCGCGAGGGGATCGTCTACGAGTCGCTGGCCGAGCAGGTCTCGAGCGCGCTCGAGGGGGCGCGTCTCGTCGCTCGGCTGGTCGAGGAGGCGACCCGCCGCCAGATGGCCGAGCGCGAACGCCTCGAGAAGGAGATGGAGATCGCCACCCGGATCCAGACCTCGATCCTCCCCCGCGACGTGACCGTCCCCGGCCTGGAGATCGCGGCCACCATGCGCACGGCGACCGAGGTGGGCGGCGATTACTACGACGTCATCCCCGTCGCCGACGGCTGCTGGATGGGGATCGGCGACGTCGCCGGCCACGGTCTCGGCACCGGCCTGGTCATGCTGATGATGCAGAGCGGGTTCGGCGCCCTGGCGCGCAAGCTGCCCGACGCCTCGCCGCGCGAGCTCCTGCTGGCGCTCAACGCGATGCTGGTCGACAACGTGCGGATGCGGCTCGGCCAGCGCGAGCACGCCACGCTCACGCTCTTGCGCTACCGCGAGGACGGGCGGCTGGCCTTCGCCGGCGCGCACGAGGAGATCCTGATCCGGCGCGCCGCCACCGGGCGCTGCGAGCGGCTCGAGACGCCGGGCCCCTGGGTCGGCGCCAAGCGCGACATCGAAGCGGGCACCGTCGAGAGCACGGCGCAGCTACACCCCGGCGACCTGTTGGTGCTCTACACCGACGGCCTCATCGAGGCGATGGGGCGCGACGGGAACGAGCGCTTCGGCACCGACCGGCTCGCCCTGCTGGTGGAGAAGCACGGCGCGTCGCCGCCGGCCGCCGTGCGCGACGCGCTCTTGACCGCGCTCGACGCCTTCGCCGAGACGCTCGACGACGACGTGACGCTGCTGGTGGCCCGTTACTTGGCCGCGCCCGGCTGAGCGCCCGGCTTCTGCAGCGTCTTCGGCGGCGGCAGCGTCAGCTTCTGCGGGCCGCCCGGGCCGCCCATGTGCATTTGCGGAGGCATCCCGTGCGGACCCATCGCGCCGGCCGGCCCAGCGCCGGGCATCGACATTCCCGGCATCCCAGGCTGCGGGGCGTTGGGCGGCAGGATGCTCACCAGCTCGACGTCGAAGATCAGCGTGGCGCCGCCCGGAATCTGCGGCGGCCGGCCGCTGTCGCCGTAGGCGATCGACGACGGGCAGGTGAGCTGGGCCTTCTCGCCGACCTTCATCTTCCCCACCCCCTCGGTCCAGCACTTGATGACGCCGTTGAGCGGGAAGGTCGCCGGCACGCCGCCGCGCTTCTTGGTGCTGTCGAAGACCGTCCCGTCGGGCAGGCGCCCCTCGTACTGCACGCTCACCCGATCCGTCGGCTTGGGAATCTCGCCGGTCCCCGGCGACGTCGACCGGAACACCATCCCCGACGGCGAGACCACGGCGCCCGGTTCGTGCGCGGCCTGGTCGAGATACTTCTTGGAGGCCTCCTTCTCGACCGCCACGCGCTCCTGGCCGCGCTTGCGGGCGAGGGCGTCGACCTTGGGCCCGTACTTGTCGAGATCGACCTTGTGCTCCTTCTTGAGGACCATGTCGGAGAGCCCCGACTTCACGTACTCGAGCTCGTCGGCCGTCAGGTTGAAGGTCCCGAGGTTGCGCCCCAGCAGCATGCCGAGCGTATAGAGCGTCTTCTCGTCCTCGGTCGACGGCGTCTTCCCACCGCCCCCACCGAACTTCTTGCAACCGGTCACGGACATCGCCGTGAGCACGGCCACGCAGGCCACCACCAAGGTCTTCAGGGTCTTCATGGGCCCCTCGTAACACAGGAACGTCCCGGACAACAGCGCTTCGCAATCAGCGGACGCGGCCCGGGTTGCACCTGATGGTCGCCCGGGATAGGAAGAGGCCATGCCGCTCGTCCAGGTCTTCACCTCCGCGCCGGCACCGGCGGCCGATGCGCAGAAGGCGCTGCTCGCGGATCTCTCCAAGCTGCTGGCTGCCCGCTTCAGCAAGCCGGAGCGCTACGTGATGACCAGCCTGCAGCCGAACCTGGCGATGACCTTCGGCGGGACGCCGGCCCCCACTGCGTTCGTAGCGGTCAAGAACGTCGGCAAGATGACCGGCGACGACACGAGCACGCTGTCGCGCGAGCTCTGCGATCGGCTGGCGGCCGCGCTGGGCGTGGCGCGTGACCGCATCTACATCGAGTTCGTCGACGCCACCGGCTACCTCTGGGGCTGGAACGGCGACACGTTCGGCTGAGCGCCTACTTGTCGTTCGGGCTGGCGGCGAGCGGCGCGAACACGAAGGCGGACGGCGCGGTTGTAGCTCTCGGGCTTGGTGCCCGAGTGGCGCTCCCCGTCGACCAGACGCCATTTGTAGCGCAGCCCCGGGTAGTGGCGGCTCTGCAGCCGCTCGTCGAACCACCGAACCTGCGCCAGGTAGCCGGGGCTCTCCTCGCCGGCGCCGCTCATGAAGAGGCGAACCGCCAGGTCCTTGTGCGCCGCCGCGAACGCCGCCTGGCGCTGGAACAACCAGCCGTTCGCCCAGTCGACCGCTCTTGACGGGCCGCACGACCGGCGCTGTCATCCTGGGGGAACATGGCGGACGGCTCATCGCAGGGCGACAGGTTCGGCCTCTGTGGCGCGACGCTCGCCGAGCGCTTCTACGTCGAGCGCCAGATCGCCGAGGGGGGGTTCGCGGTCGTCTACCGCGCGCACCAGCTGGCGCTGGAACGGCCGGTGGCGCTGAAGGTGCTGAAGACGCCCAGCGATCTCGACGATGCCGCGCGGGCCGGATTCCGCGAGCGCTTCGCCGCCGAGGCGAAGACCGTCGCCCGCCTCAAGCATCCCTACATCGTCGCTGTGCACGACTTCGGCGTCGCCGAGATGCCGTCGGGCGAGCTCGCGCCCTGGATGGCGCTCGAGTGGCTCGACGGCGAGACGCTGGAGACCGATCTCGATCGCCGCCGCGGCCAGGGGGGACGCACGCCCGCCGAGGCGGTCGCTCTGCTCCGCCCGGTCGTCGAGGCCATGGCCTACGCCCACCGCTACGGCGTCGTCCACCGCGACATCAAGCCCGCCAACATGATGACCGTGATGACCGAGGGGGGACCGAGCTTGCGGATGCTCGACTTCGGCATCGCCAAGCTCGTGCGGACCGGCGCGACCGCCGGCGGGACCGAGCCCGGCAACACCAGCGGGCTACCGGGCTTCTCGCCCCACTACGCGGCGCCCGAGCAGGTGACCTTCTCCCGCACCGGCGCGTTCACCGACGTCCACGCGCTCGGGCTGGTGCTCACCGAGCTCCTCACCGACGAGGCGCCCTACACCGACGATCTCGACGAGCACGTCTTCGAGCAGGTGATGTCGGCGGCGCGCCCGTCGCCGCGCCGCAAGGGGAAGAGCGTGGGGCGCCTGGAGAAGATCATCGACAAGGCGGTCTCGCTGTCGCCGCGCGGGCGATGGGCGGACGCCGGAGCCTTGCTCGAGGCGCTCGACGCCCTGGCCGCCGCGGGCGAGCTGCGCCGGAACACGCGCACGGACCCAGTCGACCGCCCCCAGGAGGCTGCGCCCGCTGAACCGCCCAAGCCCCTGCGTCCGCTCACCCTCGCCGAGCGGCGGACGATCGCGATCGCCGGCGCGGCGGTGGTGCTGACGGCGTTCGGCGTCCTCCTGCGCGTCCTCGGTGCCGGCGCCAGCCCGGAGTCCGTGGCGTCCGAGATGGGCGCCGCGAACCAGGCGCGCCCGGCGCGGCGCGCGCGCCCTCCTGGGCCGGCGGAGCCCTGGATCATCCCGCTGGCCTCGCCGCCCCCGGTGGCCGGGCCGCCGGTCGCCGAAGTGGCGCTGCTGCACCACGCGAAGGCCTCGAGCAGCGAGGAGGCGCGCGGCGCCTGCAAGGTCACGGTGAACTCGGTGCCGTGGTCCGAGCTCTGGATCGACGGAAAGAACACCGGCGCTCACACGCCCGTCGTCGACCAGGACGTCGCCTGCGGCCGCCACCGCCTCGAGTTCAAGCGAACCGATCTGGGGATGGATCAAGTCGAGGCGGTGCTCGTCAGCCCCGGCGAGACCTTCAAACGCCGGTACACGCTGACCGGCGTCGCAGAATGAGCGCGACGCACACCGTCCTCTCCCCGCGCGCGCTCAAACCGGCCTCGGGCAGCGGCGTCGCCCGCTGGTTTCGCGCGCTGGTCGGCCGCCCGGCGCCCCGGGCCCAGGTGATCGCGCCCACCCAGGTTCCGCTGGGGGCCGAGCTCGCCGTCAGCTGGCGCCTCGATTTCGGCCGGCGGTCGATCACCAACGTGACGGTGGCGCTGGTCGGCAGCGAGGTGGCACGCCAGCGCCTGAGCGCGCGCACGGGGATCTCGATCGTGACCGAGACCCACCCCTTCGTGACGCTGGAGATCGATCGCCAGATGCCCGACCACGGCGCGCGCGAGGCCCACGGGCGCGGCGCGGTGCGCGCGCCGGCCGCGCTGGTCCCCACGGTGACCGGCCGACTCAACGAGATCGCCTGGGCCGTCGTCATCGAGGCGGCCCACCAGGCGGAGCTCGTCTGGCGCGACGAGTTCCCGCTGGTCGCGCTCCCGGCGGTGCGCCCGTGAGCCCGGCGGCGATTACCCTCGAGCTGGCGATCGAGCACGGGCGAACCGCATTCGAGCCCGGCGCGCGCCTCGGCGGTGCCGCGAGCTGGTCGGCGTCAACGCCGCCCCGGGGGATGGAGCTGCGCCTCTCCTGGACGCTGACCGGAAAAGGGGGCCGCGATCTCCGCATCGCGGAAACGATCCCGCTGCCCCAGCCCGGCGCGGCCGAGCGGCGCCCCTTCGTCCTGACGCTCCCGATCGGCCCCTACAGTTTCCGGGGCTCGCTGCTCACCCTGGCCTGGGCGCTCGACCTCGTCGCCCAGCCCGGCGAGGAGACGACCCGCGTGAACCTGATCATCGCGCCGCGCCACCAGATGATCGAGCTGCCGCACGACGTTCCGCGTCCCTAGAACTGTTCGGGGAGCGCTCATCCGCGGAGCGCCGCCCCATGACACCGGCCCCGCCGACGCAACATACGCCGGAATCAAGTCAGACCGGGCGGTGGCCGGCAGGTGGGGCGTGGGCGCCGGGCGGCAGCCGGACGCTCGTCGACGTTCAGCAGCCCGCCCCCGCGCGGCCAACCGACGGTCGCCATCCACGTCGTCGCCTCCGCCGTGGCCGGCGAGCATCCCGAGGCGACCGCCGCCGCGGACGCAACATACGCGGAATCAAGTCCGGCGCGTCGGTTCCACCCCGAAAAATTCGGACCCGAGCTCCGTGGGTCGATGCCGGCAGGGGCTTTGAGGTGCTTCCGGAAGTTGAGCAGCACGTAGACCATGCTCGTCCGCATCTGCCGCGGCGTCGTCAGCGGGCGGACGTGGTAGCGATCGCCGACCACCTTCCCCTTGCGGCGGCCGAGCGCGCGATTGACCGCCAGCGCCAGCCGGATGGCCAGCCCGTGCATACCGCCGCGCGCCCGCCGCGCCTCGTCCCCCTCGACGATGAAGTGCCCGTGATCCTGCTGGATGGAGAAATGGATCACCCGGAATCTGTCGACCGACGCCCGCGCGATGGCGCGCCGGAGCGCCCCGAACACCCGCGCCGATCTCAGCGACGGAAGCCCGGGCACCGCTCGGATGGTGACCTGCAGCGGGTATCGAGGGTCGACCTTGGCCCGCGTGTCGTGCGGCATCGACGGTCGCCCTCGCGGCTTTCGCCCCGCCCCCTTCCGTGCCCCGCCCCACTTGCTGGCCGCATGAAGCGGCAACCGGAGCTGACGCCTTCCTGTCGACTTGATTCCGCGCATGTCCCGGTTTGTCGGGCGCAGGAGGCGTCGGGTTGCGGGGCGACGACGGGACTTGATTCCGCGGATGTTCCGGGTCCGAGACGCGGATTCACTCTGGGGAGGCCGGGGCGAATCGTGGGGGGGGGCTGGGGAAGCCATTCGAGTTGGGGCTGAGGGCGCAGAAGATCGTCGGTGGAATCAAAGGCGCTCTCGGCGGTGTGCTGGCCCTCGTCGATGAGCATCCAAGACGGCGCACGTCACCAAGCGAAACGGTTGGTTTTCATTCAGAGCTGCGCGGGGCAATCTTCGCGCGGTTGCTGTCAGGTCGAGGGGACGATTCGCGATCGGTCGACCGTGAAGCTGTCGCGTACCTGCCCGAGCGACCCGCGCCGAGGTCGGTATCCCGGTCTGGTGGGCGCGCCCGACGCGCAACTAAGCCGTCCCCCCGCTCACTTCGCGTGGCGGGCGACCCAGTCGCTCACCAGCTTCAGGACCGCGGGCGACATGGTCTCGTCGAGCTGCGCGTACTCGGTCACCGCGCCGGTCTTGGCGGTCTGGAACAGGTGGTTGAGGCCGGGCAGCTCGCGGACGGTGACGTCGGCGTCGTGGCGGAGCGCCTTCTTCATCTCGGGGAGGTTCTCGCGCGGCAGGACCTGTCGGTCGAGCTCGCCGTTGAGCGCCAGCACCGGCACCTTGAGGCGCGCGAGGTAGGGACGGGGATCGAGCGCGATGAATCCTCGCATCCACGGTGAGAGAAGCTTCCGGGCCAGCGGCCCGAACCCGCCCGCTTGCTCCAGTTGGGCGCGATCGCCGGCGGGCAGCCCGTCGTAGATCGCCCGCAGCTCGCGCTCGGCGACGCCGGTCTCCTTGTCCGATTTGAGGATGACGAAGGCCTGGTCCCAGTACTTTTTGCTCTCGGCGACCGCCTGATCGGTGGCGCCGGCCGCCTTCTCCGCCCAGCCGCGCTGGAGGTCCAGCGTCTGATCGCCGGGCACCGCGGGCCCCGCCAGCATCACGATGAACGCCACCTCCTTCGACTTCGCGGCCGCGATGGCGGCGATCTCGCCCCCCTCGGAGTGCCCGACGATCCCGACGTGCGCCGGCGCGATCTCGGGACGCATGCGGAGCGCCGCGACCTCGGCCAGCGTGTCGTCGACGAAGTCCATCGTCGTCGCCGTGCCGTAGGTCCCGGTCGACTTGGCGACGCCCCGATCGTCGCAGCGCAGGACGGCGACGCCGGCGCGGGTGAGGGCGTCCGCCAGCACCAGGAACGGACGATGGCCCATCAGTGCCTCGTCCCGATCCTGTGGGCCCGAGCCGGTCGCCATCACCACCGCGCCGAACGGCCCCGCGCCCGGTGGCTCGGTCAGCGTGCAGGCGAGCGTGGCGCCGGCCGCGCGGTTCTCGACCAGGAGCTCGAGCTCGCGGTACGGCAGCGGCCGCTTCGGCTCCTGCGGCCGGGCGACGGTCCCCGGCGGGTGGTCGGTCCTGGACAGATCGAGCGGCCAGGACTGACCGTTCTGCGTCCAGGTCCCGCTCATCTTGTCGCCGGCGACCCGCCCTTTGTAGGTGCCGTTGATCCGGCCGAGGGTCAGCTTCAGCTCGTCGCCGGCGGCGGTCACGGTGTCGACCGGGATGTCGCGGACGTTCTGATCGATGCTGTCGAGGGTGGCCGCCCAACCCGTGGCGACGTGACGGATCTTGAGGACCAGTCGCAGCCGGATGCCGTTGATGTCGAGCGCGCCGCTCCAGATCCCTTCGGCGCTCGGGGGGACAGTCGGGGGGACGATCGGCGGGACGGGGGTGGGCGTCGCCGCGGCGGCCTGGGCCGAGGCGGCGCGCCGCGCGAGGTTGAGGGCGAAGGGACGCCCCTTCCAGCTCAGCGTCCCGAGGAGACGATTTCCGTCGACGGAGGCGTCGTAGGTGAAAGGAACATCAGGGACCTCGGCGTGAACGCGGGCGGCGTCCACGAGAACGTTCCGGGCGGGGATTCCGAAGCCGCTCTGGTCGGGGCTGTCGAAGGTCGCGGTCCAGCCGGACGCCGCGTGGACGAGATGCAGGATCGCGCGCAGGTGGGTCGTGGCGTCGACGTCGAGAACACCCTGCCAAGTCCCCGCGAGCGGCGGAACGGCGGCTGAGGCGGAGGCCGCGGGCCGCGCCTTGCCGGTGGCACACCCGCCGGCCAGGAGACACGGCACCAAAATCCGAAGCCCCCACCCTTTGGACATAGAGATGTGCGCAAGCATGCCATCATCTCCAAGGTCCTCGAAGAGATGCGCATCATGAAACGGCGTCCAGTCTCCCTGTCGCTGCTCGGGCTCACGCTGGTGGGCTTCGGGTGTGGCGGCTCCACTTCGACGGGCCAAGGCGGATCGAGCGGCTCGAGCGGAGCAAGCGGCTCGAACGGCGACGGCCGCAGCGGCGGCTCGGGTGGCGCCTCCCCGACGGGCGGCGCGACCGGCCAAGGTGAATCGGGCGGCGCACCGGCGACGGGCGGCGCGACCGGCCAAGGTGGATCGTCGGGCACAGCAGCGACCGGCGGCGCGACCGCGACCGGTGGCGCCAAGGCGAGCGGCGGCACGCCGGGAAGCGGCGGGACCACCGGCAGCGGCGGCGCGATGGCGTCCGGCGGCGCCACCGGCCAAGGTGGAGCGGCGGGCGCGACGGCGAGCGGCGGTGCCAAGGGGACGGGCGGCGCCACCGGGCAAGGTGGATCGTCGGGCGGGGCGACCGGCCAAGGTGGAGTCTCAGGCGCGACGGGCGGCTGCGTCCCGGCCACCTGCGGCTCGCACAAATGGGCGTGTTGGCACATGCCCAACCCGGCCTCCGCGAGCGGCCTCCCCAACCCGGCCAGCTACACCGATCTCGGTAACGGCGCCGTGCGCGACAACGTCACCTGCCTCGACTGGGAGAAGGCACCGGGGACGACGCAGGGCTACTGGCAGGACAACTCCGACCATTGCGCCAGCCTCGCCAGCAGCAGCTACGCGGGCTTCTCCGACTGGCGCCTCCCGACGCGCGTCGAGATGGCGTCGATCGTCGACTTCGCGCGCACCGGCGACGCCATCGACACGACCGCCTTCCCGAAGGAGCCGTCCGGCTACTACCGGACCGGGTCGGACTGGTACGAGACGATCAGCGGCCAGAACAGCTCCGGCTTCTCCTGGATCTACGGAATGAGCAGCGGGTTCACCAGCAACGCCTACGCGAAGACGACCAGCATGGCCTACGTGCGCTGCGTGCGCGGCAACGGCAGCGGCGAAGCGCAAGGCACCTTCGCCGTTCCGCCGCCCAGCCAGTACACCGCGGCCAACGGCGAGGTGACCGACAACTACACGGGGCTCATCTGGCAGCAGACCGACTCGGCGACGCCGTCGGGCGCGGCGGTGCTCCCCTGGTCTGCGGCGGCCGGCACCTGCGCGAACCTGGGCTTGAACGGTCACACCTGGCGCGTGCCGACCATCAACGAGCTGGCCACGCTGGTCGACGAGGCCCGCGTCGGGCCCGCGATCAACAAGACGATGTTCCCCAACACCAAGTACGGCTCGTACTCCAACAACTGGTACTGGGCCAGCACCACCTACGGTACCGGCAGCTACGGCTGGGCGATCAACTTCGACGACGGCTTCACGGGCTACAACTCCGGCAGCGCCACCGGCAAGAACGGCAGCCCGGAGTGGAACTACTTCACCGGCGCCTGGGTCCGCTGCGTGCGCTGAGCGGACTCACGCGCTGCCGTTCACGCTCAGCCTGGAGAAGCGGCCGCTCTCGACGTCGTACTCGACCTGGCTCTACGTCAACAGTGACGAGACGCTTCAGGAGATGGACGCCTTCCGCATGAACTATTCGGCGATCCCTCTGTTCGACACGGAGATGGACAGCCTCGATTCCCAGGCGATACAGCCCTACTACTATCCGCACGACGGCCAGGGCCAGTTCGTCTACTCGCTCATGCCAGGCGCGACCTCGCTGGCCGATCTCGATTCGAACAACCAGGGGACGGTGCGCGTGCTGCACCACCTCGGGGGGCGCGCATCTGCTTCTCCGCGACCAACAACGCCGCGAAGATCATGCCCGGGTTCTTGCCGGCGGTCACCTGTACCAGCGAGATCAACGACAGCACCTCGCCGGTCACGATCACGCCGCAGGACCCGATCGTCAACGTCATGGCTCAGCTCACCGACGCCAACAAGTACCTGGCCAATGTGGTGAAGTTCATCCCCGCCCAGGCCGAAGTCGCGATGGGGAGCATCGCGGAGCTGATCGGGGCCGTCAACGGGAACGCCCCCTTCACGCCCTGCCTCAGCTTCTCCTGGGACA
>DASYEX010000203.1:0-8192 GCA_036498765.1 Polyangia bacterium
GCTGCCTGGCGGGCACGCGCGGTGCGCGCTTCGAGCTCACACTGACCGTCGGGGAGGCCGCATGAAGGTCCTGGTCGCCGAAGACGACAAGAACATCCGCGACGGCCTGTGCGCCATCCTGGCCGGTGAGGGCTACGAGACCGTCGCCGCCGCCGACGGCCGCGCCGCGCTGGCGCTGTTCCAGGGCCAGGCGCCGCACTTCGTGCTGCTCGACATCATGATGCCGGGGATCAACGGATACGACCTCTGCCGGCAGATCCGCGCCGCGAACACCGAGGTCCCGGTGATCTTCATCAGCGCGAAGTCCGAGGAGATCGACCGCGTGCTGGGCCTCGAGCTCGGCGCCGACGACTTCATCGCCAAGCCGTTCGGCGTCAAGGAGGTCGTGGCGCGCATCCGGGCCGTCACCCGCCGCTGCCTGCGCGCGGCCGGGCCGCTCAGGGAGCCGCCGTTCAAGATGGGCGACCTCGAGGTTCTCCCCGGAGAGCTCCGGGCCCGGCGGGGCGCCGAGGTGATCGATCTGAGCCTGCGCGAGGTCGGCATCCTGCGCCTCCTGGCCGAGAAACGAGGGCAGGTCGTCGGCCGCGACACCTTCTTCAACCGCCTGTGGGGCGTGGACCACGTGCCCAACAGCCGCACCCTCGATCAACAGATCGCCAAGCTGCGCAAGCGGATCGAGCTCGACCCCAAGCGCCCGCGCCTCATCTCCACCGTCCACGGCGCCGGCTACCGCCACGACGGCTGAGGCCGGTTTGACCCCAGTCGGGTCAGGGCGAGCGCTTGACGGTGATGTCCGGCGGACGGCCGTAGAAGGGGACCGCCGTCGCCAGGTCGGCGGCCTCGCCGCGGGCGCGCTGGAGCAGCGCCAGGGTCCCGACCGAGACCGCCGTCGGTCCGGCGACATCGGCGATGCGCGCGGCGGCGAATGCGGTCGGGTAACGCACGGCGCCGTTGCCGGCCGCCTGCACCGTCAGAGAGGGAAGCTGTTTCAGCCAGGCCGGGACCGCGGCGGGCGCCAGGCGGGCGACGGGCGCCAGCTCGCGAACGCGGTGTTCGACATCGGCGACGTACCCGGCGACGTAGACCTCGCCCTTGCCGGCGTCGAGGCTGGGGATTGCGGCGCTCCCGGGCGCGGCGTCGCCGGCGTTCAGGATGTCGAGGGCCAGCGCCTCGAGCGACGAGACGACGTAGAGCGACACGCCCGTCGGCAGCGCCAGCCCCTTCGCCGCGGCCAGCCCGACGCGCAGGCCGGTGAAGCTGCCGGGACCGCCGCCACAGGCGATGCCGGCCAGCGCCGCCGGCGTCACGCCGGCCGCGCGCAGGGCCTCGGCGCAGAGCGGGAGCAGGTGCGCGGCGTGGCGATCGGCGGTGAACTCGCCGGAGAAGCGGACGCCGGCCTCTGCGTCCAGGATCGCCACGCGCGCCGTCGATGTCGAGGTGTCGAGGCAGAGAAAGAGCTCGCTCATCGTTTGCGCTTCACCGGGGAAGAAGATAGCGGACGACGTCGTTGCGCATGGCGAACAACATCAGCGTCACGACGACGACCAACCCGACGTAGGTGGCGATCTCGCGCGCCCGCGGCGACGGCGGGCGGCGCTTGAAGAGCTCCAAGGTGAAGAAGACCAGCAGGCCACCGTCGAGGATCGGCACGGGCAGGAAGTTGAGCAGGCCCAGGTTGATGCTGATGAGCGCCATCAGCCAGAGGTACTGATCGAACCCCTGCTCGGCGGCCACGCCGGCCGCGTAGCCGATCATGATCGGGCCGCCCAGCGTCGTGAGCGGGACCCGGCCGCGCACGATCTCGACGAATCCGTAGGTCATGGCGGCGATGATCTGGCCGGTGCGCTCGAAGGCGTGCGAGAGCGCATAGCCGAACCGGTTGGTGATCGGGACAGGCGGGTCGGTCTTCCAGGCCAGCCGGTTGAGGGCGCCGAAGACCAGGTGCTGCTCGTCCTGGCGGTAGACGTCCAGCTCGGAGCGGACCTCCTGCCGGAAGCTCGCCTCGTGCTTCTCCCCGCCGGGCGAGGCCCAGCCGAGGCGAAACGTCCGCTCGGGGTGGTCGGCCAACCGCTCGCGCAACACGTCCCAGTGCGGGAGCGGGGCGCCGTCCAGCGTCTGGATCTCGTCGCCGCGGCGCAGGCCGATCTGGTCGGCGGGGCTCCCGGGCTCGACGGAGAAGACGAACAGCTCCGCCGATTGGATCCCCGTCTCGTAGTGGCGGTGCCCGGCGGCGTCGAACACCGCGGTGGGGATGACGATGGCCGACCCCGGCTCCTGGATCTCGATGTGCGCGAAGGGGACCGCCGAGTAACCGCCGCGCAGGTAGTTGAGCCGCAGCGGCGAGGCCCCCGCGCGGTCGATGGCGTTGGCGAACTCGGTCCAGGTCCCGACCGGCACGCCGCCCACGGCGGTGACGAAGTCGAAGGTCTTGAGCCCCGCCTGCGCGGCCGGCGAGGCCGGATCGATGACGCCGATCTCCGGCAGGTGGAAGCGCGGCGAGACGCCGATCCAGCCGACGTGCTCGCGCTGGTGCAGCGGGCCGAGGCGCTCGAGATCGCTGGGGGTCACGTCGCGCTCCTCGGCGTCGGGGCCGCGGTGGATCGCGAACCGCAACGTCTTGCCGGCCGAGTTGGAGATCACCCGCTCCAGCTCCTCCCAGTAGCGAATGCGGCGTCCGTCGACGCTCTCCACCCGGTCCCCGGGGACCAGACCCGCCGTCGCCGCCGGCAGTCCCGGCAGCACCGTCCCGATCGTGGGCGGGAGCAGCGTCGTCTGCCCCGCGTAGTGGACGAAGTAGATGAGCAGCGGCAAGAGCATGTTGAAGAGCGGTCCCGCGACGACCACCGTGTAGCGCTGCCAGAGCGGCTTGGCGGCCAGCGCGCGCGGCCGGTCGATGGGCGGAATCGGTTCGCCCGGGTCCTCCCCGAGCAAGCGGACGTAACCGCCGAGAGGGACCAGCGACAGGCGATATTCGGTCTCCCGGTGGGTGAAGCCGAAGACGCGCGGGCCGAAGCCGAGCGAGAAGCGCAGCACCTTCACGTCGAAGAGGCGCGCGAAGACGAAGTGCCCCAGCTCGTGCACGAGGATGAGCACCCCCAGCAGCACCAGCACGGCCAGCGCCCAGAGCAGCATGCTCACGACGCGTGCGCCTCCGGCCCCGCCTCACCATCGGACGGCGATCGCGTGGACGGATCTGGGCTTTGCCGAGCGGAGCCCGTCGCGGGAGGGTGCGGGAACCCTCCCAGGGTTCCCGCGCTCAAGAAGAGCGCGCGCTCCATCGCGTCGAGCAGCGGAGCCACGGTGGTCCGATCTTGCGCCGAGATGGCCACCGCCGGAAGGTCCTTCGTGCCGCGCGGCAGCTGGGCCCGCTCCTCGTCGGGGACCAGATCGATCTTGTTGAGCACCAGCATGCGCGGCGTCTCCGCCAGGCCGAGGTCGCCCAGGATCGTCTCCACGGCGCCGATCTGCTGCTCGCGCGCCGGGTCGCCGGCGTCGACCACGTGCAGCAGCAGGTCCGCCTGGTCCAGCTCCTCGAGCGTGGCGCGGAAGGCCTTGGCCAGATCCCGCGGCAGGTCGCGGATGAACCCCACGGTGTCGGCCAGGATGATTTGGCGATCAAACACGGGACCCTGGGAGGATCCCATCCCCCCCGCGTCGGGGTTCGGCGAGCGAAGCTCGCTCGAACCCCACGCGCCGCGCGGGAAGCGCAGCCGCCGGGTGGTCGGATCGAGGGTGGCGAACAGCTTGTTCTCGGCCAGCACCTCGCTGCCGGTCAACGTGTTGAGCAGCGTCGACTTGCCGGCGTTGGTGTAGCCGACGATGGCCACGATGGGCAGCCCGCGCCGCACGCGCTCGGCGCGCCGCCCCGCCCGCTGCGCGCCGAAGCGGTCGATCTCCTTCTCCAGCCGGTGGATGCGTTCTCGCGCGCGCCGCCGGTTCTCTTCCAGCTTGGTCTCGCCGGGGCCGCGCCCGCCGATCCCGCCGGTGAGGCGGCTCATCATGGTGTTCTTCTCGTGCAGGCGCGGCAGCCGGTAGCGCAGCTGGGCCAGCTCGACCTGCAGCTTGCCGTCGCGGCTCTTGGCCCGCTGGGCGAAGATGTCGAGGATCAACATCGTCCGGTCAATCACCTTGAGGTCGGTGAAGTCGGCGATGGCGTGGGCCTGCACCGGCGTCAGGTCGGGATCGAAGATCAGCGCGTTGGCATCGAGCTGCATGGCACGGATCAGGATCTCCTCCAGCTTGCCGCGCCCGACCAGGTACTTGGGATCCGACTCGTGGCGGCGCTGTTCCATCACGCCGCTCACGCGCACGTTCGCCGTCCGGCACAGCTCGCGCAACTCGGCGATCCGCCCGGCGGCGTCGGTCGCGGCGTCTTGGGCCGGCGCTCCGGGCCGCCGATCGCGGCGCAAGGCGACGACCACCAGCAGGGCGCGATCGCGCGTGTCGGTGGCCACCACCGGCGGCGCGGCGCGGTCGAACTCTTCCTCGAGCGCCGCGATCAGCGTCGCCGCGTCGAGCGCGCTGCGGTGAAGCGGCTCGCTCGGCAGGACCCGCCAGGGAGACGACGGCTGCCCCTCGATGGGCGGCAGGAGGTGCGCGACGTGCAGATCGGCCGGCCGCCCGTCGGGCTGAAGGCCGATCGCCGCCACCAGGTCCAGTCGCAGGAGCGCCAGGTCGACGAGATCGTCGCGCGTGAGCGGCTCGTTGCGCAGGTGCGTGTGGACGAGACGCAGGCCGCGGAACCGCCCTCGCCCGGCGCGCAGGCGGCCGATCTCGGGCAGGTTGATGCGGGAGGCGTCGCCGACGAAGACGTGCTCGATCTCCCCGCGCCTATCAACGAGGATCCCGACCTGCCTCTCGATCTCGCGCGAGACGCTCCCCAGGAAGGTCGCCAGCTCGCCCGAGACCACCTCCGACGGCTGCAGACGCCGGCGGTAGACGCGCTCCAGCGCATGCTTCTGGCTCGGCTTGAGCCCGGTGATATTGCCGGTGACCGTTTTCAGGAGGCCGAGGTTAGCACGCCGCCCCGGGGCCCCTCAGCGCGGAAGAGCGCCCGGATCGGCCCCCCGATCGCCCGCCGCCCCGCGCCGCCACTGCCGGAACCAGATGGCCAGGAACTCGGGATCGCGCAAGAGGTAGCGGGCCGCCAGCCGGCGTGGCTCCTTGGCCAGGCGGTAGGCCCACTCGAGGCCGACCTTCGAGATCCAGCGCGGCGCGCGGCGCAGCGTCCCCGCCACGAAGTCGAGGCCGGCGCCGATGCAGACCAGCACCGCCGGCGAGAGGACGTCGCGGAACTCGTCGCAGAAGAGCTCCTGCTTGGGTGCGCCAAAGGCGACCAGCACCAGGTCCGGCCGGGTGGCGGCGATCTCGGCCGCGACCGCCCGCCGGGGCGCTGGGTCACCGTCGATGTCGATCACCGGCGCCGCCGTCCCGACGACGTTGAGGCCGGGATGGACCTGCTTGAGCTTGCTCGCGGCCAGCTCGGCGACCCCAGGGCCGCCGCCCAGCAGGAAGACGCGCCAGCCACGCGCCGCCGCGCGGTCGATCAGCGGAACGACCAGATCCGACCCCGACACCTTCTCGGGCAAAGGCGTTCCGAGCAGCCGCGCCGCCCACAGCACGGGGACGCCATCGACCAGCGAGAGGCTGACCCGCGAGTAGACCTCCCGGAAGCGCCGGTCCCGCTCGACGAGCACGACGTGATCGACGTTGGGCGTGAAGACCATCCCCCCGGCCCGCGCGTCGACGAGCTTCTCGATCGTCCCGAGCGCGCCCGCGAAATCGACCACGTCGATCGGCAGGCCTCCCATCCTGATCCGCTGTGCCATCTGCGGGCGTCACTTTACCGCAGCTCGAAGACGCTTCTCCATGGGCTGGTGGCGCCGATCGGGGTTATCCGGTTATCCTGTGCGCCGCCGTGGGCCGTCGCTATCTGCTGGTCTCGCCCTGTCGAGACGAGGCCGACTATCTCCAGATCACCATCGACACCGTCGCGGCGCAGAGCGTGCCGCCGGCCAAGTGGCTGATCGTCGACGACGGATCAACCGACGCCACGCCGGAGATCCTGGCGCGCGCCGCCGCCAAGTACCCCTTCATCCAGGTGGTCCGGCGCGACAACCGCGGCCACCGCTCGGTCGGCCCGGGCGTCATCGACGCCCTCTACCACGGGCTCGAGCAGGTCAACCTCGCGGACTACGACTACGTCTGCAAGTTCGACTGCGACCTCGAGATGCCGCCCCGCTACTTCGAGCGGACGATGGAGCTGTTCGAGGCCGATCCCTGGCTCGGCACGCTGTCCGGCAAGCTCTATCTCCGCTACGGCGACCGCGAGGTGCGCGAGCGGACCGGCGACGAGAATTCGGTCGGACCCGTGAAGTTCTTCCGGGTCGCCTGCTTCCAGGACATCGGCGGCTTCGTGCGCGAGGTCTGCTGGGACGGCATCGACGGCCACATGTGCCGGATGCGCGGCTGGGTCGCCCGCTCGGTCGACGACCCGGAGCTGCGCATCGTCCACCTGCGCCAGATGGGCTCGAGCCACGTCAGCCTCTGGAACGGGCGGAAGCGCTGGGGGCGCGGAAAGTACTTCATGGGATCGTCGGCGCCCTACATGGCGGCGGTGGCGCTCTACCGGATGGTCGAGCGCCCCTACGTCGTGAGCGGGCTCGGCATCCTCTGGGGCTACGTGGAGGCCCGCTTCAACAAGGCCAAGCGCATGGAAGACCCGGCCTACCTCGCGCTCCTGCACCGATTCGAGCTGGAGTCGCTGCTGTTCGGCAAGACGCGCACCGCCGATCGCTACCACGAGCGAATCCGCCGCGACTTCCCCTCCCGCGCCGCCTAGCCCGCCGACCGCGCCAGATTTTTGGCAGCCCGCGTCCAGCGAGTTGACGGACGGGCGCGCGATCCTTCTACGGTCAGCCGAGAACGCGCGCCGCGATCCGCGCGATCGCCGCGAAGTGCCCGTCGTACGTGAGCACGGGGGCGCCCGCGCGGGCAGCCAGCGCCGCGATCCAGAGATCGTTCGTGGGAACCGGCTTGCCGACGCGCCGCTGCGCCACGACGATCTCTGCATAGATCCGCGCCGCCTCCTCGTCGACGTCGAGGACCTCGACGACCGGACTGGCGAGAAATCGCCCGAGCTCGGCCTCGTTGCGCTCCGGGTGCGCGCCAAGCACGAAACCGGTGCGCAGCTCGCCCAGGACGACCACCGGCACGCCCACCCAGCTCGCGCGCCTGAGCGCCTCGACCGCCCCTGCGTCCCCGCGCTTGAAGCGACTGTAGGCGGACGTGTCGAGGCAGAACCGGCTCACTTCCAGAGATCCTCGTCGACCTTCTCGAACGGAGCCGTGGCCGTCTCGAACGCGCGTAGCTCGGCGGCGCTCCAGCTCCCCGCCAGCGCACCCAGTCCATTGTCGAAGTCGTCCACCTGGCTGACGCCCAGACCACGGCCCAGCGCCTCGATCACCGTCTGGTTGAGTGACGCACGCGCCTTTCGCCGCTCACGCGACCCATTGCTTGTCGTCCGGCTCGGGTCGAAGTCAATATCGGGCTGAACCTGGTACTCTCCCGTCTTCCAAAATGCGCTGGAACATCGGGCCCTTCGGGGTCAAAGACCTTTTCACTCTCGTCAACCTCCTGGGCGGCGTCGGAGCCATCGTCTTCGTCGTCGAGGGCAACCTGCCGGCTGCCGGGATCGCCCTGCTGCTCGGCTTCTTGCTGGGCGACACCCTGGACGGGCCGGTCGCCCGGATCACCAAGACCTCGAACAAGTTCGGCAGCGAGCTGGACACGGCCACCGATCACTTCGTCCAGGCCATCGCCCCGGCCGTCATCGTCTACGCCGCCTACGCGCGCGGCGGCCACCCGACCGCCGGCCTGGTGCTGATGGCGCTGGTCGTCGCCTGCGGGACGATCCGCCAGGCGCTGTTCTCGGTGGCCAAGATGGGCGACCCGCTCATGTACTGCGGCCTGCCGCGCACCGTGAGCGGCTACGGCGCGATGGCCTACGTCCTGTCGCACCTCTTCTTCACGCTCAACCCGGCCCGTTACGCCGTGGGCGCGGTGGTCATCGCGGCGTTCGCGCTGCTCAACCTCTTGCCCATCCCGTACATGACCCACCGCGGGGGACGGCGGATGCAGTTTTACGTCCAGCTGCTCTCCTTCGGCTTCCTGGTCACGCCCGTGGCCGCGTT
>DASYEX010000204.1:0-6987 GCA_036498765.1 Polyangia bacterium
GCGTCTTGCGGGGCATGTTCCGCGGGCGCGGCGGGCCCCGGCTGGGGCGCCCCGTCTCGTTTCCCGACGGCCTCGCCGAGCTGCCGCGCGCGCTGGCCGCCGCGCTCGAGACCAGGCGCCACGCGGGCCAGGCGCGCGCGATCGAGCCGCGCGGCGGCGGCTGGCGCGTCGCCCTCGACGGCGAGACGCTCGACGTCGACCGGCTGGTCCTGGCGACACCCGCCGACACCACGGCGGCGTTGCTGGCGCCGCACGCCCCCGCCGCCGCCGAGGCGCTGCGCGCGATCCCCCACGCGCCCGTCGCGGTCGTCTGTCTGGGGTTTCGAGCGCCCGCGGATGGCGCCCTGGAGCTGGGGATGGATCTCGACGGGTATGGCTTCGTCGTGGCGCGGGGTGAAGGGCTCAAGCTCTTGGGCTGTCAGATCGAGTCGTCGGTCTTCCCCGGGCGCGCGCCCGAAGGCGGCGTGCTCCTGCGCGCGCTGGTCGGCGGGACGTTCGAGCCGGCGCTGGTCGATGCCGACGACCAGACGCTAGCAACCCTGGCGATGGGCGATCTCCGGCGCGCCGCCGGCCTGCGGCGCGATCCCGACCTGGTGCGGATCTTTCGCGCCCGCCCCGGGATCCCGCAGTACGATCGCGGTCACCTGGCGCGCGTTCGTGCCGTGGACGACGCGCGCGCGCGCCTGCCGGGCCTGGCGGTGATAGGTCACGCTCTGCGCGGCGTCGGCCTCACCGCCTGCGTCCAAACTGCGACCTCGACCGCAGGCGAGATCGGCGCTTGATTCTGCGGCCGCCCGGCCCGATTCTGGGACCCGAGTGAGGTGAGCCATGCGCGCCCTGAGAAATCTGTTCGCATTCGCGATCATCATCGTCGTCCTGGTCGGCGGCGCACTGGCGGCCTTCCGCGTGGCCCGGGGACGCCCCTCCAACCCCGAGGAGGTCAAGCCCAGCCTGGTGGCGGTCAGCTCGGCCGGCGCCTACCTCTATGCGGCGCGGGTCGGCCAGCACGTGATCTTGTTCGACACCGGCGCGGACCCTGCCGGCAGCCCGGTCGACGCCGCGCTGGCCGGACTGCACGCCAGCCGCAGCGACGTCTCCGACGTCTTCCTGACCCACGGCCACGGCGATCACGTTGCGGCGGCCGGCGGGCTCGGCAAGGCGCAGGTCCATCTGGGCGCGGGCGACGTCCCCTTCGTCGAGGGGCGGGCCCCCTGGGACAGCCTGCTCCTCCGCGCGATGGCCAAGGGAATGGCCATCCCCTCGATCAACGTGTCGAGCCCGCTCAACGGCGTGCAGACCATCGACCTCGGCGAGAACAAGACGGTCAAGGCGATCCCGGTCCCGGGGCACACGCCCGGCTCCTACGTCTTCCTCTATGACGGCGTGCTCTTCACCGGCGACACGGCGGTGTTCAAGCAGGGGCGGCTGGAGCGCGGCCCGGGTCTGTTCGACAGCAACGGCGATCAAGTGCGGGCCTCGGTGAACGCGCTCAAGCAGCAGCTCGCCGGCGTGGAGATCGCCGCCGTCTGCACCGGTCACGGCGGCTGCACGCCGCTCGGCCTGGGCCGGACGCAGCTCGACGACTTCATCGGTCGGGTGGGCGGCTAGAGGTGCACCTCATTCCGATCGTCGCCGCGCTGCTGGCGTTGGGAGCATCGCCGCAACGGACGCCGACCCCGGACGAGGTCCGCCTCTACGACGAAGGGACGCGCGCGCTCGCCGCGGGCGACGCGCGCGCCGCCGAGAAGGCCTGGCGCGCCGGCTACGCGATCGGTCACGATCCGGCCTTCCTCGTTCACCTCGGCGAGGCCGAGGAGAAGGCCGGCGCCCCGGTCGAGGCCGCCGAGAGCTATCGCCAGTATCTGCGCGAGGCGCCGGACGCCTCGGATCGCGCCGACATCGCGCAGCGGGTCGCGCGCCTCGGGCCCGCGGCGCCGCCCGCGCCCGCCGTGGAGACGCCCGGCGAATTCGGCGGCACGCCGCCCGCCGCGGCAGCGCCCGCGAGGCCGCCGGCCGCCGCCCCACCCGCGCAGGTCGCCGGCGCGCCCGGCGCCGATGCGGAGCGCCCTGCCGGCCCAGACCAGGAGGACTCCGGCTGGAACCGCTACAACGCGACCGCGGTGATCGCCTCCGGCGTCACGCTGGCGTTGCTCGGGACGGCGGCGATCTACGGCGCCGCGGCGAGCTCGCACGAGAGCGACGTCAACCGCTTGATAACCTACCGCTTCCCGCCCACCCAGTACTCATCCGTCGCGGCGGCGTACACGAGCGCGATGGCCGACGGCGCGCGCGACGCCCACGACGCGCGCGTGGCCTTGGTCGCCGCCGCCGCCACGGGCGTGGTGGCCGCCGTCGGGTTCGTGCTCGACGCCGTGCTCACGCCGGCCGAGCGACTGGAGGGCGGGCCCGCGAAGGTCCCCGCGGTCTCTTTCGCGCCCATGCCCGGCGGACGCGGCGGATTTGGAGGTTGGTCGTGGCGGTTCTGAGGACGCTTCTGCGGACGTTTCTACCGACGCTTTTACGATCTTGGACGCGGCGGCCGGCGCGCGCCCTGCGGCTGGCGCTGCTGCTGGGCAGCGTGCCCCTCGCCTCCTGCTTCAACCCGGCCCAGCCGGCGTGCGCCTTCTCGTGCGCGGGCGACGGCCTCTGCCCGTCCGGCTACACCTGCGGCGGTGACCTCATCTGCCACCGAACCGACGGCCAGGGAGGAGCCTGCCCGATCCAGACCGACGCCGCGCCGAAGGACGCCACGGCGACCGACGCCACGGCGACCGACGCGACGCCGGCGGACAGCCGCCCGGCGGACGCCGCCAGAGACTAGTCTCCCCGACGCTTTTCGCGTGGAGCCGGCCAGCCTCCGCGTATAGACTCCGCGCGGAGCTCAATGGGCCTTCTGAATCTGTTTTCGAAGGAGAAGTCGCGCGAGCGCAACGCGGGCCGCGTCATCAACAAATACACCCAGTCGCCCGATCGGCTGAAGGCGATGCAGACCTTGCTCGCCGAGGGCTCGCCCGAGGCGCTCTACTTCGTCATGCGCCGCTTCGGCATGATGTACGACAAGACCATCGAGGACGAGCAGGAGAAGGACTACCTGTTCGAGAGCCTGGTCGAAAAGGGCGGCGCCGTGCTGGAGCCGCTCAAGAAGTATCTGGGGACGGCGGAGTCCATCTCCTGGCCACTGCGCGTGCTGGACAAGGTCGTGGCCACCAAGGACGAGGTCATCACCGTCCTCGGCGAGGTGATGAAGCGCCACGAGCCGGGCTACGAGCGCGACCCCACCAAGAAGATGCAGCTCCTCACCCACCTCGGCGGGATCAAGAACCCGCGGGTCCCGGCGCTGGTGATCCCCTACCTCACCGACATGGACGCCGGCGTGCGCTACACGGCCGTCGAGGCGCTGCTCAGCCAGGGGGACGAGGCGGCCGCGCGCGAGACGCTGCTGGCCCTGTTCGTCTCCGACCAGGAGGAGAGCCTGCGGCTTCGCATCCGCATCGCCGAGGGGTTCGCCGAGCTCGGTTGGCCGCTCGGGGACAAGCGGGCCGAGGTCGAAAAGCGCCTCCCCGAGGCGTTCACCATCGAGGCGCGCGGCAAGGAACCGGCGCGCATCAAGAAGAAGGCGGGCAAGGAATAACGTGCCGAAGCGAACCGACATCAAGACCGTCATGCTGATCGGGTCGGGCCCGATCGTGATCGGGCAGGCCTGCGAGTTCGACTATTCCGGGACCCAGGGGGTCAAGGCGCTCAAGGAAGAGGGCTACCGGGTCGTGCTGGTGAACTCCAACCCGGCCACCATCATGACCGACCCGGAGATCGCGGACCGCACCTACGTCGAGCCGCTGACCGTCGAGGTGCTCACCAGCGTCATCGAGCGCGAGCGTCCCGACGCGATCTTGCCGACGCTGGGCGGACAGACCGCGCTCAACCTGGCGCTCGATCTGCACAAGGCGGGCGTCCTCGCCGCCTACGGCGTGAAGCTGATCGGCGCCCAGGTGGAGGCGATCGAGAAGGCCGAGGATCGCCAGCTGTTCAAGGAGGCGATGGCGAAGATCGGCCTCGACGTGCCGCTCTCCGGGTACGCCCATTCGCTCGAAGAGGCGCGGGCCATCCAGGCGCAGATGGCGGCCGAGACCGGCGTCGGCTATCCGGTCCTGCTGCGCCCCTCCTTCACGCTGGGCGGCTCGGGCGCCGCCATCGTCTGGAACGCCGAGGAGTTCGACGCCAAGGTCTCTTGGGGCCTCCAGCAGAGCCCGCGCGGCGAGGTGCTGGTCGAGCAGTCGGTGCTCGGGTGGAAGGAATACGAGCTGGAGGTGATGCGCGACACGAAGGACAACGCCGTCATCATCTGCTCGATCGAGAACTTCGATCCGATGGGCGTTCACACCGGCGACTCGATCACCATCGCGCCGGCCATGACCCTCACCGACAAGGAGTACCAGATCATGCGGGACGCGGCGCTGGCCGTGATCCGCGAGATCGGCGTGGAGACCGGCGGGTCGAACATCCAGTTCGCGGTCAACCCGGCGAACGGCCGGATGATCGTCATCGAGATGAACCCGCGCGTCTCGCGGTCGAGCGCGCTGGCCTCCAAGGCCACCGGGTTCCCCATCGCCAAGATCGCCACCAAGCTGGCCGTCGGCTACACGCTGGACGAGGTCCCCAACGACATCACGCGCGAGACGCCGGCCTGTTTCGAGCCGACGATCGACTACGTGGTCACCAAGATTCCGCGGTTCGCGTTCGAGAAGTTCCCCGGCGCCGACGACGAGCTGGGCCCGCAGATGAAATCGGTCGGCGAGGTGATGGCCATCGGCCGCACCTTCAAGGAGAGCTTCGGCAAGGCGCTGCGCTCGATGGAGATCGGCCGCGCGGGGTTCGACCTCGAGAACCCGCCGCCGCTCGACGAGCTGCGCCGCCGCGTCGTCCGCCCGGGGCCCGATCGCCTCTGGCACCTCGCCGAGGCCCTGCGCGCCGGCCTCTCCGAAGAGGAGGCCCACCAGCTCACCAAGATCGATCCCTGGTTCCTGCGCAACCTGCGCCAGATGGTCGACGCCGACGAGGGGACGCGCGTGGCCGTCGCCAGCGGCGACCAGATCCTGGAGGACGGCCCCGAGCTCGCGCGCCTCAAGCAGCTCGGCCTCTCCGACCGCCGCCTGATGAAGCTGTGCGGCGTCTCCGAGGAAGACGTCCGGCAGGCGCGCATCCGGCACGGCGTGCGGCCCGTCTTCAAACGGGTCGACACCTGCGCGGCCGAGTTCGAGGCCCAGACGCCGTACCTCTACTCGACCTACGAGGTCGGCTTCGAGGAATCGGTCGATCGCGTGGGGGAGGTCGGGCGCCGCCCGACCGAGCCTGTCGCGGGGGGGCGCGGGGACCCTCCCAGGGTCACCGTTGAAAACGAAGGCCGCCCGACGCAGAAGAAGAAGATCGTCATCCTGGGCGGCGGGCCCAACCGGATCGGACAGGGGATCGAGTTCGACTACTGCTGCGTCCACGCGGTGCAGGCGCTGCGCGAGGACGGCTACGAGACCATCATGGTCAACTGCAACCCGGAGACGGTGTCGACCGACTACGACACCTCCGACCGGCTGTTCTTCGAGCCTCTCACGCGCGAAGACGTGCTGGAGATCGTCGATGCCGAGAAGCCTGACGGCGTGATCGTCCAGTTCGGCGGCCAGACGCCGCTGCGCCTGGCGGTGCCGCTCATGAACGCGGGCGTGAAGCTGCTCGGCACCAGCGCCGACGCCATCGACCGCGCCGAGGACCGCCAGCGCTTCGGCGAATTGATCCGCAAGCTGGGCCTCCGCGTCCCCGCCTGGAAGACGGCCCACGGCTTGGCCGAGGCGTATGAGGCGGCGCGAGAGATCGGCTATCCGGTCATGGTCCGCCCCTCGTACGTGCTGGGCGGCCGGGCGATGGAGATCGTCCACGACGAGTCGGGGCTGGAGAAGTTCGTGTTGACCGCGATGGAGGCCTCGCGCCGCGAGAGCCTCAAGTCGCGCGCCGACGAGAAGGAAGCGCCCATCCTCATCGACCAGTTCCTGCCCGACGCCATCGAGGTGGACGTCGACGTCGTGGCCGACGGGACCGACGTCATCGTGGGCGGCGTCATGGAGCACATCGAGGAGGCCGGCATCCACTCGGGCGACTCCGCCTGCTGCCTGCCGCCCCACTCGCTGGCCGCCGAGACCGTGGAGGAGATCAAGCGCCAGTCCCGCGCCCTGGCCCGCGAGCTGGGCGTGCGCGGTCTGATGAACGTCCAGTTCGCCGTCCCGCGCGACGGGCGCGGCATCTTCATCCTCGAGGTAAATCCCCGTGCCTCGCGCACGGTGCCGTTCGTCTCCAAGGTGACCGGCGTAGCGCTGGCCAAGGTGGCCGCCCGCATCGCCGTCGGCCGCACGCTCGCGGAGATGGGGATCCGCGAGGTGTCCCCCAAGCACATCGCCGTCAAAGAGGCGGTTTTCCCCTTCGCGAAGTTTGCCGGCGTGGACACGCTGCTCGGCCCCGAGATGCGCTCGACCGGCGAGGTGATGGGGATCGACACCAGCTTCGCCGCGGCCTTCGGCAAGAGCCAGATCGGCGCCGGCACCCGGCTGCCCATGCGGGGCACCGCCTTCATCTCCGTGCAGGACGGCGACAAGACCAACGCGGTGGCCGTCGCCAAGGGCCTCGTCGAGCTCGGCTTCGAGGTGCTGGCCACCCGCGGGACGCACGATTTTCTCCGTGCGCAGGGGATCGCGGTCGAGCGGATCAACAAGGTCCGCGAGGGGCGGCCCCACTGCGTCGATCGGATCCTCGACGGCGGCATCCACCTGGTCATCAACACCACCGCCGGCGCCGAGGCGATCAAGGATTCGTTCCCCATCCGCCGCAACGCCCTGCTCAAGGGGATCCCCTACTACACGACCATGTCGGCCGCGCGCGCCGCCGTGGGCGCCATCGCCGAGCTGCGCGCCGGCAAGATGCGCGTGCGATCGCTGCAGGAGTATC
>DASYEX010000205.1:0-8362 GCA_036498765.1 Polyangia bacterium
CGGGGGTCGGCGCCATGGCCACCGGCGCGACGTACACCAAGCTGCGCGACGACGCGTACGCCAGCGTCGCGACGCTGATGGATCTCGCCGGCAGCACGTATTACCAGGAGTCCTGGACCGCGCTGTCGCTGCAGATGATGACCGGCCTCCTCTACGATCTCGACGCGCAGTAGGACCGGGGCGCTGAAGCTCGGCCAGCCGACTTCGGGGCGACTTCGGGGCGACCTCGGGCCGACTTCGGGGCGACCTCGGGCCGACCGTGACCTTCGACACACCTGAGCGCCGGCGCCGTCAGCTCCTCGAATATCGTTCGTTGTTCGTTTTACGTCTCGAAGATTGTTCCAACGCCTATGAAGGCGTTCACAGGTACGTCGCTTTTTAAAAACCGACGTGCAACGATGCCACCGGTGGTTTCTGTCGAGCCGGAGGTCCTCAAACGCGTTCCTCTGTTCCGCGACCTGGACAGCGAGGCCCTGAATGCGCTGGCCGCTGCGGCCACCATCCGTCGCTGCGACGCCGGCGAGACCATCGTCGAGCAGGAGACGGCGGCGCCGGCCGTCTACGTGATTCTGCGGGGCCGAGCCACCGTCTCGGTTGCGGCCAAGGACGGCCGGACGTTGACGATTCGCGAGATCGGGCAATTGGAAATCATCGGGGAGGTTTCGTTGTTCGATGGGGGCCTTCCCTCGGCAACGGTGACCGCCCTGTCGACCACGGAGCTGCTCGGCGTCGAGCGACAATCGTTCATGGCCCTGATCAGGGACCAGCCGAGGATCGCGGTCGCGCTGCTTCCCGTCCTGGCGGCCCGCCTGCGCCGGCTCACGAGCTGGGCCGACGATTTTGCCGGACTGCGGCTCTCGGCCCGGCTCGCGAAGTGTCTGCTCGGGCTGCTGGCGCTGGACGGACAGCAACTCGGACCGGCGCGGATCCGAATTGGCCAGAAGTTGTCGCAGGAGGGCCTGGCGAGACGACTGGGGGTGACGCGGGAGAGCGTCAACAAGCACCTCAAGCGCCTCGAGAGAGAGGCCATCGTGACGAAGGAAAATGGGTACCTGGTGGTCGTCGACCTGGTCCGGCTGCAAGCCGAGGCCGAACAGGAGTAGCCGAGCCCCGACGGCGGCGGTCACACGGTGACCGTCACGCGCAGGAAGGCCGCCGGGATGGACGTCGCGTCCGAGCGCCCGCTCTGGTTCTCGCGCTCGGTCAGGGCCTCAAGCTCGGCGAGCAGCTCCGCGCCTCGGCCGCTCTTCTCCGCCGCCTCGAACGCGTTCATGGTCGGCCCGTAGAACTTGGTGAAGTCGGAGACGAAGCCGGCCGGGGGACCCGCGTAATTGAAGGTGTAGATCTCGCGCGAGAAGGCGACCCTGTCGGCGGCGATGCCGGCCGCGCCGAACCGGGCCACCACCTCGCTCTCGACGCCCCAGAGCATGGGGCTGATGAACCCGGCCGGCGGCGGCGGCGTGTACGCCGAGCTCACCTTGAGGAGCTGCGCGACGAAGGTCGGGTCGTTGGGGATCCAGTTGCCCATCACGATCCGCCCGCCCGGCCGGGTCACGCGCACCACCTGCTTGGCGACCTCGGTCGGCTTGGGGGCGAACATCGCACCGAAGATGCTGACCACCAGGTCGAACGACCGATCGGCGAGGTCCTCGAGCTCGGTGGCGTCGCCGTGCTGAAAGCGCAGGTTCGAAAGCCCCGCCTCCTTGGCGCGCCGGTTCCCCGCCTCGACGAGGTTCCGAGAGATGTCGACGCCCAGCACGTCCGCGCCGCGGCGGGCCGACGGCAGCGCGGTCGTTCCGTCACCGCACCCCAGATCGAGCACCTTCATCCCGCGCGTGACGCCGAGGCTCTCGATGACCGCCTCGCCGCTCTCCCGCATGGTCGCGGCGATCCGCGTGAAGTCCCCTTTTTCCCACAGCGCCTGGTTCGGGTTCGGATTCGGGTTCATCGCTCGTTCCTCCTGCCCGACAACTTAGGACGAAGGCCCAGGCGCCGTGAGCGGCGACCCCGACATCCAGCAGGGGCGATCCGGCCAAACCGGGGTTGTTCGCGGCGGCTGGGCGTCCTGCTAACATTGGTTGCGCCCGCATGCCTCAGTCGCTGAAGCATTCCCCGAAGCCCGGCCCGGCGCGCGCCACGGCCGCCCGCTCGGGCGCCGTCACCAGGCTGGCCGGGTGGGGGAACAGCCTGCGCGCCGACTGCCGGCTGGCGGAGCCCGAATTGCCCGGCGAGGTGGCCGCCTGGCTCGACGGCGCCGGCACCGTGCCGCGCGGCCTCGGGCGCAGCTACGGCGACGCCGCGTTGAACGGCGGCGGCCAGGTGCTGGGGCTGCGACGGGTCGATCGTTACCTGGCGTTCGACGAGGCGACCGGCACGCTGACCTGCGAGGCCGGCGTCAGCCTGGCCCAGATCATCGCCGACTTCGCGCCGCGCGGCTGGTTCCCGATGATCACGCCGGGGACCAAGTACGTGACCGTGGGCGGCTGCATCGCCAACGACGTCCACGGCAAGGCGCACCACGTGCAGGGGTGCTTCAGCGCCTCGGTCGACGCGATGACCGTCCTCTTGGCGAGCGGCGAGGTCGTCCCCGCCTCGCGCCAGCAGAACACCGACCTCTTCTGGGCGACGTTCGGCGGCATGGGGCTCCTGGGCATCGTCCTCACGGCGACGATCCGGCTGCGGAAGATCGAAACGACCTACTTCCGCCAGCGGTCGATCGAGGTGCGCGACCTCGCCGAGATGCTGGCGGCCCTCGAGGAGCAGGACCGGGCGTTCCCCTACTCCGTCGCCACCATCGACGTGCTGGGCACCGGCGCGCGGCTCGGTCGCGGCGTGCTCACCGTCGGCGACCACGCGCGCCGGGACGAGCTTCCGCCGGCGCTCCGCGCCACGCCCCTGCGCGTCTCGGGGCCGCCCAAGCTGACCGTCCCCTTCGAGCTTCCAGAGCTCACGCTCAACCGCCTCAGCATCCGCGCCGTCAACGCCTTCATCCAGCGGACACAGGCGCGCGCCGCGCCGTTCGGCCACTACGAGAAGTTCTTCTACCCGCTCGACATGCTGGCCCACTGGAACCGCGGCTACGGGCGGCGCGGCTTCGCGCAGTACCAGTTCGTGATCCCGTTCGAGGACGGCCTCGTGCGCATGCGCGAGATCCTCACCGCCATCATGACCGCCGGTGAGCTGCCGTTCCTCAACGTCCTCAAGCGCTTCGGCAAGGAGAGCGGCGGCGTGCTGTCGTTCCCGCGCGAGGGCTACACGCTGGCCATCGACTTTCCCATTCGCGCCCACACGGTGGCGCTCCTGCGGCGGCTCGACCAGATGGTGCTCGACGCCGGCGGACGCATCTACCTCGGCAAGGACGCCCACCTCGAGGCCGCCACCTTCCGCGCCATGTACCCGGCGCTCGGGCGCTGGCTGGCCGTCAAGGCCAAGTACGATCCGCACGGCGTGTTCACGTCCGACCTCGGCCGACGGGTCGGGCTCTGCCCGCCGCGCCCGTGATCGCTCTCAGGCCGCGGGGCGCGGCCAGGGGATCTGCGGCGACGGCGGCAGGGGTCGTCCCGCCGCCGCCAGCAGCCCGCGGCACCGCGCGCAGAAGTCGTACTCGCGATCGCAGGTGGCGACCCGCCCCTCGGCGTCCTCCATCAGGCAGCCTCGATTCGGACAGTGCGCGAGGCCCAGCGTGTGCCCGGCCTCGTGAACCGCCACCTTGGCCAGGCGCTGGCGCGCGTGGGCGGGGCCGCGCGCGCGCCTCCGGCAGCGGAGCTCCGAGATCACGCTGGCGGCGCCGTCGAGGCGCCCGAGGCCCAGCAGCCCCCAGTCGAACACCGACCCCTTGGTCGTCGAGATGTCGACGCCGGTGAGGCCCAGAATGCGCGCGCCGTCGCGCGGCAGCCGCGCGTCGAGAAAGTCCAGCAGCTTCTCGGCGCGGTAGCGGCGCCGCGGCGGGTAGTACGCGGCCGGCGGGAGCTCGGCGCGCGGCAGGAGCCGCGTCTCGATCCCGATGAGGCCGGTCAGCGCCTCGCGAACCAGCGCCACGTCCTCCCCCGGCAGCTCGCGGCCGAGCGGCAGCACGTAGAGCAGCCGGCGCTCGGGCGCCGCGGCCACGGCCCTCCGCGCGGCCAGCGCCCAGAGCGCGCCCAGCGTCGTCGTGATCCAGCTCCTGCGCGTCACGGTCGAGCCCACGTCGTGCTCATTGGGAGCTGACACCGTCAGCCGGCCGCCGGTTCCCTCGTGGCATAGTCCCGCCATGCGCAGCTCGGCATCCCCGACGGGACCGGCGCGGGGGGCAACGGCGGCGCGGCCGGCTCGATGTCCGGGACCGGAGGTACGTCGAGGGACGGGGGCCGCGACGCCTCGCCCGACATGTCGATCGCGACGTCCCCGCCGTGACCCGGCCTGATCCGGCCTGTCACGACACGATTGTCGCGGTCAGGGACCGAGCGGGCGTCGGAGTACGCGCTTTCCCCGCCCGGTCCTGTTCTTGCTAAGACTGCCGTCATGAAGATCTGGGCTCTCTTCGTCACCTGCACTCTCGGATTGGCTCTGGCGATGTCCTGCGACGGATCGTCGACGACGTCGGACCGTGGGACGGGCGGCGGCTCGGGCGGCGGCGGCTCGGGCGGCAGCGGGTCGGGCGGCATGGGCGGAAACGGCGGCGCCGGCTGCGAGGCCATGCACTACTACTCCGCCGGGTGCAATGCTTCGCCCACCTGCGACAACGGGACTGGCGGCGCGTGTTTTACCCTGGCCTGCGGGTGCAACGGAAAGGTCCTCACCGGGTGCGGCGCGTACCCGGAGCCGTTCGCCTACACGATTCCGGTCGGCTCGGTCGACGCGTCCGATCCCGCCGCCTTGAGCTGCGATCCGAACGCCGACGCAGGCCACTGAGCGCAGGGCGGCCCGACTCTCGAGCTCAGGCCCCGGCGGCCGCCAGCGAGGCGCTGACGATGGCGCGGGCCTCGTCGAGGATGGCGCCGAGGTGGTCGGCGCTCTTCAGGCTCTCGGCGTAGATCTTGTAGATGTTCTCGGTCCCCGAGGGGCGGGCGGCGAACCAGCCGCTGTCGCTGGCGACCTTGAGGCCGCCGATGGCGGCGCCGTTGCCGGGGGCGCGGGTCAACTTGGCGACGATGGGATCGCCGGCCAGCGTCGAGGCCTTCACCGCGGCCGGGTCGAGCTTCTTGAGCGCCGCCTTCTCGGCCGGCGAGGCGGGGGCGTCGACGCGCGTGTAGTAGGGCGTGCCGTACCTGGCGCGCAGGTCCTCGAAGTGTTGGCCGGGATCGCGGCCGGTGACGGCGGTGATCTCCGCGGCGAGCAGGTCGAGGAGGATGCCGTCCTTGTCCGTCGTGTGGACGCGCCCGTCGCGGCGCAGGAAGCTGGCGCCCGCGGACTCCTCGCCGCCGAAGCCGAAGCTGCCGTCGAGGAGTCCGCTCACGAACCACTTGAAGCCGACCGGCACCTCGCGCAGCGGGCGTCCGAGACCCGCGGCCACCCGATCGATGAGCGTGCTCGAGACCAGGGTCTTGCCGACGGCGGCGCTCGCGGGCCAGCCTGGTCGGTGGGCGAACAGGTAGCCGATCGCCACCGCCAGGTAGTGGTTGGGGTTCATGAGCCCCGTCGGCGTCACGATGCCGTGGCGGTCGGCGTCGGTGTCGTTGCCGAAGGCGACCGCGAACCGGTCCTTGATCTGCAGCAGGTTCGCCATCGCGTAGGGGCTCGAGCAGTCCATCCGGATCTTGCCGTCGTGATCGAGCGGCATGAACGCGAAGCGCGGATCGATCGTCTGGTTGACGACGGTCAGGTCCAGCTTGAACCGCTCGCCGATGCGCGGCCAGTACTGGACCGACGCGCCCCCCATCGGATCGGCGCCGAGCTTCACGCGGGCGTGGGCGATCGCCTCCAGGTCGATGACGCCCGGCAGATCCTCGACGTAGGCCGAGAGAAAATCGAAGGTGCGCGTGGTGGGCGCCCGGCGCGCTTGCGCGTAGGAGACGCGCTTCACCTCGGCGCGCGCGCGCAGAAGCTCGTTGGCGCGCGCCTGAATCCCGTCGGTGACGTCGCTGTCGGCCGGCCCGCCGTTCGGTGGGTTGTACTTGAACCCGCCGTCGCGCGGCGGGTTGTGCGACGGGGTGATGACGATCCCGTCGGCGAGACCGTCCTGGCGGCCGTCGTTGTGCTTGAGGATGGCGCGCGACAGCGCCGGCGTGGGCGTGTAGTCGCCTTCGGCCGAGACGAGCGTCTGGACACCCGCCGCCGCCAGCACCTCGAGCGCGCTTTTGAGCGCCGGCGCCGAGGCCGCGTGGGTGTCGGCGCCCAGGAACAGCGGCCCGGTGATCCCGGCGCGCGCGCGGTGCTCGCAGATCGCCTGCGTGATCGCCAGGATGTGCGCCTCGTTGAAGGCGCCGTCCTCGGGCGCGCCGCGGTGGCCGCTGGTGCCGAATGCCACCTCTTGCCGCGGGTTCGCGGGGTCGGGGCGGAGATCGTAGTAGGCGGCGACCAGACGGTCGGCGTCGATCAGGACGTCAGACGGCGCAGGCTTCCCAGCGAGCGGCGAGGCGGGCATGCCACGACGGTAAGCCCGCGTGCCGCTGGTTGGAAGCGCCTTGGGCGCCGATTCGGAGCTATCGGCGCGTCGAGCGTAGCGCCGTTTGCCGCGCGGAGCTCATCGCGGGGGGCGCGGGCTGCCTTGAGGGTCGCGACTACCGCAAACTGGTGTGGAAGCCGACCGGCGCCGGCATCTGCCGCGCGTGCCAGGAGACGCGCGCGTCGCGAACGACCGCCACGCAGACCGACTCGCCCGAGCCGACCTCGAGATCGGACTCGCCGTCCCAGGAGATCGGCGCGCCGCCCGCGCAGTCGGGCATCGCCCCGGCGCGGCTCGGCACGCGCGTGAAATGCGCGCCGGCCTTCTTGTCGACGTTCACGTGCAGGAGCCGAACCGGCCCCATGACGAGGACGACCGGCGCCGGCGTCGAGACGCGCGCGATGCCGCGAAGATCAGTTGAATGAACGCGCGCGGTAATTTGCTGCTGTCCCGTCGCGCAACCCCCCGCCGCCAACGCCAGCCCAAGAACCGCCGCCGCGACGCCCTTCCGTGATGTGTGTGATGTAGGCATGTGTGTTTTTTTGACTACCGTACACCGACACCCATCTACATCCAAACACATTTGCGAAAATTGTATGTAACGTCACCGTTTCACCGTAACTATCCGGAATCACTAGATAGGCTCGGCTCTTGGGTTTTCTCCCCGATGAGGATGAACATCACAGGGACCAGGAACAGCGAGAGGACGGTCGACGAGGTCAGGCCCCCGACCACGGCCAGCGCCAGCGGCTGATTGGCTTCGGAGCCGCGATCGAGGCCGAGCGCCGTCGGCAGAAGGCCGATGATCGTCGCCAGGCTGGTCATGGCGATGGGGACGAAGCGCGAGCGCGCGGCGGCGATCACCGCGGCCACCTTCTCGATCCCCTCCTGGTTGAAACGACGGTTGGCGTCGTCGACCAGCAGGATGCCGTTGGAGACGGCGATGCCGATCACCATCAGGATCCCCATGAGCGCGGTGATGGAGAATCCCTGCCCCGCCGCCATCAGCGCCAGGACGATCCCCACCAGCGCCACCGGGATGGTGAAGAGCATGACGAACGGCAGCCGCAGCGACTTGAACTGCGAGGCCATGATCATGAAGACGACCATCACCGCCAGGCCCAGCGCCAGCCCCAAGCCGGAGAAGGTCGTGCGCATCAGATCGACCTGCCCGACGAAGCTGGTCTTGATCGCGCGCGTCCGCGGATCGGCCCGCAGCGCGCGATCGAGATCGCGCGCCACCGTGCCGATGTCGCGCCCTTCCGTCTGCATGTAGACGTGGGCCGCGCGCTGGAGCTGGTTGCGCTCGATGGCGATCGGCCCCGCCGACCGTGTGACCGAGCCGTAGGCGCCGAGGCGGATCGGCTTGCCGCCAGCGCCGACCACCACGGGAAGCTGGGCCAGCGCGCTCAAATCTGGGACCGCGGCGCCGTCGTAGGAGGCGACGACGTAGTAGGACTGGCCGTTGTGCGAGTCGATCCAGACGCTGGGCGTGTTGATGTCGCCCACCGTCGCCTCCAGCGTGGCCTGCGCGGCGTCGCGCGCGGTGACGCCCACCAGCCCGCCCTTGATCCGGTCGGTCTCGACGCGGATCTCGGGATAGTCCATCTGCAGTGAGGAGTAGATGTCCCGCACGCCGGGGACGGTCGCCGCCACCTCCGCCACCGCCTTTGCCTGCGCGTCGAGCGCCTCCAGGTTGTCGCCCCGGATCTCGATCACCACCGGCGCGATGTAGCCGTTGGCGAACACGCTGGCCACCAGGCCGCCCGGCCACTGCAG
>DASYEX010000206.1:0-8299 GCA_036498765.1 Polyangia bacterium
CCGCGCGGGCTCTGGCTGCTGCCGGCGTTGCAGGTCGTGTGGGTCAATTGCCACGGGTTCTTCGTGTTCGGTCCGCTGCTGCTCGCGGCGTATGCGACCGACTGGATCGTCGGCAGGCTGCTGCCGTCCGCGGTGCCCGCCGAGCGGCCCCCGGTGCGGACGTTCGCGCTGGCGGCCGTGCTCTGCCTCGTCGCCTGTCTGGTGAATCCCTACGGCCTCGAGGCGCTGGGCCTCTCGCTCGAACAGTTCCACAAGGTCGGAACCGGCGGCGGCCTCTACCGCGCGACGATCGGCGAGCTCAAGACGACCGCCGACTTCATCGCCGCCGCCGGCGTCTGGAACCCCTACCTGCTGGCCTATTTCGCGTCGGTCGCGCTCGGCGTCGGCAGCTTCGTCGTCTGTGCGCGGCGCGGTGTTCCGGTCCGCCCGTTTCGCGTGCTCGTCTTCGCCGCCGGCGTCTCTCTCGCTTGGGCGGCCACGCGCAACAGCGCGCTCTGCGGCGTGATCGCGGTGCTGGTCACGACCTGGAACCTCGACGACGCGCTGGCGTCGCGGCCGTCGGCGGCGCCCGTCCCGACGAGGAGGGGCCGCGGCCGCCCGCCGGCTCGCCGGGCGTCGGGCGCGCGGCGCTGGCCGGAGCCGAACGCGGCGGTTCTCGCGGCGGTCGGTGCGCTGGCGCTGGCCACGATCTCGGGCGTGCTCTACGCCTGGGCCGGCGAGGGGCGCCGCATCGGGCTCGGCGAGCGACCGCGCTGGTTCGCCCACGAGGCGTGCGCGTTTGCCGCCCGGCCGGAGATGCCCGAGCGGATGGTCGCCTACAACATCAGCCAGGCCGCGGTCTGCATCGCGCACGGCGCGCCCCAGCACAAGCAGTTCATGGACCCGCGGCTGGAGGTCAACACCGAGGAGACCTTCCAGCGCTACCTGAGCGGGATCCGGCGTCTGTGGCAGAACGACGCCGGCTGGGAGAGCGCGCTCGGGATCGACCACCAGCGTCCCGACGAGGTCCCCGCCATCTTGATCGAGCGCGGACCGCTGGGGCGCGCGGCCGAGATCTTGAGCCACGACCCGCGCTGGCGCTGCGTCCACGCCGACCAGGTGGCCACCGTGTTCGTGAGCAACCGCTTCGCCGAGCAACACGGCTTGCCGGCCGTCGCGCTCCACGACTAGCTCGGGACCCTCAGACGGGTCGCGCCCCTCCCGCCTCTCAGCTGGCGGGGGCGGTCGACTTGGAGATCTCGCGGCGGATCGTCTCCAGCTCGGCCTCGTCGAACTGGTAGCGGGCGCGGCAGAAGTTGCACGTGACCTCGGCCTTGCCGTCGTCGAGGATCATCTGCGACAGCTCGGCGTTTCCGAGCAACGCCAGCGACGTTGCCGCCCGCGCGCGCGAGCAAGGGCAGTGGAAGCTCACGGGCCGCCGGTCGAGCAGCTGGATCTCGCCGAACCGCTCGCCCAGCGCCGCGATGATGATCTCTTCCGCGTTCTCCGGCCGGGTCGCCAGGATCCGCGCCAGACCGACCCGCAACCCTTCGCTCGCCGCCGCGACGATGGCGGCGCCGTCGCTCCCCGGCAGCGCCTGGAGCAGGATTCCACCGGCGAACATGACGGTGCCATCCGGGGCGACGACGGCGTCGCAGGCGAGCGCGCTGGCGATCTGCTCGCTCTCGAGCAGGTAGCGTTCCACGTCCTCGTCGATTTCGCCGCTCGCGAGCGAGGTCTGCCCGCGGAAGCTCTCGCGCAGGCCCAGATCGCGGACGGCGCTCACCACGCCGGCGCTCCCCACCACCTCCGCCAGGCTGAGGCGTCCCGCGGCCGCGGAGCTGGCCGCCGGCAACGCGACATTCATCGCGACGTGAGGGTTCTTGACGTAGCCGCGCGCCGTGCCCGCCGAGCTGGCGTCGACGGTGAGGCCACCGAGCGGCCCGTCGCCCAGCACCTGTAGGCTGACCCGCTCCTCGTCCTTGGTGAGCGTCGCCAGGAGCAGCCCCGCCGTGAGCCCGCGCCCCAGCGCGAGCGCGCCCGCCTGACCCGCCTGGTGGCGTCGAACCGCCTCGCGGGTTACCTCCGTCGTCGTGACGGCCACGGCGCGCACGGGAAATCCGCGGAGCGAGGTGCGAACGATCTCGTCTGTCATTCCGATCTGCCGATCTGCCGATCTGCCGATCTGCCGATCTGCCGATCTGCCGATCTGCCGATCTGCCGATCTGCCGACGCGGAGGCTACCATCCTCGCGAAACCGGAGGCGGTCGAAGCGCCTCTCATGCCATGATGCGGCCATGAGCGACATGACCAATTGGGGACCCCTCGGCGGTCTCGCCGGAGAGTGGGAAGGCGAGCGTGGTCTGGACGTCTCCTTCCACAACGTGGCCGGCCGGGTGAACGAGACCAAGTTCCGCGAGCGGGCGACGTTCGCCCCCTTCGGCCCCGTGCAGAACGGCGCGCAGAGCCTCTACGGCCTCGACTACCGGATGTTCGCCTGGCGCCTCGGCGAGGATGCCGCGTTCCACACCGAGGTCGGCTACTGGCTGTGGGACGCCGCCGACGGGCAGATCCTTCGCTGCTTCATGGTCCCGCGCGGGACGACCGTGCTGGCGGGCGGCGCCGCGCGCCCCGACGACACGCGCTTCTTCCTGGAGGCCAACCTCGGCAGCGAGAGCTACGGCATTCTCTCCAATCGCTTCCTCGCCGAACGCGCGCGCACGACCCGCTACACCTGCGAGGTCGTCGTGGAGGGGGACATCTTCCAGTACGACTCGCGCACCACCTACCTCCACGCGCAGGGTGGCGTCATCGCGCACACCGATCGCAACACGCTCCGCCGCCTGCCCGCGCCCTGAACGCTCGGCGCGCCGGCGGCGTCAGGTGATGTTTATCATTCCGGTCGAGCAGGTGAAGATGAAGTGGAAGTCGGTGTAGGTCACGCTCTGCAGGTTGTTGCAGGAGTCGCCGTTCAGGATGATCGCCGTCTTGGTCGCGTCGGTGTAGGACCAGCCGTTCGTGTCGTCCTGCATGATCTCGATCGCGTTTCCGTTGACGTCCTTGGCCGACACGGCAACCTTGTCCAGCGTTCCGTTCACGCCGGTGAGCGGGATGGTGCAGGAGAGCGCCTTGCCCAGGATCTTGCCGAGCACGCTCACCAGAGTCGCCGTGTCGCTCACGGCGTAGTACTGGGTCGCCGCGCCGGTCTGCGCTTCGCCGCCGTTGACCGCCATGGCGTTGAGGGAGTTGGTGGCCCCAGAGTCCGAGGTCGTCGCGATCCCCACGACGAACGTCGGGAACCCGGCGGTGTAGGCGGCGGTCACGGCGTTCTCAGCGCCGAGGTCGTCGTTCGCGCCGATGTTGCCGTTTCCGCCGGCGCAGTTGGGCTCACCGTCGGTGGCCAGGAGCAGGTACTTCGGGTTCGGATCGGTGAGCCCGGTCAGGTACTGGACGGCGTTGTTCATCACGGCGGTGGTGGGCGTCCCCAGCTTGCCGGTGAACGTCTCGCCGTTCAGCGCCGCCTGGATCTGCGAGAAGTTGGAGGGCCCGACGGGGACGACGGGCGTCGTGGCCGCGCCACACTCCGTCGGTTCGGCGCCCAGAAAAATCAGACCCCAGTTGACCTTGGTCTCCGTCTGCTGGACCACCTGGTTGAGCGCCGCGATGACCTGCGACCACTTCGAGGTCGCGCCGCAATTGCCGTTGCCCGCCATCGTGCCGCCGTCGCAGGACTTGTCCATCGTGTTGTCGGTCATCGACAGCGAGCGGTCCTGAACGATCAGAATGTCGGGCGGCACCGGCGTGACCGAGACGCTGGTCTGACCGCAGTTCGGCGAGGCCATGTCCACCCCGAGGCCGACGTCGCCGCCGTCGCCGCCCGATCCGAAGAAGCCGTTGCCGCCGCTGGCGACGCTGCCGCCTTGGCCGGACCCGCCGGAGCCGTCGCGACCGCCGCTGGCGGAGCCGCCCCTTCCGTTGTTTCCACCGGAGCTCACGCTGGCGTCCATCCCGCCCGCGCCGCTCGTGACTGTCCCGGCGGGCTTGAACCCGCACCCGGACACAAGGCCCGCAACCAGGAAACCGACGACCAGTCTGCTCGAGCGCATCGACGGACCTCCTCCAGGCTCGGGGCCGCTCGCAGGACGGCACGGGCATTTGCGCGCACCACGTCCGGCCGGGAACCCGACGTATGTACACATGAGGGGAGGTGCCGAATTCCATCACCAAAAGGGCGGTGACGGCGCCCCTGGCCTCACTCTCGGTCTGGCCGCGTCGGCGGCGCGCAAAGACTCCGGAATTATCTAGCCGGGCGTGTTCCAGCCGCCCACGTCGGCCACCAGCGCGTCGGCCTCGGTCGGGCCCCAGGTGCCGGGCTCGTAGCGGTACATCGGGCTCGGGCCGTGGATGATCGGGTCGACGATCGCCCAGGCGGCCTCCACCACGTCCTGGCGGGCGAACAGCGTGGCGTCGCCGGCCATCGCGTCGCCGAGCAACCGCTCGTAGGCGTCCATCCGTCCGTCGGTCCCCTGAGCCGGCTGCTCGGTGACCGTCAGCGCGACCGGCTGCCCGACCATCTGTTCGCCCGGCTTCTTGGCGCGCGCATCCACGGTGATGGTCACCTCGGGGCTGAGGCGGAAGCGGATGGTGTTGCCGACCGACGGCGGCGGCTCGGGGAACACCACCTGCGGCGGCACCTTCAGCTCGACCGCGACCTCGGTGACGGTCTCGGCCAGGCACTTGCCGGCGCGCACGAAGAACGGCACCCCTTGCCAGCGCCACGAATCGACCGACAGGCGCAGCGCCGCGTAGGTGGCCATGAACGAGGCGGGCGCGACGCCCGGCTCGTCGGTGTAGCCGCGGAACTGGCCGCGCACCATGTGCGCGACGTCGAGCGGGCGCACGTTGCGCAGCACCTTGGCCTGCTCGTCGCGGATCGCCTCGTCGTACATCCCGCTCGGCGCCTCCATCGAGAGGTAGCTGACGATCTGCAGGAGGTGGTTCTGGATGACGTCGCGGATGACGCCGGTCTCCTCGTAGAACCTCCCGCGACCTTTCACCCCGAAGCTCTCGGCCATCGTGATCTGGACGTTCTCGACGTAGTTGCGGTTCCAGATCGGCTCGAGGAAGGCGTTGGCGAAGCGGAAGTAGAGGATGTTCTGCACCGCTTCCTTGCCGAGGTAGTGGTCGATGCGGAAGATGCTCTCCTCGGGGAACGCGCCGTGCAGGATCTCGTTGAGCGCCCGGGCCGAGGCGAGGTCGCGCCCGAACGGCTTTTCGAGCACCACCCGCGCGCCCTTGCTCAGCCCGGCGTGCCGCAGCTGTTCGGCGACGGTGGCGAACATGCTGGGCGGGATGGCCAGGTAGTGCGTCGGCCGGCGCGCGTCGCCGAGCTCGCCGCGCAGGCGGGCGAACGTCCCGGCGTCGCCGTAGTCACCGTCGACGTAGCGGAGGTGGCGGACCAGCGTGGCGAAGGCCGCCTCGTCGACGCCGCCGCCGTGCTCGGCGAGGCTGCTGCGGGCGCGCGCCACGAGCTGCTCGAGGTTCCACCCCGACTTCGCCACCCCCACCACGGGGAAGTCGAGGCGTCCGCGCCGCGCCATCGCCTGCAGCGCCGGGAAGATCTTCTTGTAGGCGAGGTCGCCGGTGGCGCCGAAGAACACCAGCGCGTCGGCGTGCGGGCGCTCGCGGCGGGTGATGGTGGCTGTCGCGCTCATGGGGGTCTCCGAGAGGACGGAGTGACGGATTGTACGCCTGCAATCGCCGCGAGCTCAGCGGCGTAAATGGTCGCGTGACAAACGACGGCCCGTTCCGACAACCCATCTGAGTGAGCACCCTCGACCGATCGGCGCCAGGTGGTCGAGGTTCGAATGGGCGGGGAGGGGCAACGGCGGCGCGCTCGCCGCTGGTAAGATCGTTGCCGATGAGCCCCGCCGCGGTTTCGGACGACGAGAAGCGCCAGGCGCTGGCGCGCGTCCTCGCCAGCCGCGCGTTCGGGCGTTCGGATCAGCTGCGCGCGTTTCTTCGCTATGTCTGCGAGGCGGAGCTCGAGGGGCGGGCGCATCAGCTGAACGAATACGCGCTGGGCGTCTCGGTGCTGGGGCGGCCCGACGGCTACTCGCCGGCCGAGGACTCCGGCGTCCGCAGCCGCGCCTACGAGCTGCGCAACAAGCTCAAGAGCTACTACGGCGAGGAGGCGCCCGACGATCCGATTCAGATCGAGATCGAGAAGGGAGCCTACGTTCCGCGGTTCCGGCGACGGGGTCTGGCCGCCGACGTCTCTCCGCCTCCCGAGGTGTCGTCCGAGAGCGCGAGCCCGGGCGAGCCCGCCGAGCCCGAGGCGCGAGTGCCGGAGGATGGCCCGCGGCGACGGCGGCGGGTGCTCGCCGCCGCCGTCGGGTTGCTGGTCGCGACGGCAGCCGTGGTGTCGTTTCGCGCGGCCCGGCCGCTCCCCTCCGTGGCCGGCCTGGCGCCGCGGGCGGCGACCCGCGAGATGGACGCGCTCTGGAAGCCGTTCCTGGACGGGAACGCGCCGCTGCTCATCTCCTTCGAGGTCCGGATGTTTCTGTTCGCTCCCGGGACCGGGCTGGTGGTTCGCGACTTCCAGGTCAACCAGAAGGAGGACATCGCGCGCTCCAAGGCGCTGGCCGCCTTCCGCGAGCGCATGGGGACGGATGAGCTCGTCGAGACCTACGACTATGCGGACGTGGGCGCCGTCCAGGCCGCCTTCCTGCTCGGGCACCTCCTGAACCGCGACGTCGGGCTCAAATATTCGAGCGTTCTCGGCTGGGAGGACATCTGGAACAGCAACGTCGTCTTCGTCGGCAAGTCGAACGTGAATCCGGCCATCCGGCGGGTGTTGCGCGACGGCGAGCTCGACTTCGTGGACAGCGAGCTCGGCTCCGCGGTGCAGAACCTGCGGCCGGCGCCGGGCGAATTATCGGAGTACAAGAACGCCGCCACGCACGGCGCCGGGAAGAAGTACGGCGTCATCACTGTCCTGCCGGGGCCCCAGCCGGGACGCCACATGATGTTGCTGACCGGGGCGGGGGCCGAGCTCATGTGGGCCCTGGCCCAGAGCGTCGCCGATCCGGCGCGCGAGCGAGAGATCGTCTCCCACGTCATCGGCCCCTCCGGCGAGCTCCCCGCCTCGTTCCAGATCCTGATCGAGGCGACGTTCGAGTCGAACGTTCCGATCAGCATCCGCTACGTCACGCACCACGTCTACCGCGCCAAGTAGCTGAGATCTCAGCGGCGGTCACCGTCCCCGTTACGGTCCGACAACCGTTATCGGTGCGAGTTTTTCGACGTTGGAAGGCGTGAGGGGGAATCACCCCGCGCGCGGCGACACCGCGCCCCCAGCAAGGAGCTTCCATGTCGGCCAAGGGTTCTGCCGTATTTGCCCTCACTGTTCTGTCGGTGCTCTGGACTGCCTGCGCAAACAACGACGGCTCGCCGGGAAGTCCGGGCACGGGCGGGAGCAGCGGCGGCAGCCAGGGGTCGGGCGGTGTCCAGGGCTCGGGCGGCGGGAACGCCTCCGGTGGATCGACTGGCAGCGGCGGCGCGACCGGCTCCGGCGGCGCCTCCGGCGGATCGATTGGAACCGGCGGGACGGTCAGCGGGACGGGGGGCCGGATTACGGGCGCGGGCGGCGCGACCGGCGGCATCGGCGGAGCCAACGTTGCCGGAGCCGGGGGGAGCGGGACCGGCACCGGTGGCCGGGTGACAGGCACGGGCGGCGCGGCGGGGAGCCCGACCGGAAGCGGCGGCACCGCCACCGGGACCGGCGGCGCGGCGGGGAGCGCGACGACCGGGAGCGGCGGCACCGCGGCCGGCGGCGCGGGCGGAGGGGGTGGTCTACCGACCAGCTACGGCACGGAGAACACCGGCGCCGACTGCCCGCAGCCCCCGACGCCGCCCGCCTTCAGCGCGCTCACCGGCATCACCAACCTCCCCGATCCGTTCTTGATGACCAGCGGGACGCGCATCAGCAAGATCGCCGACTGGCGGTGCCGGCGCGCCGAGATCAGCTCGCAGATCCAGTACTGGGGAACGGGACCGAAGGGGGCGCCGCCGGCGGCCGCCAACGTCACCGCCACCTTCTCGGGCGGCAAGCTCACGGTGACCGTGAAGCAGGGCGGCGCCACGATCATGCTGACCTCGACGATCACCACCCCCAGCGGCGCCGGTCCGTTCCCGCTGGTCATCGGGATGAACACGCCGACGGGCAGCCTCCCCACCAGCCTGTTCGGCGGCGTCGCCACGATGACCTTCGACAGCACGCAGCTCGTGCCCGACGGCTTCAACGTCACCCGCGGCGCCG
>DASYEX010000207.1:0-4607 GCA_036498765.1 Polyangia bacterium
TCGACACCTATGCCGAGGTGTCGGTCAACGGCGCGCGCGTGCTGGCGGCCGACAACATGTTCCGCAGCTGGCGCGCGGACATCAAGCCGCAGGTGGTGGCGGGCACGAACGCGGTGGTGGTTCGCTTCCGCTCGCCCATCGCGGTGACCAAGCCGCTCTACGATCGGCTCGGGTACAAGCTGCCGGCGGCGAACGATCAGGCCAAGGAGATGGTCTCGATGTTCACCCGCAAGGCCCCCTACCACTACGGGTGGGACTGGGGGCCGCGCTTCGTGACCAGCGGCATCTGGCGGCCGGCGGCGCTCGAGGCCTGGGACGAGGCGCGGCTGGACGACGTGCAGGTCACTCAGCGGTCGCTCGACGACGCGCGCGCGCGGCTGGAGGTCGCCGCCGTCGTCACGGCGACGCGGCCCGGGCGCGCGCGGATCGCCGTCGGTCTGGCGGGCGGCCCGGCGCTGGGGACGGTCGACAAGCCGCTCGCCCGCGGCCGGAACGAGCTCCGCCTGGAGGTCGCGATCGACAAGCCCGAGCGCTGGTGGCCGAACGGCCTCGGCGCGCAGAAGCTGTACACGCTGGAGACCACCCTGGCGACCGGCGGCGGCGTCGTCCGCGGGCGGCGACAGACGCGCGTCGGGCTCCGCACGCTGGAGGTGGTGAGCCGGCACGACGCCTCGGGAAAGAGCTTCACCGTCGTGGTCAACGGGGCGCCCGTCTTCATGAAGGGGGCCAACTGGATCCCGGCCGACAGCTTCGTCACCCGCGTCACCGAGGAGAAGTACCGCGCGCTCCTGGGCGCGGCGGCCACCGCCAACATGAACATGATCCGTGTCTGGGGCGGCGGGATCTACGAGGACGATCGCTTCTACGACCTCTGCGACGAGCTGGGGCTGCTGGTCTGGCAGGACTTCATGTTCGCCTGCTCCATGTACCCGGGCGACGCGGCGTTCGTTGAAAATGTGCATCAGGAGGCGATCGAGAACGTGCGCCGCCTGCGCAACCATCCGGCGCTGGCATTGTGGGCCGGCAACAACGAGATCGAGGCGGCGTGGCAGCAGTGGGGGTGGCCGACCACGTTCCACCTCGACAAGGCGGCGCAGAACACCATCTGGAACGACTACAAGCGCCTGTTTCACGAGGTGCTGCCGCGGGTGGTGGCCGCCGAGGATCCGGGCCGCTTCTACACGCGGTCGACGCCCAGCGCGAACGAGGACGGCGTCCCCCCCGGCAAGCTGGGGTGGGGCGATCTGCACTACTGGGGCGTCTGGGGCGCCGATGCGCCGTACGAGGCCTACGCCGCGAACGTCTCGCGCTTCATGAGCGAGTACGGGTTCCAGTCGTTCCCCACGTTGCAGAGCGTGGCCGGCTACGCGCCGCCGTCGGAGTGGCGGATCGATTCGCCGGTGATGCTTGCGCACCAGCGCCACCCGCGCGGCAACGCGCTCATCAAAAAGTACATGGAGCGCGACTTCCGCGTCCCCCAGGACTTCGGCGCGTTTCTCTATCTGTCGCAGGTGTTGCAGGCGCAGGTCATCCAGTTCGGCGCCGAGGCGCATCGCCGCCGCATGCCGTACAACATGGGGAGCCTCTACTGGCAGCTCGACGACTGCTGGCCGGTGGCCTCCTGGTCCAGCATCGACTACTACGGGCGCTGGAAGGCGCTGCAGTACGCGGCGCGGCGGTTCTTCGCGCCGGTGCTGGTCTCGCCCGTCGACGAGAACGGGACGCTGCGGGTGTACGGGGTCTCGGATCGGCGGACCGATCTGCCGGCCCATCTGACCCTGCGGGTGGTCGACCTGGACGGCGGGGGGGACCGCTGGCGCTTCGAGCGCGACGTCACCGTCAAGGCGCTCGCCAGCGAGCCGCTGTTCTCGGCCGGGAAGCGCGACGTGCTCAAGGGGATCGATCCGAGCCACGTCGTTCTGGTCGCCGAGCTGACCGCCGGCGGCCAGACCGTCAGCCGAAATCTCTTCTATTTCCTCAAGACGCGCGAGCTGGCGCTGCCGCAGCCGGAGCTGAAGGTCAGCGTGACGCCCCACCGGATCGGCGCCACGGTACGGGTGACCGCCCACAGATTCGCCCGCGCCCTCTGGCTGTCGACACCGGCGGGCGAGGGCGCGTTCTCCGACAACTTCTTCGATCTCCTGCCGGGGGAGACGGCCACCGTCGAATGGACCCCCGGTCCGGGGGCTCGCCCGGGTGCCGCCGAGCGCCTCTCATCGATGCTGCACGCGACGACGGTCCGCGATACATACTGAAGCGTGGCCTACCGGATCAAGCAGAAGGAAGAGGTCGCCAAGGCGGTGCGCCGGATCGTCCGCGAGCAGCTCCGCAGCGCCATCCGGGCGGCGCGCGATCGAAAGCTGGATCAGGAGGAGCGCGTCCACGAGGTGCGCACCCGGCTCAAGCGGTCGCGCGCGGCGCTGGCGCTGATCCGCCGCGACGCCGGGGGCAAGGCCGCGCGCGACGATCGCAAGCTGCGCGACGCGGGCCGCATGCTGGCCAAGCCCCGGGATCTGGCGGTGCAGGCACATACCTTCCGCGTGCTCGGCACGCGCTTGCAGTCCGAGCTGCCGCCCCGCCTGCTGGCCCGGCTGGCGGCGGCGGAGCGGCAGATCCGGCGCGCGCTCGAGCCACACGAGGTCGAGCGCGATCTGAAGCGCGCGGCGCGCGCCCTGCGCGGGCTGCGGCGGGATCTGTCGAAGTGGGGCGTCGGCAAGGGACGCCGGGCGATCGGCGCCGGCGTGACGCGCACCTACCGGAGCGGGCTCGAGAGGCTGGAGGCGGCGCGCGAGCAGCCGTCGCCCGAGCGGTTCCACGCCTGGCGCAAGCGGGTCAAGGCGCTCTCCTATGAGCTGCGGCTCATTTCTCCGGCGGTCCCCGAGCTGACCACTTCGCTCATCCCGAAGGTCGAGCGGCTGGGGGAGATTCTGGGGCAGGTCCACGACCTCGACTGCGTCAAGGCGACCGCCGAGCTGCACCCGCGCTGGTTCGGGCGCGCCGCCGACGGCGAGGCGGTGCTGGCCGCGGTCGACGCGCGGCGCGCCGAGCTGGAACAGGAGGCGCTGGCGCTGGCGGGGAGCGTATTCGCGGGCCGAGCCCGTGACGTGCGGGCGCTGGTGAAGTCGGGCTGGAAGCTGTGGCGCAGCGGCCCGCGCCACGAGACCGAGGCCTTCCAGCCTGGGGCGTGACGGCGGTGAACGGACGCGGAACGGCGGCCGTCGTCGTCGCCACGGCGCTGCTGGCCGCCTCGGCGGCGCCGGCGCCGCGCGCGGACGAGGCCGCGCTGGAGTTTCAGCCCAACGACTATCACGACGGGCACGCCCGCCCGCGCGCGCTGGCCTTCAACCCCGACGACGGGCGCCTCTACGTCGCCCTCTCGACGGCCGACCAGGTCGCGGTGGTCGATCCGCTGGCGTCGCCGCCGCGCCTGCTGGCCAAGGTCGACGCCTGCCGGTTCCCCGACGCGCTCGCTCCGCTGCCCAAGGGCGGCGTGCTGGTCGGCTGCCGCTTCACGCCCGGGCTGCGGCGCCTCACCGACGACGGGGTGGGCGGGTTCGCCGTCTCGCTCATCGCCGCCGAGCTGCCGGCCGGCGCGCGCGGGCTGGCGGTCAGCCCGGACGGAAAGGTCGCCTACGTCGCGTCGCCGCCGCTGCGCGGGGTCGCCGTCCTGGCGCTCACCGACGGGCGCATCCTGCAGACGCTTCCCACCGGCATCTCGCCTCGCGCGCTGCGCGTCGTGCCGCGCGGGATCTGGCCGGGCGGGCGCGGACCTTTTCTGGCGGTGAGCAACTTCATCGATCACGCCGTCACGCTCCACCCCGTCGACGCCGACGGGCGGCTGGCGCCGCCGGTCCAGACCATCCGCACAGCCGCCCCGGTCCTCGACCTGGTCCCCACCGCCGGCGGCGTGCCGCACCTCTGGCTCTTCACGCACGAAGACCGGCCGGTGTCGCGCGCCCGGGGCCCGGTCGAGGGGCTCGACGGCGGCGCCATTCGGCTCTCGATGCGGGCCGATCTGCCGGCCGGGCGGCTGGTCGACGATCCCGGTCAGGGACACCGGCCGTTCGTGAACCTGAGCGATCGGGACGAGCCCGCCGTCGAGCCCGACGCCGCGACGACCGCGGGTGGGACGCTGGCGGTGGTCGGCGCGGGGAGCGACAACCTGCTCCTCGCCCGAGGGGACGACGACGAGCTGGGCGACGCGATCACCATCCCGGTCGGGGCGAATCCCTCCGCGGTCGCGGCGCTGCCTGACGGGCGCCTCGTCACCGCCGACCGGCTGAGCGACACGCTGACCTTCGTCTCGACCGACGGGCCTGCCGGCGTCGAGGCGACGCTGGTGGTCGGCGCGCCGGCGCGGCCGTCGCCGGCCGAGCGGGGCGAGCTGCTGTTTTACAGTCGAGCTCTGGTCCGCAACAACGTGGCCACCGGCCCGCTCTCGCTCTACACCTGCGCCGCCTGCCACGATGACGGGCACATCGACGGGCGGCTGCACCCGGCCAAGCAGAACAAGTTCTTCTCGACGACGCTCACCTGTCGCGGGATCGGCACCACCGCGCCCTACCTGCGGCTCGGCAACCAGACGACGGTCGACGTCTTCGCGGACA
>DASYEX010000208.1:0-5948 GCA_036498765.1 Polyangia bacterium
AGCGGGGGTGGCTGCGCTGCTCTCACGGGCAGACGTGCAGGCTGAGGATGACGCCGATCCCGCTGGCTGAGATCGAAACGGGGGCCCCGCCCACGCCGTAGCTTTCGTGGGTGTACCGCAGCGAGATACCGGCGCCCATCAGGTCGCTCCACATGTATTGAAACCCGAGCTCGGCCACGGGGTCGAAGCGACCACTGAGCGGGGCATCGAAGTACGAAATCGCGAAGTCCCTGCTGACGCCGAGCCGGAACCGGACGAACTGCTGCGCGTCGAGGATCCAGAGCGCGTGGACGGAGAGGGCGAGGGGAAAGGCGGTGATCTCCGCCTGGGCTCCGGAGCCGCCCACCATCCAGTAACGAACGGCGGCGCTCACATCGAGCCCGAGGCCGAGCTCGTTCGAGACCCACAGCGGGGTGACCCCGCCGCTGCCTCCGATGACGACTCCGTCGCCCGCGCTGAGGGTCTCCGAGTCGCCTTGGTACGAGGTCGCCGTCGCCAGGTCGGTGCCGCCGGCCTGGCCGCCGAGCTCGAATGCCACATCGATCAGCGGGTGGGGGAGCGGGAGCTCTTCCGGCTCGGGTGCTGAATTGCGGGGAGCCTCCTCGTCGGGGCGGGCCGGCTGGATGGCCGGGCCGACGCCGTCCTCCTGCGCTTCCTTCGCTGACTGCGCCAGCGCGGTTCCGGCGCCCGCCGCGCTCAGCATCACCCCGAAGGCCAGTATGTAGACGGCCAGTAGGTGTGTTCGCGACCGAAGCGACACGGGAGCAAAGTACCACCAGCTGGCGGGTTGCGGCAGCCCCACCCCCGGCCGCTATGGTCGGTCCGCGGAATTTGCGCTGCCCGCCGCCCGACGCTATTCGATGATCATGCGCGCGCGCCTCGGCCGGCGGGCCCGGCGGCGGGTTCGAATGGTGGGGCTCATCTGCGCCTTCGCCGCGGTAGGGACCTGGGCCGTCTACGAGGCCGCGCAACCCGGGCCGTGGCAACAGGTGCTCGCCACGCGCGAGGGGCTGACCGGCCGGCGACTCGCCTGTGGCGAGGTCATCAAACCGGGCGCGCTGTTCGTGGCGCTGCCGCACCCGGTCGCGCTCCGCAAGAACGTCGAGCTCCGCTACGGGGGACGCACCATGGTCGTGCCGGTGCTGGACGTCGGTCCGTGGAACGTCGACGACGATTACTGGGCCACGGGGCGCCGCCCGGCCGCGGAGCGTGGGCGCGGCAGCTTTCGCGCGCCGACCAACCATGCAGGGATCGATCTGTCCGACGCCACCTTCGCCGCGCTCGGCCTGCGCGACAACGCCACCCTCGAGTGGCGCTTCGTCCACCGCGGCTACATCCCGCTGCCGCGGGTAGCCATCCCCACGGACCCGTGAGCTAACCGCCGGCGCGGTTGTAGAGCGCGTCGACGTCGAGGGTACAGGCGAGAGCTTCGATGACCGTCACGGCGCCAGGCCCGAAGGTCTCGTTTCGCCATACGTCTCCGGTCCTCGCGCGCACCTCGATTTGTCGATGGTCCTGCCAGACGTAGACGACCGCCTTCAGCGACGGAATCTGGCGGTAATGCTCGAACTTCTCCCCCAGGTCGTAGTCGATCGTCGAGGGCGACAGCACCTCGGAAACGACGCTTGGGTTGGCGACGGTATCCTTGCTTTCCGGATCGGCCTCGACAGGGCCGCAGACGACCGTCACGTCGGGATAGGTGGCGAGGCCAGTGGTGAGCGCTCGAATTCGGAGATCCGAGGTATAGGCTCGGCAGTCCCCGAGCTGCGGACCAAACGAGGCCAAGATCGCGGCCGCGAGGGCGGCGTGCAAGATCGTCCCGCCCGCCATCGCGTAGATCTCGCCGTCCAGGTACTCGTGCTTGACGGCGCTCATCTCCTCGACCAACAGGTAGTCCTTGAACGAGTAGTGGTGGAGCCGCATCGGGACGCGCATGAGCGTAACATCGGACGCGGGTTGGCGGGGTTGCTAGGCGGCGTGCGAGGTCTCGCCTGTGGTGAGGCGCTCGGCCTCGCGGAGGACGGCCGCGGCGTCGATGCGGCGGCGGAAGCGGAGGACCGGCAGGTGCGGCGGCAGATCGCCGAGCGCGCAGGCGCGTTCCTCGTCGATGCAGAGTAGGCAGACGGTCGAAACCTGCCGCAGCTTCTCCAGCTTCGCGGTCAGGTACTGGGGCGTCCAGAAGCCGACGATCTCGATGAGGACGCGCCGTTGCGGCTGGAGGCGGTTCCGCAGCAGGAAATCGGGGAAGATGAGCGTCTCCCCGGTGCGCAGCGGCTCCGGCTCGCGGACCAGGTCCCAGTCGGGCGCCAGACGGCCGAGGTCGCGGGCGAAGCGCTCTTCCAGGCGGCTGTCGAAGGGGATGGGGGGCGCGGCGGGAAAGATCGGGTCGCCGGTCTCGAACGAAACGGTGCCGAGCCGGCCGCGCAGCGCGCACGCGGCGCGCAGCTCGAACCGGGCGCACCAGGCGAGATGGGGCAATAGCTCGGCCAGCGCGCGACCGTAGAGCAGCGTGTGCTGGAAGAGGGAGAAGGGACCGGAGATCTCCAGGATGGGGCGGCGACCCTCTGCCGCATCGGCGATCGTGCAGAGCAGGCCGCGCAGCTTGGCCAGGCGGACGATGGGGCGAACGCCGCCCTCGACCCGCAGCTCGACGCGGGAGGCTCGCATGAGGACCGCCTGGGCGATCGCCAGGTTGGTCCGCAACATCGCCTCGGCTGGTGTGGGCGGTGGATCGGGGGCACGGACGGGGCGTTCGCCGGGGAGGTCGGCGAACAGGAGCTCGAGCAGCGTTTCGCGCGCCAGGCCGAGGCGCGCGGCGGCCGTGTCGATGACGGCGCCGGCCGGCCTCTCGCCGGCGGCGGCTTCGGCGAAGATCTGTTCGCGCAGCGCCGCCGGCGTCGGTCGCGCCGGCTCGCTCGCGGGCGGCCTCTCGCCGGGGTCGCGACGCCAGAGCCCGAACAGCGTCCGGGCGGCGGCGCGGCGCTTGAAGTGGGGCGCCTCGCAGGGAAGCGGCTCGGCGAGCCGTTCGGCGAGCTCTCGCCGGCGCCGTCCCTCGAACCGCGCCATCTCGGAGAGGAGGACGCGCAGCCATGGCTCGTCCTGCGGCCCGAGGTAGTCGATGAAGGCCCGCTCTTCGATGAGCCTAAGCGGAAGGTCGCGTTCGGAGAGCAAGGCGGGCGCCCCTCCTTTCCGCCTGCCGGCATTCGCTGGACCCCTCGACCACCAGCTCGTAGGCGAGCGCGCGTTTCCCGGCACCTGGGCGCAGCAGCCGCCCCACCCGCTGGACGTGCTCGCGCTCGCCCATCCGCCCGGCGACGACGATGCCGACCTCGGCGTCGGGGACGTCGATCCCCTCGTTCAACACCTGGGCCGAAACGAGCGCGCGCAGCTCGCCCGCCCGAAACCGCTCCAGCGCCGCCAGCCGTTCGGCGCGGCCGATGTCGCAGGTGAGCGGCATGACCAGGTGCTCGCGGGCCACCGCGTAGGCGGTCTGGTTGTCGGCCACGAAGATCAACGTCCGCTGCGCGCGGTGGTGGCCGAGCAGGAGGGCCAGCGCTTCCCGCTTGCGGCGCGGGTAGGCGAGGATCCGCCGCGCCCGCCGCCAGGCCGAGAGCCCGCGCCGCCCCTCGTCGGTCCGCGCGGCGTCGTGCAGGAAATCTTCCCAGCTGGCGCCCAGGTGATTGGCCTCGAAGGCGCGCCGCGCTTCGCGGTAGACCGCCCAGAGCGCGTCGTGCTCGCGCCGTTCGTCCGGATCGAGGCCCAGGTGCCAGGTGACGCGCTCGAGCGGCGCCAGGTAGCGCCCGGCCAGATCGCCGACCGTCCGCTCGAACACCACCGGGCCGATCAGCGTGCCGAGCCGATCGGCGGCCTCGCCGGGCGCGGGCGGCGTCGCCGTCAGGCCGAGACGCAGGGGAGCGATCGACATCTCCAGGGTCTCGCCGCGTCCGCCGGCCCCGAAGTGGTGCGCCTCGTCGACGACCAGCAGGCCGAACTTGTCTCCCAGGGCGGCCATGTGGCGGTAGGCGCCGGCGAAGGTGGCGATCGTGACGGGACCGACCACGCGCTCGCCGTCGCCGAACCGCCCGACCGGACCGTCCCAGACCGCCGCCAGAGCCGCCGCCCACTGATCGCAGAGCGCGCGCGTCGGCGCCAGGCAGAGGGCGGCCGTCCGGGTGGCGGCGATGGCGCCCAGCGCCAGCCGTGTCTTGCCGCTGCCGGTCGGCAGGACCACCACACCGCGCCGCCCGGCCTGGCGCCAGGCCGCGAGCGCCGCCTCCTGATACGGCCGGAGCTCGAACGGACGGAATTCGGACGGTGGCGCAAGCGTCGGTCGGGGCATGTCCGCGACCGGGACGCCCCGGCGCCGCAGCTCGGAGACCAGCGGGTAGCAGAGGCGGGCCGGCGCCCGTGGTGCGCCGATCCGCTCGTCCCAGAGAACGCCGGGGATCTGGGTGAGGTCGAGCTCGGGCGGCACGTCCGCGAACAACAGCGTCCCGCGATCGAAGGTGAGGCGCACGCTCGCTGGGAATGCGAGCCGCGGGCCAAAGGCGACAATCGCCGCCGATTCGCGCTACAACCTCACCTCGCCCATGGCCGAACTGCCCAAGAGCTACGACCCCGCCGAGATCGAGCCGCGCTGGTACACCGAATGGTCGGCGCGCGGGTACTTCCACGGCGACGCCGCCGCGCCGAAGGCGCCGTTCGCGATCGTGATCCCCCCGCCCAACGTGACGGGGTCGCTGCACATGGGCCACGCCATGTACACGATCGAGGACATCTTCACCCGCTGGCGGCGGATGGCGGCCTACAACGCCATGTGGCTCCCCGGCACCGACCACGCCGGCATCGCCACGCAGATGGTGGTCGAGCGCGAGCTCAAGGCGAAAGAAGGGAAGAGCCGGCACGATTTGGGGCGTGAGGCGTTCGTTCGCCTCTATGAAGAAGGGCTCATCTACCGCGCGCGCCGCCTCATCAACTGGTGCCCGAACGACCGTACGGCGCTGTCCGACCTGGAGGTCGACTACGACGAGGGGACGCAGGGCGAGCTGTACGAGTTCGCCTATCCTCTGGCCGACGGCTCTGGCGAGGTGGTGGTGGCGACGACGCGCCCCGAGACGATGCTGGGCGACACCGCCGTCGCCGTCCACCCGGACGATCCGCGGCACAAATCGAAGATCGGCAAGATGGTGCGCCACCCCATCGTGGACCGCGAGCTCCCGATCGTCGCCGATTCGATCCTGGTCGACCCCCAGTTCGGCACCGGCGCCGTCAAGGTGACGCCGGCGCACGATCCGAACGACTTCGAGACCGGGCTCCGTCACAACCTGCCGATGATCTCGATCTTCGACGAGACCGGCGCCGTCAACGCCGAGGGCGGCCCGTTCAAGGGGCTGGACCGGTTCAAGGCGCGCAAGGCGGTCAAGGCGCGGCTCGCCGAGCTGGGGCTCGAGCGCGGCTCGAAGCCGCACGTCCACGCCGTCGGTCACTGCCAGCGCTGCGAGACCGTCGTCGAGCCGATGCTGTCGACGCAGTGGTTCGTCAAGATGGAGCCGCTCGCCAAGCCGGCCATCGAGGCGGTCGAGCAGGGCAAGACCAAATTCGTCCCCGAGAGCTGGTCGAAGACCTTCTTCCACTGGATGCACAACATCCGCGACTGGTGCATCTCGCGGCAGCTCTGGTGGGGGCACCGCATCCCGGCCTGGTACTGCGGCAAGTGCGGCGAGACGACGGTGGCGCGCACGACGCCCGCCGCCTGCGGCAAGTGCGGCGCGCCGACCAGCGAGCTGAAACAGGACGAGGACGTCCTCGACACCTGGTTCTCGTCCTGGCTGTGGCCGTTCGCCACGCTGGGCTGGCCCAACGAGACGCGCGAGCTCAAGACCTTCTACCCGACGACCGTCCTCGATACCGGCTACGACATCCTCTTCTTCTGGGTGGCCCGCATGTTG
>DASYEX010000209.1:0-13101 GCA_036498765.1 Polyangia bacterium
CGTCGCACTGTTCGCCCGACTGCACGATGCCGTCGCCGCACACGGGGAGCGTGCAGTTGTTGGTGCAGCCGTCGGTGTTGACGGTGTTGCCGTCGTCGCACTGCTCGGTCCCCTGAACGAAGCCGTCGCCACAACGGGACACCGTGCAACTGGTGGTGCACGAGTCACTGTTGTTGGTGTTGCCGTCGTCGCAGGCCTCGACCCCCGCCTGGACGAAGCCGTCGCCGCAGCGGGCCTTGGTGCAGTCGTTCAGGCAGCCGTCGGTGTTCGAGGTGTTGGCGTCGTCGCACTGCTCACCCGACTGCGTGATCCCGTCGCCGCAGGTGGCCGACTTGCAGGTGTTCGAGCAGGCGTCGGTGTTGACGGTGTTGCCGTCGTCGCAGGTCTCGACGCCCCGCTCGACGAAGCCGTCGCCGCACTTGGCCGCCTTGCAGCTCATCAGGCAGGGGCCGTTGTTGTCGGTCGCGCCCGTGTCGCACTCCTCGCCCGACTGAACGATCCCGTCGCCGCACTTGGGGAGCTTGCAACCGTTGGTGCAGCCGTCGTTGTCGACGGTGTTGCCGTCGTCGCACGCCTCGACGCTGGTCTCGGTGATGCCGTCGCCGCACACCGCCTTCTTGCAGGCGTTGGTGCAGCTGTCGGTGTTGACGGTGTTGCCGTCGTCGCACTCCTCGCCCTGATCCACGTGCCCGTCGCCGCAAGAGATCGAATGGCAGAGGTTCTGATCGCAGGCCAGACCGGTGTCGCAGACGCCCCCGGTCTTGCAGGCGCAGCCGATGGCGCCGGCCGCACAGGTCGGGCCCCCGTCCGTCGCCGAGCCGTCATGAGGCGTGGACCGATCGCTCGTGGCGTCGCGCGAACCGTCCTTGTGCGAGCCGTCGACGTGCGAGCCGTCGGCGTGAGACCCGTCCAGGTGGGACCCGTCGGGGTGCGAGCCGTCCGTCCGCGCGGCGTCGGCGCCGGCATCGCGGTGGGCGGTGCTGCAGTCGATGGGGACCTTGCTGATGGTCAGGGTCCCACCGTCGAGGGTCTGGCCAGCCACCACGCCGGGAACGACCAGGGTCCCTGCCCCGATCGTGCACCCGGCGGCGTCGACGGCGCTCCCCTGGATGGTCACCGTTCCGCTGACGCCGGGCATGTAGTACCCGTAGCGGAAGCTGCGGTGCGCGGCGCTGTCGCCGGCCACGGTGCGCTCGGGGACGCCGGTCGGGTCGGTGACCGCGAACAGCAGGTTGGCGAACGTCGGCACCTGCGTGTCGACCGTGACCTGGAAGGTGACCAGCGCGTCGTCGACGGGCTTCTTGCAGCCGGCGGCGGCCACCAGGCTGAGCGCCGAGAGCGCGACGGCGAGGCGGAGCGGGCGAGCGCGGCGAGGAGACATGGGCAGGTCCTTCCTTGGGCTGGCCAGAACGTCGAGCGGGCGTCTTCTGGGTTACGGCGCCGAACAAGTGGTGGTCGAGGTGGGGCAGGGGGGGATCACCGCGGAGTGGCCGCTGCTGAGCACGACGGCGGTGACGACGCCGGCGACGACGACGGCGCCGATGCCGGTCCAGAACCACCAGCGCTTGGTGATCGGCGTGGCGCTCTCGTCGGGGTGGGACTCCCCGCTCGCGACCAGGGTCGCGCCCGGAGCCGTCGAGGTCTCGGTGGCGCCGGCCGCGCTGGCGGGCGGAGATGCGGCCGGCACGACGGGCGCCGGCGCCGCCTCGGCGGCGGGCGCCGCCGGGGACGGCGGTGGGGGAGCCGCCGGCTCGAACGGCTTCGGCGCGGCGGCTGGCGCAGTCGGCGCCGTCCCGGCCTGACTGGCCTGGAGATCCTGCATCTCCTTGATGAACCCGTTGATCTCCTCCCGCTCCGAGGGGCGGACGTGCGCGCGCCGCAGGTATTCGCGAAAGGCGTCGATCGATTTCTCGGGGCGCCGCAGCTTCTGGTAGCAGCGCCCGATGTTGCGCAGATAGACGGGGTCGTTGTTCTCCGCGAACAGCTCCGCAAAGAGGTCGAGCGCCTTTTCGTATTCGCCCTTGGCGAACCACGAACGCCCCTCGGTCTCGCGGCGATCCTCCGCACGGGCCTGCACGGACACGAACGCGGCGCAGACGGCGAGGCCGAGGGCGATGGATCTGTTCGTCATAACTTCCTTCGATCGTCGTTGGCCCGCTTCTCGACGGGCTTGTCGAGGGTGACCGCGGTCTCGGTGTCGTGGTCCACGTCGATGCTGACCTCTTTCGTGCGGTAGCCGTGCTTGTGCAGGGCGAGCCGGAGGCCGCCGGTGGCGCGCGGAAGCGTCCCGGAGAAGGGCGTCGTCCCCAGCGGCTTTCCGCTCGCCGCCTCGACGACGCCCGCGCCCGACGGGATCGAGGTGATGCTGACCGTGACGGTGGCCGGGGCGACCGGCGCGGCGTGGGCGGCGGGCGCGGCCGGTGCCGGGGCCGGCGGGGCGACGGCCGGCGCGTGCGCGGGGGCGGCGGCCTCGGACGGGTGGGGCTCCGCCGAGGGGACGGGCGCGGCATGGTCGGCGGCCAGGGCGGCGCTCGCAGGTCGGGCGCCTTCGCTTACCGTCAGGGCGGGCGCGCCGCCGCCCGAGCCGTGGAGCAGCAGCACGCCGATCAGCACCACCGCGCCGGCCGTACCGCCGCCAACGGCGAGCTTCTTGTTGCGGCTCCACCCCGGCGCGACGAGCGCCTCGTCGCCTTCTTCGATCGCGCCCGCTCCGGTGCGAAGTGTGGTGACCGTCGACGCGACCTTGTCCAGGGAGCCCGCGGGGCGGCCACCGGCGTTTCCCACCGCCGGCGCTGGCGTGGTGCTCACCGCCGGGGCGGGCGTCGACGCAGACGCCGACCCGGCGCGCGGGCCGGGCCGCAGCGCCGGGCGAACCTCGGGCCTGGACGTCGACCGGGGATCGGGCAGCGGTTCGAGCTCGGGCTCGGGCGCCGACCGCGGCGGCACCAGCGACAGCAGGCCCGCGCCGTTCTGGGCTTCGGGCAACGTGCGCCGGAGCTCGTCGATCGTGGTGCAGACGAGGGACATGGTCTGCGGGCGCTCGCCCGGGGCCTTGGCCAGCATGCTCAGCACCAGCCGCTCGATCGGCTCGGGCAGCGAAGGGGTCAGCGCGCGCAGCGGGCTGGCCGGCGTGCTGAGGTGCGCCGCGATGATCTCGCCGAACCCCTCGAACGAGAAGGGCGGGACCCCGGTCAGCATGTTGTAGGCGATACAGCCGAGCGAATAGATGTCCGACCGGTGATCGACACTCCCCGCGCCCCGGCACTGCTCGGGCGACATGAAGAGCGGCGTGCCGAGCAAGAGGCCCGTGCGCGTGCGCGCCGAGTTGTGGCCGTCCCCCGGCCCCGTCCCGCTCAGCTTGGCGATGCCGAAGTCGAGCACCTTGACGGTCACGCCCTGGTCGTCGCCGCCGTCGTCGCGATCGGTGGCGATGTAGATGTTGTCCGGCTTCAGATCGCGGTGGACGATCCGGTGGGCGTGCGCGAACTGCACGGCCGCCGCCACGTCACGTAGGATCCGCAGCGACTCCGGCAGCGGCAACACGCGGCGGTGCTCGATGCAGGCCCCGAGGTTCGCGCCGGAAAGATACTCCATGACCAGGTAGGCGCTGCCGTCGGGGAGGTGGCCCGAATCGAACACCTCGACGAAGCCGCGGTGTCGAAGCTGCGCGGTGGCGCGCGCCTCGTTGAAGAACCGTCCGACCAGCTCCTGATTGTTCGAGAACTCCGGCAGGAGAACCTTGAACGCCGCCCGCCGTCCCAGCACCGCGTGGTGCGTGAGGTAGACCACGCCCATTCCACCCTGTCCGATCCGCCGCAGCACCCCATAATTTCCGACCAGGCTGCCGACCAGACCGTCGCCGCTCTCACCTCCCGCAGGGCTCTCTGTCTCCCAAGACATTCTTTGAGGCGATCATGGTATCACAGGTAAGCTCGACCACGCGATCGGGGAAAAGCGCCGATTGCGGTCGCGCCCGCTGAAATCAGCGCGAAATTTGCGCCTCGTGGGCAGAAACCCGCCCGCGGGTCGCGGTCTCTAGTTGGGGAGCTTCACGCCCCGATCCCGCTCGCGCTTCTTCCTCGGGGGCTCTTTCGTTGTCTTCGTCGTTGTCTTCTTCTTGGGCGGCACCTTCGGGTGCGCGCTCAGGAACTCGCCGACCCGCGCCAGCAGCGCCGGCGTCATCACCTGGTGGCCACCGCCGTGCACGGTCCAGAGCTCCGCGGTGCCGCCCGGGCAGTTGGGGTAGCTCTCGATCCGTGTCTCGGCGCCGGGGAGCCGGGGGTCGAGATCGACCTCGCTCACCTTGGGCGCGCCGAGCGGCTCGCAGTGCAAGCGGACCGCCCAGTCGTGAAACGTGTCCGGCGCCGAGGGGTGCGGGTCGAGCGCGCGGTCGTTGAACACGCGGCCGCCCTGGTAGCGGACGATCGGGTCGGCGTCGCCGTGCACCTCCGCGATGGCGATCGGCGAGACGGGCGCGCAGGCCTCCTCGCGCGCGCGTCCGGCGCCGCCGATGCTGACCACCGCCGCCAGCCGGTCGTCCATGAAGCAGGCCAGGCGGTGAGCCATGAAGCCGCCGTTGGAGAAGCCGACGACGTAGACGCGCGCCGGATCGATCTCCGGGCGCTCGAGCCAGTGGGCGATGAGCGCCTCCAGGCGGGCGACGTCGTTGACGGCCTTGCCGTCGAAGTTGCAGCAGGCGGGGCCGGCGTTCCAGAACCGCCGCCCCTGCTGGTCGAGCGCGCCGTCGGGGGCCAGCAGCACCATCCCCCCCCGCTCGGCGAGCGCGCGCAGCGCCGGGTTGGCCAGCGCCTCGGCCCCCGAGCCGCCCAGGCCGTGGAGAAAGACCAGCAGCGGCCGCCGCCCGCCGGGCGGGGAATTGCCGGCCGTGAACACGTGGACCTCCGGATCGGCACCCGGGACCGGCGCGGCGGCCGCCAGGAGGCCGCCGGCCAAGCAGGCGATCACGATGAGGGGAAGGCGGCGCATGGCCTGAACGCGACCGCGAGCATCGCACCATTTTCGCGTTAGCCTGCGCAAATGAGCGTGGCGCGGCTGCACCTCGTCGACGGGACGTACGAGCTCTATCGGGCGCACTTTTCACCGCGTCCCGGCCACCTCGATCCGTCGGGGGCCGACCGCAAGGCGACCGTCGGGCTGGCGGCGTCGCTGCTGGCGCTGCTCAGCGAGCCCGGCGAGGCGGTCACCCACCTGGCGGTGGCCTTCGACAACCCGATCCGCTCGTTCCGCAACGATCTGTTCCCCGACTACAAGAGCGACGAGGGGGTCCCGCCCGAGCTGCGCGCGCAGTTCGATCCCGTCGAGGAGGCGGTGCGGGCGCTGGGCGTGACGGTCTGGTCGATGCGCGAGCACGAGGCGGACGACGGCCTGGCCACGGGCGCGCGCCGGTTCGGCGGCGAGGTCGGTCAGGTGCGCATCCTGTCGCCCGACAAGGACCTCGCCCAGTGCCTGCGCGGCGATCGCGTGGTGCAGGTCGATCGCCGGCAGCGCAAGGTGACCGACGAGGCTGCCTTCCGGGCCGCGCGCGGCTACGCTCCGGAGAGCGTCCCCGATTTCTTGGCGCTGACCGGCGACACGGCCGACGGCATCCCCGGACTGCCCGGATTCGGCGAGAAGAGCGCCGGGGCGCTGGTCGGCGCCTACGGCCACCTCGAGGCGATCCCCGACGATCCGACGCGCTGGACGGTCAAGCCGCGGGGCGCGCTGCAACTCGGCGCGACCCTCGCCGCGCGGCGCGAGGAGGCGCTCTTCTACCGGACGCTGGCGACGCTGGTCGACACCGTCCCGCTCGGCGAGTCGCTCGACGAGCTGCGCTTCCGAGGGGTCCCGCGCGCCCGCTTCGAGGCCTGGTGCGGCGCCGTCGGCGCGAACACCCTGCGCACGATGCCCAAACGCTGGGCCGACTGACCGGGCCGCGCTACAATCCGCGCCAGGACGGAGGGGCACATGATCACGGGCGCGCACGCGATCATCTACAGCACCAATCCAGACGCCGATCGGGCGTTCCTGCGCGAGGTGCTGGCGCTGCCGCACGTCGACGTGGGCGGTGGCTGGCAGATCTTCGGGCTGCCGCCGGCGGAGGTCGCCGTGCACCCCGCCGACAGCGGCCGCCACGAGCTGTTTCTGATGTGCGACGACGTCGCGGCCTTCGTCGCGGAGATGCAGGCGCGCAACATCCCGTGCGGCCCGGTGACCGATCAACGCTGGGGACTCCTGACCGAGATCGGGCTGCCCGGCGGCGGCAAGCTGGGCGTCTACCAACCTCGCCACCCGCGGCCCCCGCAGCTCCGCTAGCTCCCCGCGGGCGCGGTCGAGGCCACGCGGGTCGGCATCATCTCCGCGACGCCGTCGCCGAGGGTGAGGTCGTTGCCCGAGCCCGACAGATCGATCGACCGCCCGCCGTTGATGGCGTCGTCGAAGGTCCAGTAGGCGCAGAGGCCCTGCTGGGGCCCGGCCGGGGCGTGCGCCATGTCGGCGGCGATCTCGGCGGCGGTGCGGGTCGTGATCCAGACGCGCACCTCGTCCATCTGCCCCTTGAACATGTTGCTGGAGCCGTCGGTGCTGCCCAGCCAGACCGAGGTGGGCGTGCGATCGTCGGAGGGGACGGTCTCCGAGTCGACCATCACGCCGTTGACGTAGAGCAGGTGGGTGGTGCCGTCGTAGCTGTAGGCGACGTGGAACCAGGTGCCGGCTGGCGGTGTGACCGGCGCGGCGACCAGGACCCGATCGGCGTAGACGCGCCAGGCGGCCAGGGCGCCGTCGTGAAACCCGATCTGAACGCCGCTCGAGAAATCGGTGCGCAGCACCAGGAAGTCCTGCGTCCCCGAGGCCTGCTCGCTGTTGATCCACATCTCCAGCGTCTGCGGGCCGAGGGCGATGGGAAAGCCGGCGTCGGCGGCCGTCGCGTAGTCCTTGGCGCCGTCGAAAGAGAGCGCGTAGCCGGCGGCGGCGCCGTCGGGGATCGGCGGGATGTCGAACACCAGGCCGTCGCGGGCCGGCGGACCGCCGTCGCTTTGCGCGCGCGGCGCGGCACCACAGGCTGAAAGCAGCAGGAGCAGCGGCAGCGCGGCGCGCGCGGCGGCGAGCAAGGTGCAGCCTACGGCGCGGAGCGCGCCAGCAGCCGCGCGGCTGCGGCGCGGAACCGGCCCTGCGGGTAGTCCCGCAGGTAACGCTGGGCGAACGTGGCGGCCGCCGGGCTCTGGCGCGCCTCGGCCGCCTCCAAGGAGAGGGCGATCGCCTCCTCGACGAGCGCGCCGTGCGGGTAGGTCCGGAGGTAGGCGCCCAGGAGGTGCGAGGCGCGCGTCGGGTCCTGATCTTGCCGGAGCGCCTGGATGGCCGAGACGACCAGCGACGGGTCCTCGGAGTGGACCACCCGCGCGTGGTGGGCAGGCGCAGAAGATGCAGCCATGGGCGCCAGCTCCGGTGGCGCAGCGACCTCGACGGCTGGGGCGCGCAGCGGGCGCGCGACGTGGTGGGGCGCCGGAGCGAGGGCGACGATCACCGGCGCGGTCGCCGTCGGCACCCGCCAGCGGACCCCGAAGGCGGCGGCCGTCGCGGCGCCGGCGACCAGGAGGACACCCGCGGCCATCGCCAGCCGCATCGCGAAACGGGTGCTCCGCCGGCGCTGGTGGTGGCGGTGGTAGACCGCGCCCAGCGAGCGCTTCTTGCCGAGCTCGGAGACGCTCACCGGCTCGCAGGCCTCGATGAGGTCGAGGAGCCGGCTCTCGGCGTCGGTCGAGCCGCCGGTGTGGATGAGGCGGTCCACCGTCACTTCTTCCCGGCCGCCGCCATGGCGGTCTCGGCCACAGCGCCGGCCGCCGCCCCCGACTCGAGCAGCGCCGTCATCTTCTTGCGGGCGCGGTGAATGCGCGCGCGGACGGTGTTGGTGGGCACCGACTGCATTTCGCTGATCTCTTCGGCGGTGTAGCCTTCGATCTCGAACAGGACGAAGGCGGCGCGCAATGGATCGGAGAGGCGCGACAGCAACCGCTCGAGGCTCCGCTGTCGCTCGCGCGTCTCGAGGGTCATGATCGGCGTCGGCCTCGCCGAGGGGACCTCGGACGACAGCGCGACGCTGCGCCGGAAGATGTGCTTGATCCAGACCAGCCGCCGGTAGTCGCGCACCTGATGCGCCGCGATCCGATACAGCCACCCGGCCAGGTTCCGCCCGTCGAAGTCGGGCAGCCGCCGGTAGACGACGACGAAGACCTCCTGAATGAGGTCGTCCTGATCGGCGGCCGGTCCGCCCAGCGCCCGGATCCAGCGCGCCACCTCGGTGTAGTAGGTGTCGTAGATCGACTGGAAGCTGTGGACGTCGAGCCGCGCGGCCGCGCGCCGCACGTCGCCGACGATCACGGCCGGCCACGCGGATCGCCCGACAGCCGATGCCTCTGCGTGGGTCTGTTTGAACGTCATGACCGGTTGCAGCGCGGAAGTCCCAACAGTTTACACGGACCGCGGCTCGGAGTCATCAGAGCTCGCCCGTGGGGGTGATCCGCGCCAGGCTGACCGCCGCGTCATCGACGTAGATGACCGATTCCGCGGGCGAAAGCCCGAAGGTCTTGCTGGAGACCGTCCAGTAGACGCTGCTGCTGGCGCCGAAGGGCCGATGCAGATCGTAGTTGAGCTGGCCATCCAGCCAGATCGCCGCCTCGCCGGTGTCGTCGTCGGCGTTGCGGTAGTAGGCCTCGATCTGGAACCACCGGCCGATCGGCACCGGGATGGCCGGGTCAGGCGTCGCGGCGCGCAGGTACGCCGCGCGGTGGTCGTAGACGCTCAGGATCAAGTCGCCGCCGGGGAGGCTGCGCAGGTCGATGTCCAGGAGCTGTCCGACCATGCCGCCGTCGGCGGACGATGCTCCCGATGGCACTTGGAACTGGACGATGGACCAGTCCGCCGCCGTCTGGTAGGCGCGCGGAAGGTAGAACCAGGCGCTGTAGTAGGCCGCGATCGGGTAGTCGTCCACGCGCCACAGATGCGCGTCCTCGTACATCGAGACAGCGCCGTTGGTCAGCTTCACCGAGTAGCGCCCGCTGTGGGCGACGTCGGTCGAGATAACCAGCGAGGTATCCGGTGAGTCGGGCGTGTCAGCCGCGGTCCCCCCCTTGCCCCCCTGCGTCCACTCGCTGAGGTCGCCGGTCTCGTGGCGCGCCGACCAGAGGAGGCTGCTCCCCAGGTTGAGGCGCCCGTTGCACGCGGGCGCGCCCAGGACGACGGCCAGCAGGACGAGCGCGCGACCGGTCACCCGGAGAGTCTGCCTCAATCCGCTCAAGGCGACACCGCCAGGCCCAGCGTCACGCCGACCCAGACGGCGGGTGTGTGCCCGACCGTCCCCTGGGGCGTGAGCGTGACGTCATAGGGCCGCGGGAAAACCTCGGCGTGCAGGCCCGCCAGCTCCAGCAAGCGATCGCGGCGGCGGCCGTGGTGCAGGACCAGCCCCGCCCGGGCGCCGAGATCGAGGCGGGTGCCCGACTGTGGGTCAGCGGTCCCCTCTCCGGTGTCGTGGAACACGGCGCCCGCGACGCTCAGGTCGCCGACCAGATCGAGCGCGGTCCACGTGGCCAGCGGCAGGCGGGCGCCGAGGTCGAACGGAACCCGCAGCTCGGTTGCTTGCAGCGTGCCGAAGTCGATCGATCCGACGGCCACGCCGGCGGCGCCGACGAAACCGAGGCGGCCGGGCCCCGGAGCGAGCCGCACCTCGCCGCCCAGCACGTGGGGCCACGGCATCGTCGAGCGCGGCGCGGCGTCCGCCAAGAAAGAGAGCTCGATCCGGAGCCGTTTGGCCGGCGTGGGCGGCGGCGGTGGCGGCGGAGGAGGAGGCGGCGGGGGTGGCGGCGGAGGAGGTGGGGGCGGCGGCTCGGGCGGAGGCGCCGGAAGCGCGTCGAGCAGCACGTCGGGCGGCATCAAGGTGAGAACGATGAAGACGGCGGCGAAGCGGGCGCGGTGATCGCAGTCGCGGGCCACGTCGCGGTAGACGCGCAGCCGGTCGACACCAGCGGCGTTGACCGCCACCCGGTAGGTGTCGCCCAGATCGGACACTTCGATCTTGGCCGACAGCGCAAAGCGGTCGCGATCCTTGGCCGGGACGATCGAGGCCACCGCCGCCCAGATCGCCTCGGCGTTGGGGCAGGTGCCGTCGACGGTGATGGTCGCGTGCGGCTCCGGCGGGGCGGGGGCGGGCGTCGCGGGCGGCTCGGCCGGCGCCGCCTCGGTGGGGCGCCCGGCCGCCAGCAGCGCCGCCAGCACCCCCAGCGCACGCGCGCCGCGAAGGCTCACGGCGCGGCCCCGGCGCGATAGAAGACCAGCACGCCCGGAGCGCCGGCGACCAGGCGGCAGTCGGGGCGGGCGCGCAGCGGCGCGGCGTCTTTTTCGTCGGCCACGATCAGGCTCGGGTGGGGGCCGGGCGGCGCGCGCAGCTCGTCGCCGAACATGAACAGCCAGTCGTCGGTGACCGTCACGCCCAGCCCCTGTTTGTAGAGGGCCAGGACGAAGGACGCCGCCTCGGGCCACTTGTCGTGGGTGGCGATCTCGAGCTGTGGGTGGTCGAGCCCGGCGTCGCGCACGAAGCGGGTGAGCGTGGAGGCCGCGGCCTCGAGCGGCAGGTCCCGATCGCGAACGAACGGTTTGTCGGCGCTGGCGTGCAGCGCGATGAGCAACAGCGGAACGCCGACCGCCAGCACGCCGAGCGCCGCGCGTCGCGGGGGACCGGTGGGCCGCAGAAAGACCGTCGCGATCGCCGCGCAGGCGACGAAGCCCAGCACGGAGATCCAGGCCACCAGGTAGCCGAAGAGCTCTCCCCGGATCACCCGGACCGAGAAGGCGGCGACGACGATCGCCCCCAGCGCCGCCGCCGAGAGGAGCGCGGCCGGCGAGTCGCGGCGCGCGAGCGCGATCCCCAGGGCCGCGGCCAGGCCGGCGAGCTCCGCGATCGCCAGCACCGTGCTGGCGGTCGCGCTGGCGGCGAGCGTCGCCCGGCCCACCGCCCGCGCCACCGCGAGCGGGAAGATCGCCAGCTGTCCGGCGACGGCGTCGGCCACGGCGCGCCACGGGTGCTCCGGCCGGTGGGGCGCCAGGAAGAAGAGGCGCAGCTGGTGGAGGTTGCCCGGGTGCCGGGTCAGGTCCTCGTAGACGGGCGGCGCCCAGAGCAGCACCAGCACGCCGCCCGCGAGCGCCACCGCCCGCACCAGCCGCCGGCGATCGACGCTGGCTGGGTCACCGACGATGAAGAGCTCGCGGAAGCAGAACAGCGTGCCGGTGAAGGCGAGATAGAGCGCGACCGGCGCGAACCCCAGGTGCGTCTCGACGATCGCCGAGGCGACCAGCGCCGCGGCGGGCAGCGCGCCGACCGCCCCGCCGCCGAGCCGCGCGGCCAGGAAGAAGAGCAGCGCCAGCGGCAGGATCGGCGTCATCGGGTTCCACTCGCCCCACAGGGGAAAAGGCGCGCCGAACGCCTCGTAGAGCGCCAGCAGAACGCCGACCGTGAACGCGAACAGATCGCCGCGCAGGCGGCGGGCGGCGAAGATCGCCGCCGTCGCCGCGGCGAAGTTGGCCGAAAGCACGCCGAGCTGGATCCCCGAGCCGCGCAGACGGCAGAGCCGGTAGAACGGCGCGACCAGGTAGAAGAAGGCCGGGCCGGGGTGGCTCCACAGAAACCGCGAGTAGGGGCCCAGGAGCTGGCGGCCGTGGACCGCGTGCAGCGTCCGGATCTCCAGCACCGCGCCGTCGCCGCTGAAGAGGACGTCGGGAAGTCCGTGGCGCAAAAGATCCAGCGCGTCAGGGAGAAACGGCACGGCCGCCACGGCCAGCAGCCAGAACGTCGCGCGGCGCGCCGCCAGCGCGCGCAAAATTGGGCGAAAGCCCGCGCGCCAGCGTTGCCTCACAGGCCCAGCACCCGCCTGGCCTCGGCGGTCGGATCGGCTTCGGTCCGCGCGACGAGCGTGTAGCGGACCCGCAGGCCGGCGCGGCCGCCGACCGCCAGCTCGGCCAGCGGCGAGAACAGCTCGAGCTCGACGTAGGGGAGGGCCGCGTCGGAGCTGGTGTAGATCTGAGCGTGCGCTCCGTCGGGCCATTCGGCTCCCGGGTCATGCGCCTCTGGGACGGTTTCGATCAGCAGATCGGGCCCGGCGCCGACCCAGAGGAGCGCGTCGCCGTCGCTCGCGATCATGGTCTTGGCGGCCGGATCGCGCCCGAGGCCCAGGAGACAGCCCTCCACGGCCAGCATCCGCGGCGGATCCGGGAGCCGCTGGGCGAATCCGCCCGGGAAGGCCGACCGGGGCGGCAGGCGCACGAAGAGGCGCTCGGGCGCGGCGAGCTGGGTGATGGTCCAGACGCCGGTCCGGATCGGCGCACCCTCGACCTTCTCGTACGCGGTGTCGACGGTGAGGACGGGCGCCGTCCGATCGAGCGCGATGGTCCGCCGCACGCGAAGGCCGTACGCGGGATCGACCGCCGAGAGCATCTCGACGGTCTCGCCGCGAACCTGGGCGGAGAACGGCGCGGCGTCGAACGTCTTCGGCGGCGGCCAGGGTTGGCCGGCGATCGCCTCCCAGCGAGACTGCGGGGCCGGCCAGGCCTTGTCGCCGCCCAGGTTGATCCAGCCGCCCTCGTCGGGTCCGAGGGTGGGGCCGATCCCCGGGTGGCTCCAGAGCGGCCCGCGCGCGGCGCCGCCGCCGACGGGGGCGATCTGCATGATCCGGCCGATGGCGGGGACCACCGTGACCTCGGCGGCGCCGTTGCCGAGGACCAGGGCCTCCCAGCCCGCGTAGGTCGAGCGGGTGACGGTGACGCCGCCCGCGGCCGGCGGGCGCGGCCCGCGCGTCCGCGCCGCCGCACAGGCCGCAAAAGCGGTGGCGAAGACGAGACCGGCGAGGGTGAGCGAGGGGAGGGTCATGCGATGGGCGGGGGAAGCCACATCATCGTCGCCGTCGCGCGCGGATCGCAAGCCCGTCGCCCTCCACCGAGATCGGTGGCGCGATCGCGGTGGCGAGGTGACGCTGACTCGGCTCTCGGGCAGAATCGCCGAGCTCCGAATGTCCGCCGCTTCTCACCCCGCCGTTTCGCACCCCGCCGCGCCGGCCCCACCGC
>DASYEX010000210.1:0-2639 GCA_036498765.1 Polyangia bacterium
GCGATGTTCTTGACGTGGTCGTCCTGGTTGCGGGCCACGATGTTGAACGCCATTCGTCGAAACTGCTCCTCCACCGCCTGCATCGGCAGGTTGAGCCGGCGAATTGCCAGGAACGCCTGCTCGTAGGCGTAGGCGCCGGGCTCGTTGAAGTCGAGGTGGGCGAGCGCGCCCAACGACTGCATGTGTAGTTTTTCGCCGCCCTCCAGCCGGTCGAAGCGCCGGGTCATGAAGTGCCGGCGTCCGTTCTCCTCGAGCAAGCGGGATTCGGTCATGAAGATCCCGGCCGCGAGAGCCATGAGGTGGTAGGCGTACTCGATGGCGCCGTAGCCTTTGGGATCGTCCAGCTCCTTGTCCTTGTTGCCGGCCACGCCGTCGAACTTCATGAGCCAGTACTCGAAGCCCTCGCCTGCCGGAAGCTGCCCCGATCGCACCTCGTTGGTCCGGCGGTTCCAGGCGATCACCGCCTTGGCGCGCGCGCCGCCGGCAGAGGTTCCGACCAGGAGGATGTCCTTCAACGTGCTCGTTCGCTTCGCCCGGGCGAAGGGCCCCTGCAACTCACGCCGGTGCGTCAGGATCTCGGAGGCCAATTCGACGAGCGCACTGATCTGGATCTTCGTCGCTCTCCTGGGTCGGGGGCCCAGGCTCGGCGCGTACTCCAGCGCGCCCATCCCGCGAGTGCCCGTGTAGCAGAGGCGTTCGACGGCGGTGAAGGTCTCCGGGGTTCGTCCCTCTTTCGCCAGCCAGGCATCGAGCAGGGCGTTGCCGAATCGGTCGGGGAGCGAGTCCGCCAGCAGGCCGGGGAGGCCATGAAACGTCCGCCGCGCCAGCTCGGGGAATATGTAGACGCGATCGCTGAGCGGCATCGTGAACGGCGACAGCTCGATCCCGCTGGTCGCGAACTCCGGATCGTACTGAAAGGCGGCCGCGTCTCGACCGTCGGATTGCGAGACGGCGCCGATGGTGCGCCCCCACAGTCGAACCTCGGCGATCACGGTTCGTCCCAGGTCCACTTTCTGGGCTTCCGCGGAGTGAGTTTCGAGCCAGAGGCGCGACGTCGCGTTCGGCCCTGCAGCTTCAGCTGGGCGACGGGGCTCGGCAATGGCTCGGGGATGAAAGAGTCCAGCCTGTCTAGGAGAGCGAGCGCCCGGCAGACGCGCACGAACGGCGACAGCTGCGTCGCCACCTCACCCGACTCGAGGCGCTCCAGCGTCCGCTTGGAGATCCCCGCCTGTTCGGCCAGCGCGGCCTGGGTCAGGTTGCGCTCCAGCCTGAGGCGGGCGATCCGAGCGCCCAGCTCGCCAAGAACCGCCTCATCCGTCAGTGCAGACTCGATCTTCACAACACGTCATATAAGACGAATTATACGCGTATTCAACAATTATTCGACTGATATGACGAGTTTATATAAAATCGTCTAATATGACGAGTTTATGTCAAAAATGCCGCCAATATCGACATGTTTGTCGAGTTGTATCGTATCAGTGGCGTCGGCCGGACGCCTGCCACCGCGGCGCCAGTCCAGGGCCGGCGCCCAAACCTGGGTCAAACGAGACGCCGTACGGCTCTTCGCGCCCCTGCTTCGGTGGCGATGGTTAGAGCGAACGCGCGGTAGTCGAGATCGCCGTCCCGAAGCGCGGCATTGAGCTCGGTGCCTTGCAGCGCGGCGAACTCGCCGAAGATCCCGACCAGCGGACGGTCGACGAGACGGCCGATGAGGCTCCGCTTGCGTCCGTCGTCGGCGTCCAGCGCGGCGACGACGCCGGGTCTCAGATCTCGCTCGCGGGCCACGGCGAAGCCGGCGTCGGCCAGCGCCGACCGCCAGGCAGCGACCTCCGCGCGCGGACGGAAGTCGGCGTAGAGAAAATGACCGTCGGGACGGAGCACGCGGTGGACCTCGCGCAGGAAGACGTCGAGCCGGCCGTAGCAGTGAGACGATTCGACGTTGAGCACCACGTCGAAGCTGCCGTCGCCGAACGGCAGCCGCTCGGCATCACCGACCTCGAACGAGAGGCGCGGGTGCGCGAAGCGGCGGCGGCAGAGGGCGACGGCGCGCGGCGAGAGATCGACGGCCGTCACGCGCCGGGGCTCGAAGGCGCGCGCGACGTAGGCGGCGCCGCCGCCCCGGCCGCAGCCGATCTCCAGCACCTCGCGCTCCGCGAGCGGCGCGCCGCGGGCTACGGCGTCGTAGAGCTGGATGAACGAACGATCGGCCTCGTCGCTCGGGTCGAGCGGCAGCGGGGGGGCCTCGGGGGACCGGTAGCCGTAGTTCATGAAGGTCCAGCCCGGATCCCGGTAGCGGGCCGCCAGGAACTGGTACCAGGTCTTCCAGAGGAGACGCTTGCCGCGCGCGCTCCGGGTGGCGAGCTCCACGGCGCGCGCGAGCAACATCGGCGGCGGACTACGAGGCCGGCGCCGCGGCGGGTGCCGCCGGCGCGTCGCCCTTGAGCGCGTCGTCGATGGGCGGCAGGTCGTCGAGGTTCGGCACCAGCGTGATCTCGATACGCCGGTTCTTGGCCATGTTCTCCGGTGTGTCGTTGGGGCCGACCGGCGACTGGTCGGCGTAGCCGGCGGCCGAGAGGCGCTTGGGCTCCATGCCGGCGCTGATCATGAAGTTGGTGACCTCCACCGCGCGCGCCGTC
>DASYEX010000211.1:0-13472 GCA_036498765.1 Polyangia bacterium
CGGGGCGGAGCAATTCGCGCGCGAACGCGACCAGACGATCGAGCAACAGGGCCGAGAGCACTTCGGCTTCATCGCGCACGAGCTGCGAAACCCGCTCGGCTCGGCGCTGCTCTCCGCGCACGTATTGCAGCGTCGTCCGGGGGCCACCGAGGACGTGGCGTTGGCCCGCCTGATCCGCAACCTCTCGGCCTTGAAGCAATTGATCGACACCTCGCTGTCGAGCGTGCGCGCACGCGATCTCGGCCACCGTCGAGATCTGGAGAAGAGTGAGGTCTCCTTGGCTCAGATCATCGAGTCCGCGCGGACGGAGATGGCCGGTGACGCCGAGGAGAAGCACCTCACCATCGCGACCGACGGTGAGGCGCGCCTGGAGGGCGATCCGCGCCTCATCCGCTCGGCGGTGAGCAATCTGATGCGGAACGCGGTCAAGTACACGCGGGAGGGCGGGCGGATCGACGTGCGGGTGCGGACCGGCCACGGCGTGGCCAGCGTGGAGGTCGAGGACGAGTGCGGTGGCCTGCCCGAAGGCAAGAGCGAGGAGCTGTTCACCCCGTTCGTCCAGCGCGGGGCCGACCGGAGCGGCTTCGGCCTGGGCCTGGCCATCGCCAAGGACGCCGTCCAGGCGCACCAGGGGAGCGTCCAGGTCTCCAACCTGCCGGGTAAGGGATGCGTCTTCATGCTCAGCTTTCCGACCTGCGAGCGGGCGCCCGGGAAATGACGGGATGCCCGACCGGCGGGGCGGAGCCCCACCAGCGGCGGCTCGCGTAGGGCGCGCGCTCGTCGGGACCAGCGGATGGCTCTATCCGCGCTGGCGCGGCGACTTCTACCCCCGCGGGCTCCCCCACCGGCGCGAGCTCGAATACTTGGCCCGGCGCCTCCCCACCACGGAGATCAACGGGACCTTTTACTCGCTGACCCGCCCCGAGACCTGCACGGCCTGGCGCGCCGCCGTCCCCGACGGCTTCGTGTTCGCCGTCAAAGGGAGCCGGTACCTCACCCACATGCTCAAGCTCCGACGCTTCGAACGGCCGCTGGCCAACTTCTTCGCCTCCGGCATCCTGCGTCTGGGCTCTGCGCTCGGGCCCATCCTCTGGCAGCTTCCGCCGCAGCTCGCCTGGGACGAGCCGCGCGCGCGCGACTTCTTCGGGGCGCTCCCGCGCGATTTCGCGGCGGCGGAACGCTGGGCGCGCCGCCACGACGCACGGACGACCGGACGCGCGGCCCTGCGGGCGCCCGACGGACGGAGCGCACCGATCCGCCACGCCGTCGAGATCCGCCACGCCTCCTGGCTCTCCGACGTCGCGCTGGCGGCGCTGCGCGAGCTGCGCGTCGCGCTGGTCTGGGCCGACACGGCCGGCCGTCACCCGGCGCCGCTGGAATCCACCGCTGACTTCGCCTATGTCCGGCTGCACGGCTCGACACAGCTCTACGCCAGCCGCTACACCGACCGCGAGCTCGCGGCCTGGGCCGAGCGGATCGCCGCCCGTACGGCGGCGGGCGACGACGCCTACGTCTACTTCGACAACGACGCCGAGGGCCACGCGCCGCACGACGCGATCCGCCTGGCGGCCCGTCTCGGCGAGACGCGGAAGACCGTCAGCGCCCGCGCCGCTGCCGTTTGACCTTGTTGGCCTTCTTGGCGAGCGCCGTGCGCGTCGCCTTGGGCAGCTTGCTGATGGTCTTGCTCTTCCGGGCCGCTCCGGCCGCCTTCTTGATGTTCTGGCGGGCCGCCCGTCGCTGCCGCTCCGTCGCCGGCATCAGCGCCGCCCCTTGCGCCGGGGGGGAACCTTGGCCCCCTTCTTCCGCGCCTCGGAGAGCCCGATGGCGATCGCCTGCTTGCGGCTCTTGGCGCGCCCGTGGCGTCCCTTGCCAGCCTTCAGCGTCCCCCGCTTCGACCGGCGCACCGCGCTCGCCACCGACCGCTTGGCGCCGCTCCCGTACTTCCGCCCCCGTGTCGACCTGCGCTTCTTCATTCGCCCCTCCTGTCAGGGAATCTAAGATCGACGGCCCCAGTGACTACGTTATGCGTAAGGCCCTTTCGTAGGAGGTGATCATGTTCTTCGTTCTCGCAGTGATCCTGGCCGTCGCCTGGGTGTTCGGCTTCGCCGTCTTCCACGTGACGTCGGCCGCCATCCACCTGCTCATCATCCTCGCGCTCGTCAGCCTCGTCTTTCACGTGGTGCGCGGGGGCATCACCCGGACCACCTGAGGCGCGCCCGAGGCTGCGGCGCGCGTGAAGCGACGTTTCTCCGTCGGGAAGCACAACCATCAGCGACGGGCGTGATTACCTTGCCTGACTGATGCGGGAAGTCTGGCCGGGCGCTCCTTTCCCTCGCGGCGCCACCTTCGACGGGCGCGGCGTCAACTTCGCCGTCTACTCGCACGTTGCCACGCGGGTCGAAGTCTGTGTCTACGATCCGGCCGACCCGGGGCGCGAGGTCGATCGCTTCGACCTGCCGGAGGTCACCGGCCACACCTGGCATGGATACGTTCCAGAGCTCGGCGCCGGCACCCTCTACGGGTTGCGCGTCCACGGCCCCTACACGCCCGAGCGGGGACACCGCTGCAATCCGAACAAGCTGCTCGTCGATCCGTACGCCAAGGCGGTGCTCGGCGAGGTCGACTGGAGGCAGCCGCTGGCGGCGTACACGCCGGGCGACGATCGTGCCGACCTCTCCTTCGACGAACGGGACAGCGCGCCGGGGGTCCCCAAGGGGGTGGTCGTCGACCCGCGCTTCGACTGGGGCGACGACCGGCCGCCCCGAACGCCCTGGGGCGAGACCATCCTCTACGAGCTGCACGTCCGTGGCTTCACGATGCGCCACCCGGACGTGCCCGAGCCCTTGCGCGGCACCTATGCCGGCCTGGCGCACGACGCCGCGATAGAGCACCTGCGAACGCTCGGCGTCTCGGCGGTCGAGCTGCTGCCGGTGCACGAGTTCGTCGACGACGGTTTCCTGCAGGACCGGGGCCTGCACAATTACTGGGGCTACAGCACCCTGGCCTACTTCGCGCCCGAGCAGCGCTACGCCAGCCGGGGCGCCCCCGGGGCCCAGGTCGCCGAGTTCAAGTCGATGGTCAAGGCGCTGCACCGCGCCGGGATCGAGGTGATCCTCGACGTCGTCTACAACCACACCTGCGAAGGAAACCACCTGGGACCGACGCTCAGCCTGCGCGGCGTCGACAACGCCACCTACTACTGGCTGATGCCGGACGCGCGCTACTACCTCGACTTCACCGGCACCGGCAACAGCGTGGACGCCTCGAACCGCGAGGCGGCCCGGCTCATCGTCGACTCGCTCCGCTACTGGGTCACCGAGATGCACGTCGACGGCTTCCGCTTCGACCTCGCCACCACGCTCGGCCGGGTCGGGCGCGGCGAGTTCAACCGGAACGCGCCCATCTTCCAGATCATCGACCAGGACCCGGTGCTCTCGGAGGTGAAGCTCATCGCCGAACCGTGGGACACCGGTCTCGGCGGCTACCAGGTGGGAAACTTTCCGCAGCCCTTTCGCGAATGGAACGGCCTCTACCGGGACGCCCTTCGCCGCTACTGGAAAGGCGACCAGAACCTGGCCTCGGAGGTCGGTTACCGGCTGACCGGTTCGGCCGATCTCTACCAGGGCGACCGCCGCCAGCCGCAGGCGAGCGTCAACTTCATCACCGCCCACGACGGCTTCACGTTGCACGACCTCTGCTCCTACGGCGGCAAGCACAACCAGGCCAACGGCGAGGAGAACCAGGACGGCGCCGATGAGAACGCCTCCTGGAACTGCGGCGCCGAGGGTGAGACGGACGATCCAGAGATCGTCGCGCTGCGCGAGCGCCAGAAGCGGAACATGTTGGCCACGCTCCTGCTCTCCCAGGGCGTCCCGATGCTGCTCGGCGGCGACGAGATGGGCCGCACCCAGCGCGGCAACAACAACGCCTACTGCCAGGACAGCGAGCTCTCCTGGTTCGATTGGTCGCTCGACGACCGGCGGCGTGCGCTGCTCGACTTCACCCGCCGGCTGATCGCGCTGCGGCGCAAGCACGCGGGGCTGCGCCACCGGCGCTTCCTGATGGGCGACTTCATCTGGGACTCGCAGTTCAAGGACCTCGCCTGGCTGCGCCCCGACGGCAGCGAGATGGCGCCCGAGGACTGGCAGAAGCCGTGGATCACCTCGTTCGCCTTCATGCTGGGCGGCGACGCCATCCGCATGGTGGACGCGCATGGCCACCGCCTCATCGACGACGGCCTGCTGGCCCTCATGAACGCGCACCACGAGCCCATCACCTTCCGCCTCCCCGACGATCTGGGCGCCGAGTGGTTCCTCGAGCTCGACACGACCACCTCCAACCGCGAGGGGCGGTTCTCCGGCGAGTACGAGGTCGGGCCGCGGTCGTTGGCGCTGTTCCGGCAGCCGCTGCCGGCCGACCTCCGGCGCGAAGCGGCCGCCGCCCCCTCCCGCGTCGCGCGCCAGGAGCGGCAGCGGCGCCGGCGGCGCGCCGGTGTCGTGTTGCCGCTGTTCTCGATGCGCTCGCAGTCAGACTGGGGCGTCGGCGACATCAGCGACGTTCCGCGGTTCGCCGAGTGGGCGGCGAGGGCGGGCTACTCGCTCTGGCAGCTCCTGCCGGTGAACGAGGCGAACGGCGCAGACCGCAGCCCTTATGCCGCCGTCTCGGCGTTCGCGCTCGATCCCGTCTACCTGGCGCCCGAAGCGTGCGAGGACTTCGTGGCGGCCGGCGGGAAGGAAGCGCTCGGCGATGAGGCGCGCCGCCGCCTCGAGGAGGCCTCGGCCGCCCGCCTCGTCGATTGGGCGGCGGTGACCAGCCTCAAGCGCCAGGCCGCCGACCTGGCGTTCGGCCGCTTCCTGCGCGACGAATGGAAAACGAAGAGCGCGCGCAGCCGCCAGCTCGTCACCTTCATCGGCGAGCACCGGTCCTGGCTCGACGACTACGCGCTGTTCGTCGTCCTGCACGAACGCTTCAACCGGGAATGGCTCGCTTGGCCGCAGCGCCTGCGCAACCGCGAGCCGGCGGCGCTGGCGGCCGCCCGCGCCGAGCACCGGGACGGTATCTTGCGGGCCCAGTGGCTGCAGTGGCAGCTCGACGTGCAGTGGCGCCGGGCGCGTCGCGAGGCCAGCGGCGCCGGCCTGGCGCTGATGGGCGACCTCCCCTTCGTGCCCGGCCTCGACTCCGCGGACGTATGGGCCCGCCGCGATCTCTTTCGCGTCGATCAGCGGGTCGGGGCACCGCCGGACGAGGGCTCGCCCGAGGGACAGGATTGGGGCCTGCCCGCTTATGACTGGGAAGCGTTCGAGGCGGACGACTTCGCCTGGATCAAGGGCCGGTCGATGCGCGCCGGAGATCTCTACGGCGCCTATCGAATCGATCATGCGCTCGGCTTCTACCGAACCTTCGTCCGCTCCACCGACGGCGAGACCAGGGGGTTCACGCCGGCGGACGAAGGGGCGCAGGTCGCGCTCGGCGAGCGGATCATGCGGGTGATGAACCGCTGGGGCGAGGTGATCGCCGAGGACCTGGGCGCCGTGCCGCCCTTTCTCCGTCCGTCGCTGGAGAAGCTCGGCGTCCCCGGGTACCGCGTCCTGCGCTGGGAGAAGGACGGAGACAGGTACCGCGATCCGGCCGCCTGGCCGGAGATCTCGGTCGCCACCAACGCCACCCACGACACCGACACCACGGCCGCCTGGTACGACGCCTTGCCGCGGGAAGAGCGCGAGGCGCTCCGCCAGATCCCGGCGCTCGAGGGTCTCGATCCGGCGAGGCCGTTCGACGATGCGGCCCGCGATCTCTTCCTGCGCGCGATCTATCAGGCGCCCTCGAACATCACGCTGGTCCCTTTCCAGGACGCGATGGGCGGCCGCGAGCGGATCAACACGCCGGGCACCGTGGACGGCGCGAACTGGAGCTATCGGCTCGACCGCACGGTCGAGGCGTTGCGCGAGGACGGGGCGACCCTGGAGCGGCTCTCGGCGCTGGCCACCGAGACGGGGCGGACCCCGCGCTCGGGCTGACGACCGACCGCAGGGGCTCTCGGCGCAAGACCTGAGCTCGAGCCGGCTTCGCCATGGACAACGCCTCGCCCGTGCACACGTTTCGGCCGGATGTCGCTCGACGCCACCGCCGCCCTCCCCGACGATGACGCGCCCACCGCGCCCCCGCCCGATACCGCGACGCTGCGCGCGGTCGCCGCGGCCGTGCGCGAGGGCCTGTTTCGCCCCCGCAAACGCCTCCCCGCCTGGCTGCTCTACGATCGGCGCGGGTCCGAGCTGTTCGAACAGATCACCGAGCTCCCCGACTACTACCTGACCCGCACAGAGCGCGCGATTCTCGCCGCCCACGCGGCGGAGATCATCGAGGCCGCCGGACCGCCGCTCGGCGTCGTCGAGCTGGGGGCGGGGACCGCTTCGAAGACCGGCCTCCTCCTGACGGCGCTGCTGGCGCGACAGGCACGGGCGAGCTACCGCCCGGTCGACGTCTCGCCCGCCGCGCTGGCGCGCGCGGCCGCGGAGCTGTCGCGTCTCAAGCGGCTGGCGGTCGAGCCAGTGGTGGCCCGCTACCCCGACGAGCTCGGCTTCCTCGCGCACCCGGCCGGCCGGAGGCTGGTGCTGTTCCTCGGGTCGAACATCGGCAACTTCGACCCCGACGCGGCGCGGTCCCTCCTCGGCGCCGTCCGATGCCGCCTGGCGCCCGGCGATGCCCTGCTGATCGGCGCGGATCTACGCAAGCCCCCTGCGCAGCTCTTGCCCGCCTACGACGATCCGCAGGGGATCACTGCCCGCTTCAGCAAGAACGTCCTCGAGCGGCTCAACCGCGAGCTCAAGGCGAGCTTCGATCTCGCGCGGTTCCGCCACCTGGTCCGCTGGAATCCCTCCGCGTCGCGCATCGACATCTACCTCGAGAGCCAGAAGCCCCAGCGGGTGCGTCTGGAGGCGCTGGACGCCGAGCTGCGCCTGCGCGCCGGCGAGAGGATCCACATCGAATCGAGCTACAAGCTCTCGGCGCCGCGCCTGGCCCAGCTGTTCGCCGGCGCCGGCCTCCGCTTGGAGCGGAGCTGGTACGATCGCGCGCGCCGGTTCGGCGTCCATCTGCTGCGGGTGCCGCCGCCGAGATCGCGGCGCCCGGGCCTGCATTGATGGGCATTAATGGGCATTGATGGGCATTGATGGGCATTGATGGGCATTGATGGGCGCCGAACGGGGGATCAGCGCCGCCGGCGCGCGGCGGCCCGACGCCGCGGTGATGCGGCGCCCCGGCCCCGGGGACGCGCGTAGCAGACCACCTCGATGTTGTTCCCCTCGCGGTCCTTGACGAAGGCGGCGTAATAGGCCGGTCCGTAGTCGGGCCGCGGGCCGGGCTTGCCGTTGTCGTGGCCGCCGGCGGCCATCGCCGCCTCGTAGAAGACGTCGACCTCCTCCCGGTGGTCGACGCGGAACGCGTAGTGGCCGCTGCCCGAGGCGTCCTTGTGGCGCGCCAGCCAGAACACCTTCTCGTCACGCGAGCCCATGCCGAACGCCGACGAGACGTCCAGGTTGATCTTCATGCCGATGGCGCCCAACGCCGCGCCGTAGAACTTGCGGGCGGCCTTCAGGTCACGCACGGCGCAGCTGATGTGGTCGAGCGCGACGATCTTCGTGTGCGGTGTGGTGGCCATCGTGCCGCGAACCTGGTCAGCGGGGTGGCCCTGTCAAGGCAGCCACCACCTCGGATCCAATTGGGTCCAGCCCCCAGTTTCGGAGCCGCGCCAGGGGTGGCCATGATGAGGAAACGGCCCACATTCCTCCCTAGGAGGAACTGACATGATGTTCATCGTTCCAATGACGACATCCAATCATCTGCCGGCCGAGCCGCCCGCGGTGTCGGTCAAGGCGGCCGCCCGCGCCTCCGCGGCGACCGCGGATTCGTCCTTCGGCGCCTGGCGGCTGGTCGCGCAGGCCGGAATGGGCGCCGGCTCGACGAGCTCAGGCGCCCCCAGCACCGGCAGCATGGGAGGCGGCGTGAACGAGCCGAGCGGGACCGCGGCCCCGGGCAGCCCGAGCACCGGGATGCCGGGCTCGACCAGCGGGACGACCGGCTACGGCCCCAGAAACAGCGGGGCGATGGGGGCGGCCGGCGCCAGTGGCACCAGCTCGTACGGCACCGGCAGCTCGGCACCGAGCAGTCCCAGCCAGACCAGTCCATCGACGACGACGCCCGGCTCATCAGGGACGTCGACCACGGCGCCCGGCTCGTCAGGCACCTCGACGACCCCGGGCAACCTCGCGCCCGGCTCCCCGGCGAGCGGCGCCAGCAACACGCGCTGACGGACCTTTGCCACGTTCGTCGTCCTCTGGGGTTCGCTGGCGAGAGCCGGCGAGCCCTCGGGGCCGCTCTTCATAGTCGGGCTTGGAACCCGCACGGTCGTTTACACATTACGGAGGGGAAATTTCCGTACCCGCCACGCGAGCAGGCTACGGGGGCGCGTTTTTCGGTAAACCCCTTGCGTCCTCGGTCTGGTGCCTATATTGCGCGGGTGACTCTGCCGGTGGTCAACATCGCGATCGTTGAAGATCACCCGATTGTCCGTGATGCCCTCGGCCAGTTGCTCTCGACGAAAAAGAGCCTGCGGGTTGCCGGCACCGCCGGAAACCTGAAGGAGGCGTTTGCCGTCCTCGAGCGCATCCAACCAGACCTGGTTCTGGCGGATCTGTCATTGGGCGACGGCAGCGCCATCGAGCTGGTTCGCCGGGGCAAGCGTGAGCACCCGGGCACGCAGTTCTTGATCATGACGGCGTTCTGCAACGAGTTCTCGGCGACCGAGGCCTTCGACGCTGGCGCCACGGGGTTCATCCTCAAGAGGCAGTCGACTGCTGACCTGTTCGCGGCCATCGAGCGCGTCACGGCCGGAGGCGTGTACCTCTCGCCGCTCCTCGAGCTGCCGACGCGACGGCGCACCCTTCGCGCGGCCGGCGAGAAGCCACTCGGCCGTCTCTCCAAGCGAGAGCATGAGATCTTTCATCTCGTCGTTACGGGGGGCGACACCAGGGAGATCGCGGGCCGCCTCCGCATCAGCGTCAAGACCGTCGAGACCCATCGGACCAGCATCAACCGCAAGCTGGGCATCACCAGCACCGCCAGCCTGCTGCGGTTCGCGGTCGCGCACGGGATCGAGATCAACCCCGCCGCGGGGGCCGCATGAGTCGGCACCGGACCACGCGCCGCAAGAGCCCGATCCGCGTCTTTCTCGTCGACGATCATCCGGTGCTGATGGGGGGCCTCCGCGCCCTCATCGATCGCCAGGACGACCTCCGGGTCGTCGGCCAAGCCGCCGACGGCCGGACTGCCGTCCGCCACGTCACCACGCTCCGGCCCGACGTGGTGGTGATGGATCTGCTGATGCCGGGGCTGGACGGCATCTCCGCCACCACACGAATCAGGTCCACCTGTCCCGACGTCGAGGTGCTCGCGCTGACCGGTCAGCGCCAGCTCGCCTGCGCGAGCTTGATGCTCGCGGCGGGTGCCGCCGGCATCTGTTACAAGCAGTCGCCGCCCAGCGACCTCTTGGACGCCATTCGTACGATCGCCGCCGGCGGCGCTTACCTGGATCGAACGGTGCCACGCGCCGGCTCCACCGTCTGCTGAGCGGCGCCGCAGCCTCCCGGCTAGGCCCGACGCTGCCGTAGAAAAGGAAGGCTGCCGCTGTGCTGGCCCAGCCAGCGGGCGAGGTCCCGCTGCCTGAGCAGTCCGACCAGGCCACCATGATCGACGACGGCGAGTTGTCCGACGTCGCGGGCGGCGAGCTTTTCGAACGCCGAGGTGGCCGGCTCGTCGGGCGTGGCCACGGGCAAGTCTGTCGCCGCGATCATGATCTCCCGGACCTTCGTCGCGCCCCAGTCCGTCCGCGGAACCCGCCGGACGTCGGCCGGCGTGACGACGCCCAGGAACCTCCCCTGCTCGGTGACCGGGAACGCCTGCTGATCAGCCTCCATCAACTGCCCCTCGGCGAAGGCCGCGACCGGCAGGTCCGGTGGCACGGTGGCGAAGCCCCCCCGCTGCATGAGCTCCGACACCCGGACGTGCTCCAGCAGATCGCCCACCAACGCGCGTGAGTAGCTGGCCGCCGAGGCCCGCTGCAGGAACCAACCGATGAAGGCGATCCAAAGCCCGGGGACGAGACCGGTGCCGAGGTACGGCAGGCGAATGCCCAAGATCATGGTGATTCCGGCCAGGATGAACAGCGTCGCGAAGAAGCGCCCGAGCCCGGCCGCCCACAGCGTCGCCTTGCGCATATCGCCGGTGGCCGCCCAGAGGGCCGCGCGCAGCACGCGGCCGCCGTCGAGCGGAAAGGCCGGGATCAGGTTGAAGATCCCCAGCGCGATGTTGACGGGCCCCAACCAGAGCAGCAGCGTCCCGAGCGGGCCGACGGCGCCCGAGCGGCTGAGCGGCGCGGTCACGTCCATCTCGACCGCGCGCGGAACGACGTGGGTCCCCACCAACCAGGCGCCGACGCCGATGATGATGCTGGTGAGCGGCCCGACCACGGTCATCAGCAGCTCGCGCCGCGCCGACTGCGGCTCCGTCTTGGTGCGCGAGACGCCGCCGAACATGAACAGCGTGATCCCGGCGATCTCCACCCCCTGGGCGCGGCCGACCAGCGCGTGCGCCAGCTCGTGCGCCAGGATCGAGAGCAGGAAGAGCACGGCGGCCACCGCGGCCGTCGCCCAGCGGAGCCCCGGGGACCAGCCGGGATGGTGGAGGGCGAACGTGCCCCCGGCCAGGTTCACCAGGATGAGCCAGAAGATGACGATGAGGCTCCAGTCGAGCCGCACCTCGATTCCAGCGATGGTGCCTGCCCGGACCCCGCGCGACGGAAGCGCCATGCTTCGAAGCTAATCAGCGCGGGCCGCCTCCCAACCCCGGCGGCACCGGCTTATGCATGCTCGCGCTTGCCTCCGATCCCTCGCGGACCACGATGACTCACGAGGCAAGGAGGTCGAGGCCATGGATGAGGATGACCGACGAGGGAGTGGCAGAGGGGTTCCGCGCAAGGTGATGGCCGGTCCGCCGTGGGGGAGCTACGTCGACCCGGAGCTCGCGTACATCCGCGGTCAGCTCGGCTCGGTCGGAAGCGGCGCCCTGGGAGGACGAAGCTTCTCCGACGATGGCGGCTTCGTGACCGCCGACCCCGCCGAGACCAAGGAGCTCATCGAGGAGGCGCACCGCATCCTGGCCACGCGCGCCGAGGGGCAGGCCGGCGCGCCCGCCGAAGAGCACAGCCCCAAGACCTGACCGCCCGCGCGGCGGACGCCGGTCCGGCAGCGAACGGCCGTCAGAAGGAGGCGCCGCGGCGGCTAGCGCTCGCCACCGGCAGCGACGCCAGCCGTCCGGCGCCGGTGGACCGATCGATTTGCTGCTCGAGCGCCGAGAGAGCCGGCGGGGCCCGGGAACAGCGCTGATCGTGCAGCACGGTCTTGGTCACCGTGCCGGGGCGATAGTCGACGGTGACCAGCCGCTGCTCGGCCGCTTCCGGACAGACGCAACAGTCAGCGGCGCTGTCGAGGAAGTCCATCGCGTCGATGGCGGTGATGAGGGCGCAGAGGTCGCCGGCGCTGACGTGGAGGCGCTTTTGCCCGATGACCCCCACGTTGGCCCGACCTTCGTAGACCGCGCGCCCATCCGAAAAGATCGAGACCTCATAGATGGGGCACGGCTCGCGCGGGCAGCCCTGCCGCCGCATCTGGATGAGCGCCTCGGGTTGCGCGGCCAGCTCCAGCTCGGCTGCGTGGCGACCGACGACGGCCGGCGGCGCAGCCGCGCAGGCCGGCAAGATCGAGATCACGATGATCGCCGGCACCCACGCCCCTCGCCTCGTCAATCAGCTCTCCCGGACTTGATCTAATACCTGACGCGCAGAATGGGGCGGTGCGCGCGCGGGCGCTCACGGGCCGACCGCCAGCTCTTCGACCATCCGCCGCGTGCTCGCGACGCGCATCACCGCTCCCAGCGCCACCGCGCTGACCAGCAACACGCCGGCGATTCCCCGCAAGGTGAGGGCGTTCCCCCACCGGTCCGCGGCCCATCCGAACGCCATCATCCCCACGGTGACGGCGGCCATGTTGGCGCTGTTGAACGCCGTCAGGACCCGAGCCCGCAGCGCCGCGGGCGTGCAGCCCTCGACCAGCGAGATGATCACCGGGCTGAAGGCGGCGGCGCTCCACCCGATGATCACCATCAGCGTCGCGGCGACCAGCTTCACCCTGATGAAGCTCAACGCGGCGATCCCGATCCCCCCCAGCACCAGCGCCGCGAGCGCGATCCAGAGCGAGCTTCCGACCCGGGTGCGGCCCAGCATCGCCAGCGAGGCCGTCGCGAACAGCATCCCCAGACCGAACGCCGACCAGAGCAGCCCCAGCCAGACCGATCCGCCCTCGACTTGCGTCCCGACGAAGGCCGGCAACATGAACACGAAGGCGCTGGCCCCCAGGTTCTGGATCCCCGCCACCAACGTGAGGAGCAGGATCCCCACCTGCCGCTTGCCGAGAAACACCAGGCCCGCCCGAAGATCGCGCATGAGCTCGCCGAACCGCAGCGTCAGCCCTTGGACGGAAGCCCGCTCCGGCAGCCGGATGAAGGCCACGCAAGCCGCGAAGGCGACGAAGCTGGCCGCGTCGATGTAAAGGACCCGCGAGATCCCGAACAAGGAGATCCCCACCCCCGCCACGGACGGGCCCAGCAAGACGCCGATGGTGGCCGTCGCGGCAATGAGGGCGTTCGCGCCGGTCAGATCGTCCCGGGTCGTCAGCAGCGGAACGACCGTCGCCAGCGCCGGTCCCGCCACCGTCCCGGCGATGGCGAGGACCAGAACCAGCAGGTAGAGCAGGTTCAAGGAGAGCAGGTGGGCGGTCTGCAGCAGCGGGATGCTCGAGACCAGGGCGGCGCGCAGCAGGCTCACGGCGATCAGCGCTGGTTTCTTGCGCAGCCTGTCCAGGTAGACCCCGGCGACCGGCCCGAGCAGCAGCGGCGGGACCGTTTGGGCCACGCCGACCAGCGACATCCGGAGCGTCGAGTGGCTGGTCTGGTAAGCGAACCAGAGGAGCGCCACCCGATTCAGGCTGTCGCCGATCTGAGAGATCGTCTCGCCCAGCCACAGCAGCCCGAAATCGCGCGTCACCAGCAGACGAAACGACGACGCCGCCCTGGACTGCCGGCCCGCGCGGATCATCGATCGGTTGGATAAATCTCGATCGCCGTTCGGCAAGTCGGGACGGGTCGGAGAGAGATCGTTCCATCATGTCCACGCTGGATGCGACCGGGCGCCGGCGCGTTTGCCTGCCATTTCAGTCTCCGAACACGTTGACCGTCCTTATGTTCACGCACATGCGTTTTCCATCCCGCGGACGGCGCCCGGAGAGCCGGTGAGAATCGGGCAGGTCTGTCCGTTGAGTGAGAGCGTCCCGCCCAAGCTCTATGGCGGCACGGAGCGGGTGGTC
>DASYEX010000212.1:0-14815 GCA_036498765.1 Polyangia bacterium
ACGGCGCCGCGGCGCCGCGCTCCGGGCACGACGACGAAGAGATCCGGCGGGCGCAGGACTGGCTGTTCCGGAACTTCAAGCAGGAGGTGAGCCTCGACGGCCTGGCGGCGCAGGTGGGGATGAGCCCGCGCAACTTCGCCCGCCGGTTCACGGCCGCGACCGGGGAGACGCCGCTCGGCTACCTGCACCGGCTGCGCATCGACGCCGCCCGCCACCTGCTCGAGACGCGCGGCAAGAGCATCGCCGACGTCAGCCAGGCGGTCGGCTACGACGACCTCGGGTTCTTTCGCCGCCTGTTCAAGCGCCACACCGGCGCGCCGCCCCAGGCCTACCGCGCGCGCTTCGGCCCCGCGCGCACGCGGGCCGTCGCCGGCACCCCCTAGCCTCAGGACTGCGGCTGCGGAGCGTCCAGCGGCTGAGGCGCCGGCGCCGGGGCCGCACCGGCTGACAAGATCGCAGCCACGAAGCGCCGGTTGTTGAAGAGCCTCCAAACCGCCTCGCTGAGCGCATTCTCCAGCGCCGGCTTGGCGTTGTCGCCGCTCGACAACTGAACGTTTTCGGTCTTGCCTTCACCCTCGGCCCGTCCCTCGAACACGGGCGGGGACCCCTCCGTGACCCGCGGGGCAAAGACCGACACCTCCAGATCGGCCTCGGCGGTGGCGTCACCGCTGAAGAAGCCGGGGTGAAAGTCGTTGTAGAGGCGCCGCAGCTCGACGACCACCGTGACCCCGTCCGGGCCCGACCGAAACCCGCGCCTCGCCAGCTCGGTTTGGATCGAGCCTTTGACCAGCCCGGGGACATCGTTCACCGAACGGATGGCGGCCATCTCCATGCCGTATCCGTTCTTCTTGCAGCTGACCCGATCACGCTCGTTGCCCCGCCGGTCGTCGCGCACGACGACCGACACGGTCACCGCTGGCGCCTCACTCAATCGCTGGGCCGGCGCCCGCGGTTGGTAGGTCAGCATGACGGTGTCCTCTGTCAACGCGCAGCCGCCGATCGACAACGCAGCGACCACCACCAGCACCCAAGATCGAACGCGCATGATTCGATTTTCGTCGGACCCCGACGAGGGGTCAAGTTGCCGAGAGCGTTCTATCTAGTTTGCGCTGCCCACCATGCGCAGCTCGGCGACGGAGGCCCAGGGATTGCCGCCGATCTCCGACAACGCGACGAAGCGGACGTAGCGGGCGGTGGTCTTGCTGAACATCACTCGCGCCTCGCTGGTGTCGGCGTCGGAGCCGAAGACGCCGCTCGCGACCGCGGTCCCCCAGTTGCTCTTGTCGGTGCTGGCGTAAAACTGCCAGGTGGCGACCATCCCGTGGGTGTTGCCGTCCTGCCGCGGGACGTAGCGGAAGCCGTCGAGGGCGTACGTCGCGCCCAGATCGAGCTGGATCTCGTGCGGGTAAGGCGTCGCGCCGCCCGTGTAAAGGGTGTGCCAATAGGTCGACGTCGACCCGTCGAAGGCGTTGGTCGCCTTCCCGTTCTCGGCGGAGGTCTCCTGACTGTCAGCCGAGATCAGCGACCAGCCGGTCTGCGAGATCAGGTTCTGATCGTCGGACCAGCGGCCGGTCGTGACGTCGAGCTGCCACTGCGCATAGTCGGCCAGCGACAGCGAGGTGCCCGAGATCTGGATCGGGATCCAGACGTACTTCGAGCTCACCAGATCGGGATCCTGCCAGCGGTCGCTGGCGAGGATGTAGGTGGTCGTCTGGCTACCGACGAACGGGATGACGAACGCCGACTGCGTGTCGTAGGTGATGTTGTCGCCCAGGTTGGTGAGGCTGCTCCAGGGTCCGGCGATGCTGGTGGCCGACGCGTACTGCGCCTGGTTGGGATCCCAGCCGGTCGCCGCCGAGGTGATGAGGTAGTAGCGCCCGTTTTGCTTGAACATCGCCGGCGCCTCGCGCTGCTTGCCCGCGAACACCGTCACCACCTGGCTCTTGATGGTGAGGTAGTCGTCCGAGAGCTGGTAGATGATCATGTCCTGGTTGTTGTTGGCGGAGGCCATGAAATAGGCCTTGCCGTCGTCATCCTTGAACAATGAATCGTCGCGCGCCATGTTGCTGTTCGGCTGGAAGTGGCTCACCTGCGTGTAGTTGCCGTCGACGGTGTCGCAGGTGAAGACGCCCGCCTGCGCGGTCGCGTAGCTCATGCCGTCCCAGTGCAGCCACATGACGTACTTCTTGGTCGAGTCGTTGTAGATGATCTTGGGACGCTCGATGATCCGATCGGCGGCGGCGAGATCGGTCGAGGTCTTGCGGGTGATGATGGCGTTGCGGAACTGCCAATTCACGAGGTCCGTCGACGCGTAGACGTTCACCGCGAAGAAGTTCCCCGAGTTCATCGACTTGTCCTCGCCGGCCCAGTACCAGGTGCCGCCGACCTGGATGAAGCCGCCGCCGTGCGCCTCGATCCGCTTACCGCTGGTGTCGTTCCAGAATCCGCCGTTGGTGACGGTGACCCATTCACTGGCGGTCGCCGCCCCACCGGCACCGCCCGCGCCACCCGTCGCCGGGCGACCGCCCGCCCCGGCGGCACCCCCGCCGCTGCCGCCGGCGCCACCGCTGGCGGCACCCGCGGCGCCGCCCGAGCCGGTGGACCCGCCGGAGCCGCCGGACCCGCCGGAGCCGCCGTGGCCGCCCGCGCTGCCGCCGGTCGCTGGCGCCCCCCCCGTGGCCGACCCGCCCGAGCCGGAGCCGCCGGTCGCGGAGGCGCCTCCCGTCGACGAAGAACCACCGGAAGCCGACGCCCCTCCCGTCGACGCCCCTCCCGTCGACGAGGAACCGCCGGAGGCCGAGGCGCCGCCCGTCGCCGACAGGCCGCCGGTTCCGGAGGAGCCGCCACTGCCGCTCCCGTTCCCCGACGCGGCTGGGCCGCAAGCGGTGGCCAACAGGAGAGGCAAGGCCAGGAGGTCGAACCTGCGCGACCAGCTGAACATCGGCCAAGGCTGTCCCGCCGCGGGATTTACGTCAATAGCACATGAACGGCCGCCGAACTCGGGCGCAATCTGCCCCCTGCGTCGCCCTCGGCTCGCCGCATTGCTCGTCGCCGGCCTCTTGGCCGTCGGCAGCTGCGTCGGCGCTCAGCGCCGGCGCAGGCCCTTCGGAGACTCCAGCCGATCGCTCTCCCGGCGTTTGAGGCTGACGCCCGCCTTCTGCCGGTTGGCCGCCTTGCGGGTCGACTTCCGGGAGGGACGACGCGCGGGCCCGACCGCTTCCAGCTGGTAGCCGGCGTGGTCCGCGGCGCGCGCCGCCTCGTTGTGCGAACCGCGCGCCACCTTCGACGGCTTGGGACGCGGCGCCCGCTTGAGTCCCGATCTCTCGGCCGCGCTCCGGAACCTCTCCGCCTTGGTCGCCATCGACGACAAGGTGAGTCCACCCGGCCCGCCGAGCAACCTCCGCTCCGTCAGTCCTGCGATCCCTGATGGTGGTCGCGGCGCGGCCGCCCGCTCAGTCGAACCCGGCGGTCGAAAAGCCGCCCTGGTGCGGCGGGCTCTGCGGCGCGGCGCGCGAGCGGAGAAGGTGGCCGCCGCCGCCCCACCCGCCTCCGTAAGCCAGCACCTCGCCTTCGCCGGCGGCGGCGCCGCGTTCGCCGACGTTGGCCAGCCCGCCCGCGGCCCAGGTCCGCCAGACGGGATCGGCGCAGCCGTCGACGCTGCGACACTGGCTGACGTGGTCGAACCAGGCCACTGACGCTTGCTCCGGATAGCTCGCGTGGGTCCCGCGCGCGGACAGGACGATCGGATGGTCGCCCACCCTTCGCACGCGTTCCCACGCGCGGTAGACGCCGGGGTTGTTGTTGCCGTGCTCGGAGAAGTAGACGGCGCGGGGAGCCCCCCCGGGTCCGAGGTCGACCGTGATGTGCTCCCAGTCCCCTTCGTGATCGAAGAACAGCGGCGCCTGGTTGTACGGGTAGAAGAACCAGTACTGGACGTTGATCCCGCCGTCGACCCGCGGGTAGACGTGCACGTAGGTGACCCAGTCGCGCGAATCCCCGCTGCCGGCCCGCACCTCGTCGGAGAAGTCGGCGCCGCCGAGGTTGAGCTGTCCGGCGACCAGGGCGCGGCCGAAATCCTGCGCCGACATCCCCGGCGGGGCGACGCGGGACAAGAGCCAGCGGGTGGAGGCCGGGCGGTTGCGCTCTCCCGGCGCGAGGACGACCGCCGGCGCGTAGCGGGCGGCCAGCGCCTCCTCGAGCGCGTCCGACAACCCGTCGCGATCGCTGTCGTCACGGGCCAGCGGGCGCGGGGCCCGGGTCCGGGTGGCGGCCCGCGCGGCGCGGAGGGCGGACGACGACCCCTCGTGGCGTCCGAACCCTCGGAATCCAAAAACGAGCACCAGCGCGAACAGCGAGGCGACCACGCTGCGGCGTGGACGCCGAACATCCTTGAAGCTCACCTGCGTCGAGCAGTGTAGTCGACGCTCGCAAAGGCGCGATCTTAAAAGCGCATGAGCTCTTTCCGGACATTTTTGCGAAAGCGTTTTGTTCGGCGCGTGCGCCGGCCGAAAATGTGCGGTTGCGGCCGGGCCGAGGACGTCGCCAAGGCGGGCGCCGCGGGCTTCGATCGCCATCTGGCCAAGCCGGCGAACGTCGAGAAGATCTTTGCGCGCGTCCTGGCCCTCGACGCCGGCGCGCGCGACGAGGCGTCGCCGCGCCCTATCCGCCGGAATCGGAAGCGCCGGCGTCGCCGCTCGGCGCGGGTGCCCCCTCGACGATCCAGGAGGAGATCAAGGCGAGCACGCAGGCCGGCAAAGGATCAGGAAACAGAGAGGTCCGCGGCATCTGCGAACCGGAGCAGGGGTTGGGGTTGGTGAGCTTCTGATAGAGATAGCTGGCGTTCGGATCGCCGGGGACGACCAGCGTCCCGCCGCAGGCCTCGGCGGCCGGGGCCGGTCGATTCACCAGGTCCGCCCAGGCGGCGCCCGAGGTCAGGTTCAGATCGTCGCCGCGGGTGTGACAGGTCACGCAGTCGTCGGTGAAGATCGTCTGCACCAGATCGAATCCGACCGCCGAGCTCGAGGCGTCGGCGCAGATCGCGGCGCGCGGATCGACGAAGGCCGGCCTGTCTCGCGCGGCGTCCCGTGTTCCGGCCGCCCCGGCGCCGCAAGAGGTGACGGCCAGCGCCCAGGCGGCGAACGCCCTCGCCATCGACCGGCCGGTTTTCTTCACACCGGCCGGCCCCCTCGCCGCGTCACCCGCGCCGCTCGAACCGGGGGAAGTCGTCGAAGAAGGTCACCTCGCCGGTCGCCAGATCGAGCTCGCTTCCCACCACGGCCAGCCCGCCCTCCTCGGCCAGCCGCTCGAGCACCTCCGAGCCGTGGCGCAGGTGGTTCACCGAGGCGCGCACGTTGGCCCGCATCGCCTCGCGGTGCAGCCGCACCGAGTCGCGGGCGAGCTCGGTCGCCATCAGCCCTTCGATGTTCGGTCGCACGCGATTGACGATCGACATCAGATTGCGCGAGGCCGGGCCCGGCTCGCCGCTGATGGCCTCGATGGCCGCGTGGATCGCGCCGCAACCGGTGTGCCCCATGACCACCACGAGGCGGGTGCCGAACCGTTCGGCGGCGAACTCGACGCTGCCGACCTGCGAGGGCGCCACGATGTTGCCCGCCACGCGGATGACGAACAGGTCACCCAGCCCCTGGTCGAACACGATCTCGGCCGGGGCGCGCGAATCGGAGCAGCCGAGAACGATGGCCACCGGGAGCTGCGGTGCCGATACGTCGCGGTTGCTGTGGCTGAGCATCGATTCGACGCTGCGCACGTTCTGGACATAGCGGGCGTTCCCGGCCTTGAGGCGCGCCAGCGCCTCGGCCGCGGAAATGGTTGAGCGTTGTTCGGACATGGGCCCCGTATACCGCACCTGGCGCCGATTCCGAATCGGTCCCGCCACGGACCCGAGTGGACCCATATTGACCTCGAGGGGCTCATGCGGCGCTTCGAAAAGGCCAGGCGGGTGCGGATCTATCTCGAGGAGAACGACCGGGTCGGGCACCGGCCCGCGCACCTGGCCATCGTCGAGCTTCTTCGCAAGCAAAAGGCCGCCGGGGCCAGCGTGTTCCGGGGCCTGGAGGGGTTCGGCAGCTCGGGCGTGGTCCACACCGTCAACCTGGGCGATCTGGTCGAGAAGCTCCCGATGGTGATCGAGTGGATCGACGTCCCCGAGAAGATCGAAGGGCTGCTCGCCGAGATCGAGCGGCTCGTCCCGCGCGCCCTCGTCACGATCGACGACACGGAGGTGGCGTGGCGCGCCCCGGGCTAGCGTGGGCCAGGTTCAATGTCCACCTTCTTGGACATGCCCAGCACACCGGACGACGACGTTCCCGAAGCGGCGACGGTCGAGCCGCGAATCGCCACCCCCGAAGAGGACGCTCGGCGGGCGGAGCGGCGGCTCGATTGGCAGGAGCGGACGCACGCGCGCCGCTGGCCCCGGCCGAAGGACAGCCTGCGCCAGCCGGGTGAGCTCTCCCCCGCGCCCGAAAAGCGGCATTGAGCCGCGACCAGCGATCGGCGGCTACTTCGGGGTTCCGGCGCCTGCCCGGACGCGGGCGACGATGTGCTTGATCTCGTCCTCGGTGCAGCCGGCGCGCACCAGCTCGACGCGCAGCGCTGTGACGGCGGCGTCGATCCCTTCCTTGAGCCCGGCGTCCCGCCCGGCCAGAAATTCGGCGGTCTTGTAGGTGCGGGTCTGGCGCTCCGACGCGCCAACCGGCTGCATCTCATCGAGGTGGGTCGGCTCGTCCTCGAAGCCCTCCGGGGAATCGTCGTCACGAACCACGGGTCAAGGTTACCACCGGCGCGACTGCCCTGCTGACTGCAAACGTGTCAGTCTGCGCCGCCGTGATCGCCACGAGCGCCCGTCGGCGAGGGTTGACGGCTGTGCTCGCCGGCGCGTCGTGCAGCTCCTCGGGTGGTGGCTCAACAGCTGGGGCCTCGGCCACGTCGACGTCGCGACCGGCGCCATCGCCCTGCAGATGCAGCAGGTGGCGACGCTGTTCCTCGCCGCCTGGCTGCTGGCCGAGCCGCTCAGCCCGTTGGGACTCGCCGGAGGCGCCTGCATCCTCGGCGGCATCGTGATGGTCGCGGCCGGCGCGTCACCGCGACGGACAGGCGAGGCCGCCGTCGGGGCCGTCGAGCCCGGCTAGGAACCGGTCGATCGTCGAGCCGGCCTCGCGCCCCTCGGGGCTCCCCGGGTCCAGCTCCGCGCGCAGGGCCTCGAGGATGGCGCGCCGTTCGGCGACGCTCCGCTCACCATCGCAGGCGACGAGGGCGAGGCGGGCCGGGAGATCGGCGATCGACCGGCGCACGTCGTCGGCGTGGGCGCGCGCGGCCAGGCGGACGCGCAGGTCGCGGGTGCCGGCCAGGAAGCGCGCCTTGGCGAACCGGTACGGGTCCTGACTCGCGAGGCGCATCAGCTCGTCGGTCACGTCGAACTCGCCGTTCACGCTGACGAACACCACCGCAGCCCCGAAGAAACAGGGGGCGGGATAGGAACAGGCCTCGCGCGGATCCGGCCGGTAGGGGGTCACCGTGGGGGCCGGTAGCCGGGCACCGTATGCGGTCGACGACGCCTCGACGGCGTCGGGAGGCGGGGGCGGCGGGACCTTGCCGTGACCGCGGATGACCGACTCCAGGCTGGGGACGCTGGTGATGGGCCCGCGCGGACCGCGCGCATGCGGGATGAGCGGCAGCAACGACAGCGTGAGGTGCTTGTCGTGGAAACGGACCGAGCCGTCTCGCGCGATGCGCGCCGTGAACCCCGCCGCCTCGTAGACCAGGTCGCCGCCGGGTCCGCGGCGCAACTCGTAGTCGCGCGCCGGAAGTGCGGTCGGCTTCGATCCGATCGGCGCCAGCAGGGAAGACCTCGGCGTCGCGGGCCCGGCACCCGCATCGACCGGCGCAACGGCCTGCGCGACGAGCAGCATGAGGTGCGCCCCGACCCACACCGCTCGATTAGGCGCGTGGCGCCGCCCACCTGTCTAGTGTCGCGAACAGGCGGGCGGGTAGGCGCTTCGAACGTCCGGGAACCGGCCTTACAGCGTGCTGATGCGGTGGTCGCGGCTCTCGCGGACGAACAGCAGGCCGATGACCACGGTGATGGCGGCGACGATCACCGGGTACCAGAGGCCGGCAAAGATGTCCCCCTTGGCGGCCACCAGCGCCGCCGCGGTGAGCGGCAGCATACCGCCGAACCACCCATTGCCGATGTGGTACGGCAGCGACATCGACGTGTAACGGATGCGCGCCGGGAACAGCTCGACCAGGAACGCGGCGATCGGGCCGTAGACCATCGTCACGTAGACGAGCTGGATGAAGACCAGCAGGACCAGCATCGGTACGTTGATGTCCTCCGGCTTGGGCACCCCCGGCGCGCCCGCCGCCTTGAGCGCGGCGGTCAGCCTGGCCTCGTCGAAGCCCATGATGACCGTGTCGTTGATGTGGATGACCGGCTCCGCGACGCCCGGCCCTTCGATCGTCTGGTACGACAGGCTCTTCTTGGCCAGGAAGTCCTGCGTCTTGTCGCACGCGCTGTAGACGGTCTTGGGGTTGGGGAAGAGGTGCATCTGACAGTTGCTGGCCGTCAGCGTGATCTTGGTGCGCGCGTTGAACGCCTCCAGCGCCGGGTTTCCGTAGTGGGTCATCGCCTTGAAGATGGGGAAGTAGGTGACCGCGCCCAGGAGCGCGCCGGCGATCATGATCTTCTTGCGGCCGATCCGATCGGAGAGCCAGCCGAAGAAGACGAACAGGCCGGTCCCCAGCGCCAGCGCGATCGCGACGATCAGGTAGCCGGTCTTCCAGGGGAGCTTCAGCGTCCCGGTCAGGAAGAACAGCGCGTAGAACTGCCCCGTGTACCAGACGACCCCCTGCCCGGCCGCCGCCCCGAACAGCGCGATGAGGACCACCTTGGCGTTGCTCCAGTTGCCGAAGCTCTCGCGGATCGGGGCTTTGCTCCCTTTCCCCTCGGACTTCATCTGCAGGAAGATGGGCGACTCGTTGAGCTTGAGGCGGATGTAGACCGAGACGGCCAGCAGCACCAACGAGATGAGGAACGGGATCCGCCACCCCCAGCTCTTGAACGCGGCCTCCGCCATGTTGCCGCGGCAGACGGCGATCACCACCAGCGAGACGAAGAACCCCAGCGTGGCCGTGGTCTGGATCCAGCTGGTGTGGAGGCCCCGCTTGTTGTCGGGCGCGTGCTCGGCGACGTAGGTCGCGGCGCCGCCGTACTCACCCCCCAGCGCCAGCCCCTGCGCGAGCCGCAGCAGTACCAGGATGGTGGGCGACAGCATCCCCACGCTGGCGTAGGTCGGCAGCATGCCGACCGCCGCGGTCGAAAGGCCCATGACCATGATGGTGACGAGGAAGGTGTACTTGCGACCGACCAGGTCCCCGATCCGCCCGAACACCAGCGCGCCGAAGGGCCGGACGAGAAACCCCGCGGCGTAAGTCGCGAAGCTGGCCAGCAGCGCCGTGGTGGCGTTCCCCTTGGGAAAGAACAACGTCGCGAAGAACGGCGCGAGCGTCGCGTAGATGTAGAAGTCGTACCACTCGAAGACCGTGCCGAGTGACGACGCGAAGATGACCTTGCGGATCTCCGCCCCGCCGAACTCCCGCGCCGGTGCTGGTGCTGTGTTGGCTGTTGCCGTCATGAGGTCCGCCTCTCTCGTGGAAGACGATGGGGGGCCACTCTAGATTGGAGTTCTCCGCCCGTGTTGACGCATTCCTGGCGTTTTGCTCTCATTTGTTGCGCGGGCGCGCGGCAGGGGCCGAGAAATCCTCGAGAAACCGCGGATCTCGGAACTGCGCGACCGTGCTAGCGTCTGGGCCCGATGAAGAGCCTCGGCGCGGCGCTGGTGGTAGTGGCCGCGATCGCCGCGGGGACCGGATGTGGTGGACCGCCCGGCGCGACGAAGCCTGGGACGAGAGGTCAGGGCGGCGCGGCCGGTGCGGGAGGCAGCGGACCAATTGACGGCGGCGGCGGCGCGCCGGATGGCGGCGGCGGGGCCGCGATCCCCTGGGTCTGGTCGGTGCGCTGCCCGGACGGTCACGACCCCACCGATCCGATCGACTACGGCCGCTGCGCCGTCGACCAGGCCGCCGCCGAGGCGGCCGCCAAGGGGACGATCAGCATCGCCAGCATCGACGACCCGTCGGTGGCGACCGTCAGGGACGCGATCGCGCCCGTGCTCGACGCGCGCGCTGAATCGTTCGTGATCGCGCCGATCGGCGGTGCCACCTGGATCGTCGGCCGCGACGCGATCGGCGCCATGTACGGCGCGCTGGAGATCGCCGAGCGGCTTCGCCTCGACGGGGCGGGCGCCGTGCCGCCGAGCGACGTCTCCCGGGGAGCGCCCACCGTCGGCTTCCGGGGGGCGAATCTCTTCTGGGTCCTGCCCGAGGCGGACGAGACCAGTTGGTGGTTCCTCGACGAGGGGTTCTGGACCGGCTACCTCGATCTCATGGCGCACGCGCGCCTCGACGTGCTCGACATCCACGGGATGTACGACCTCTCGAGCACCCTCTTCCCGAACGCGCTCCTCTACCTGGCGCAGTCGGCCACCTTTCCTGAGGTGGGCGCGCCGGCCTCCGATCGCGCGCGCAACCTCACCATGTTCAACCGGGTGATCGCGATGGCCAAGGCGCGCGGCATCCGCGTCGGCCTCATGACCTATCAGGCCTCGTCCGATCTCACCGGGAGCTCCAACGAGGTGCTGTCGGACGCGGACTTGAAAACCTACGTACGCGAGTCGGCTGCCGACCTGGCGTACCGCGCACCCGGCCTGGCGATGATGGGGTTCCGGATCGGCGAGAGCCTCGAGGGCACCACCTGGTACTCGGACACCTTCGTGGCCGGCGTTCAGTCCGTGGCGCCCGCGATGACGATCTCCACGCGCACCTGGGGAGCGGGCAAGTCGGACATCCTGACGCTCGCCTCGAGCATCGGCCCGAATATGGTCCTCGAGGCCAAGTACAACGGCGAGCACCTCGGCCCGCCGTACGCTGTCGCTGGGGGCGCGATGGCGAAGGCGTCGTCGTACAGCTACCAGAACTACCTCGAGCCGCCGCGGCCCTGGAGCTTCGTCTTTCAGGTGCGCGCCGGCGGCACGCACCAGATCTTCCGCCAGGCCTCGTACGCGCGGACCCAGCGGGCCATCCAGTCGCTGGCCTTGTCGCCCGCCGTCGCGGGCTTCACGCTGGAGCCGCCGACCGCTTACACCCCGCAGCGCGACTTTTACCACGCGCAGACGGGTGACCAGTTCTATCCCTGGGCGTACGCGCGCGACGACCTGATGTACCTCGAGTGGGGGCGCCTCGGGTACGACCCGACCGAACCAGAGGCGCACTTCCGGGCGATCCTGGCGCGGGAGGCCGGGACGGACACCCTCTGGCCGGCGGTCCAGGCGGCCAGCGACATCGTGCCGTGGATCCTGACTGGCCGGACCTGCGGCTTCGACTCGCGCAGCTTCGAACCGGAGATGGAGCTCGGCGGCGACGTGGGGCAATGGGCCGATCTCGCCGGCGGGCCCGACTCGGTCTCCTCGTGCAAGGGGGCGGCGCCGTTCGACACCTTCGCCGTCGCCTCGCCGGCGGAGGCGGCCGCCGACCTCCTGGCTGGGACTGCCACTGCGCGGCTGCCGCCCAGCGACGTCGCGGCGCTGGTGCTGGGCGACGCCGACACGGCCGCGCAGACGGTCAGCGGCTGGTACGCCCCCAACACACTCGCGCGCGACATCTCTCGCGAGTGCGTGGCGGTCGCGGATCTCGGCCGGTACTTCGGGCACAAGCTGCGCGCCGCCACCGCGCTGGCGGTGTTCGCCGGCAGCGGCGCCGCCAACTGGATGGACGCGGCCCGCGCCGAGGCGACCCCCGCCGACGACGCCTGGCAGGCCCTGGTGACTGACACCGGATACATCAAGCCGTTCGACGAGCGGCTGCGGATGGAACCGCTCGGCTACGATCCCTTCCACTGGTCGAAGGAGGTGTCCGGCCTCGGGGCCGACGGCACCGCGCTCGACGACGCGGCCGGCGCCGTGGCCAGCGCGCCGCCGTCGTTCGCCGGGACGCTCCCCGATCCGGAGATCTGGCTGGCGGCGAGCCGCGGCCCCGCGCCGACGTTGACCGCGCTCACCGTCGATCCGGCCGACGCGACGGCGCCGAGCTGGACGGTGCGGACCCGCTTTGCGGCGCCGCTGGATGCGAACGCGACGGTGGCGGTGCTCTGGAAGCCGTTCGACAGCGAGACGGACTGGACCGCCGTCCCCGCCGGCGCTGACACCGACGGGACGTTCGTGGCTACCATCGCCGGGGGCGGAGCTGGTGCCATGTTCGCGGTGGAGGTTCGTACCGCCAACGGCGCCTGGCGCCTTCCCGATCCCATTGCCGCGATGCCGTACATCCCTCTGGCTCCCTGACGAATCTCGCGGTCTGCGGCGATCCAGCCGAGTGGCTGGGGCGTATCAGGCAGGGAGGGGAGAACCATCAGCATGTCTGCGAGCGAGCTGGCGATGGCGCCGACCACGGCGGTGACCCCGACACGTCTCGACGAGCTTCTGCGGGCCGATGCTTCGACGCTGGGGCGGCTCTACGCCGGGGCGAGGACGCCGAAGGTGGCCGATCTGACCGACGACCTCCGGGGCCGGATGCTGGCGCTCGGCGCCGCGCCGCGCGGGCTGTTCTGGTGGGCGAGCCTGTGGGCGCGCACCCGCATCTTCCCCTGGCTCGGCAAGAGCTTCCAGGCCGAGGGGACCGACCCGGCGCGCGGGACCGGGATCAACCGCGTCTTCACCGACAAGATCCGCTGGTTCCGGTTCGACACCTTCATCGCCCCCTCGCGCGCGGGACATTTCGACGCCCTCCAACTCGACTACGACAACCCCGACAACCCGTTCTTCATCCGCGCCATCAAAGACGAGGTGCGCGAGCTTCGACCTGGGCTCTTCCTCGGCCAGGCCTATCTCAAGACCAAGCGGCGCGAGATCCTGGTCCTGTATTTCGGGCTAGAAAAGACAGCGTGAGCGACGCGCGCGCCGACCGCTGGAACATCCGGCTGCTGGGGGCGTTCGGCCCGATCCTGATCCTGACTGGACTGTCGGGGCTGGTGATCCCGCCCCGGCTCGCGCTCATGAGCGGCGCGGTCCCCTACGATCTCTTCCACATCGCGTTCGGCGCGCTCGGCTCGGCGCTGGTGCTGGCGCGGCGTACGCGCGGCATCGCCATCTTCAACCTGGCGTTCGGCCTGGGCGACCTGTACCAGGCCGCGGCGGGCGCGCTCGGGCTCTTCCCGGCGGGTGTGTTTCATTACCGAATGGGCGATCACGTCGCCCACGTCGCGCTGGGCCTGCTGCTGGCCGTGGTCGGTGCCTGGGGCCTCGCGCGCCCGGGGCCGGCCGTCTCCACCACTTAGATCGTATCGGGCGCGGCGACGCACCCGGCATCGGCGCCGCAGACCGTGCCGGCCGGACAACGGTTCTGCGGATCGGGCATGCCGGCCGGAACCGGGAAGCAGACGCCGGCCGACCCGGGCAACGCGCAGCTGTGGCAGACCCCCGCGCAGGCCGTGGCGCAGCAGACGACGGCGCAGTGCCCGCTGAGACACTCTTCGTCGACGGTGCAGTATTGGTTGTCGTTGGGGCCGCAGAGTCCGTTGACGCAAGGCTTTCCGGGCAGGCAGTCGTCGTCGCTCGTGCAGAACGTCTTGCACTGGGCGGCGGCGACGTCGCAAGCGTAGGGCGAACAATTGAAGTGTCGCGGTCCGCAGAACGTGGGCCCCCAATCCGGGGAGGCGTCGCGCGCGGCGACGTCGCGCCCTGCAGCGTCCCGCGCCGTGCCGCTCGCGTCGCCTCGTCCGTCGGCGCGCGCCGCGTCGCGAAGGGCCGCGTCGCGAAGGGCCGCGTCGCGAGGGGCCGCGTCGCGGAGAGCGCCATCGCGCGGCGGAGCGAGGTCGCGCGCCGTCGCGTCGTGCGCCGGGGGGACGTCACGCGCCTCGGCGTCGACGACGGTCCAGGTACCGGGCCGCGGGTTTCGCTCGCGCGCCGTCCGGGACTGACAACCGACGAGAGCGAGGGCGGCCGCCAGGATCGAGATCGCGCGGGCAGCTCTCGCCGCCGCGAGGCGCGAGATCACCGTGGCAGCCTGACGACGATCGTGTTGGCCGCCTTGTCGCCGAGCCGCTGCCGCCGCTCACCGACCATGAAGACCCAGTCGAACAGGCCGAACACGCGGGCGATGTTGCGCACGAAAGAACGGCCGTACCCGCAGGGGCGTCCCGTCGTCTTGTCGACGACGGCGATCTTCACCATCTTCTTGCCGAAGCTCTGCCCTTCGCCGAGGCCGTCGGAGAAGAGGAGGTAGCCGGCGAACATGGCCAGCGCGGGCGCCGCCCCGACCCCCAGCGAGGTGCCGATGTACGTGCCGAGGGCCACGCCGCCGCAGGTCAGCGCCGAATCGAGGAAGTGCCCCGCGAACCGCTCGCCGAACGTCGCCAGCGGCAGAGCGAGCGCCTGTGGTGTCCCCACGGCAAGCGCCCCCCCGCGAAAGTCATACTGACAATCGCAGGTGATCGCGCCGTCTGGATTGGTGAGCCCGCACCGTGGACACTGCATGAAAACGCTCCCGACAGGTGTTGCCCCACAATGATGCGCGTTGCGGGCCTCGGGCGTCAACGTCGCCAGGCGCGCCGGCCCGGCGAGAGGCGTTCTTTCCCGCCCGAGAATCGCTAAACTGCGCTCCGATGAGCGCTCACCCCTCCCGGTTCGGCGCGGTTGTGATCGGGCGCAACGAAGGGGAGCGCCTGCGGATCTGTCTCCAGTCC
>DASYEX010000213.1:0-5142 GCA_036498765.1 Polyangia bacterium
CTTGAGGTCGTCGTTGGGCGTCGCCGAATAGACCGCCCGCTCCCCGGGCCCCGAGTAGTCGATCCAGAACGCCGACCGGTCCTTGCGGACGTCGAGGTGGACGAAGGTCGAGTTGGGATAGTAGCCGACGCCCACCTTGTCGAATGTCCGCCGCAGGTAGTCGCGCAGCTCGGCCGTCTTGACCCCTTCGACCCGAAAGTCGCAGGCCAGCCCCTTCATGTGCGGGCTGTGGGGGTTCTTCGCCACGTCGGGGTGGCGGTAACCCGAGACCACCTCCAGCCGGCGTCCCGGCCAATGGTGCCCCGTCTGGAAGAGCAGCCTCATGAGGCGCGGGTCCATCTTGTGCTCGACGTTGGTGTAGTGGCAGCGCAGGAAGTGATCGAAGCGGCGCTGCATCCCCCTGACCGGGCGTCCCTTGGTGTCTCGCAGCCGCAGCGCCATCGTCTCCCGCCGGTTCACGGCGTAGAGCACCACCGGCGCGTTCTTCGAGACCTTCTTCGGCTTGGCGGACTTGCCGGCGTGCGCCGAGCGCGGCTTCTCGGCGGCGATCAGGGGCCGCCGGGTCGTGGCGCGCGCGGCGCTCGGCCCGAGCGCGAGCAGCGCGAGCAGCGCGAGCAGCGGGAGGAGGGTGCGGCGGGGGGCGGAGAGTGTCAGCATCCTGGGGCGACCGCGTCGCTGTCGTTGTCGTTAGCTACCAGCATGAGGGACGCGGCGGTCAATTTCATCAAAACGGACCTACGGCGGTGGCGTCAACTTTCTCACCAGCACCTCGAGCAGCTCGTGAGCGGCCCGCGGGGACAGCTCGTCCGGGTCGAGCGCCCGCAAACGGTCGAGCACCTCGCGCGCCGCGGCGTCGGCTGGGGCCCCAGTGGTCGGGCTCACTGGGACGAAGAGCCCGAGCTGCCCGACGCCGGCCTCGGCCGCACCCGGGACGACCGGACGCGGCAAATCCGGGCCAAGGGTGGCGCCTTCCGGCGCCTCGAGCGTCCGCAAGATCGCGCGCGCCCGGGCGATCACCGCGGCCGGCAGGCCCGCCAGCCGGGCCACCTCCACCCCGAACGAACGGCTGGTTCCTCCGGCCGTGAGCTTGCGCAAGAAGACCACCTCCCCTTTCCACTCGCGGGCCGCCACGCTGACGTTCCGGACGCGGGCGTGCTGCCCGGCCAGCGCCGCCAGCTCGTGGTAGTGGGTGGCGAACAGCGTCTTGGCGCCGATGCGATCGTGGATGTGCTCGGCCACCGCCCAGGCGATCGAGACGCCGTCGTAGGTCGAGGTCCCGCGCCCGATCTCGTCGAGGACGATCAGGCTCCGCGCGGTCGCGTGACGCAGGATCTGCGCCGTTTCGCGCATCTCGACCATGAAGGTCGACTCGCCGCGCGCCAGGTTGTCGCCGGCGCCGACCCGGGTGAAGATCCGATCGCAAAGGCCGATGCGCGCCGCGCGGGCGGCCACGAAGCCGCCCATCTGCGCCTGGATCACCGCCAGCGCCACCTGCCGCATCAGCGTCGACTTGCCGGCCATGTTGGGGCCGCTGACGATCAGGATCTGCTCGGCGGAGGTGTCGAGGCGAACATCATTCGGCACGAAGCTGCCGGCGGCGGCCAGCCGCTCGACGACCGGGTGGCGCGCGTCGGCCAGATCGATCACCCCCTCCTCGTCGATGACCGGGCGGCAATAGCCGTTGCGGTGCGCCACCTCGGCGAGCGCCGCCAGCGTGTCGGCGGCGGCGACCCGCGCGCCCAGCGCCAAGAGCCGCTCGGCCTGGGCGGCGACCCGCGCGCGCAGCGCGGTGAAGATCTCCAGCTCTTTGGCGACCCGTTTCTCGTCGGCGGAGAGGACCGTCGCCTCGAACTCGGCGAGCTCGGTGGTGACGAAGCGCTCGGCGTTGGCGACCGTCTGTTTGCGCCGGTAGTCGGCGGGGACGGCGGCGAGGTTCGAGCGTGTGACCTCGATGTAGTAGCCAAACACGCTGTTGAACTTGATCTTGAGCGACGGGATCCCGGTGCGGGTGCGCTCGCGCGCCTCGATGGCGGCGATCCGATCGCGCCCGCCCGAGGCGATGTCGACGAGCTCGTCGAGCTCGTCGTCGACGCCTGGGTTAACAAATCCGCCGTCTTTCGTCAGCGCCGGCGCGTCGGGGCGGAGCACGCGCAAAAGCTCCGCGGCCAAGGTGGCGCCGAGGTCGTCGCCGTCGCCGTCCCCGCCGAGCTGCAGGAGATCCGGCTCGCCGGTGGCGGAGCCGCCGATCTCCCCGGCGTGCGCCTCGGCGAGCGCCCCCGCCAGCTCCGGCAACGCGGCCAGCGAGCGTCCCAGCACCGCCAGATCGCGCGGCGTCGCCACGCCCAGCCGCGCGCGGCCCACCAGCCGCTCGACGTCGGCGATCCCACCCAGGAGCTTGCGGGCACGATCGCGCGCCGCGTGCGCGCCGACCAGCCGCTCGACCGCGTCGTGGCGCCGCCGGATCACCGCCAGGTCGACTGCAGGGAACAGCAGCCACCGTCGCAGGAGCCGCCCGCCCATCGCCGTCCGCGTCTCGTCGAGCAGATCGATGAGCGAGCCCGACCGCCGGCGCTCCTGCAGTGATTCGCAGAGCTCGAGGTGGGCGCGCGCCTGCTCGTCGATGATGAGCGAGTCGGCGCGGGCGTAGACCTCCAGCCCGGGGAGGGGCAGCTCGGCGCCCGGCTGGGTGGCGCGGGCGTACCGGAGCACGGCCGCCGCGGCAGCCGCCGCGCGCGGGAGGCGGTCGAGGAGCGTGGTGTCGAACCCTGCGCCCAGGACGCGCGGCAGCTCGGCCGCCGGGTCGCCGTCGTCCACCGCCGCCCGCGGCAGCCGGGGAAAGGCCACCTTGACGACGTCGGCGAGCGCCCGATCGGCATCGGCGCGCCCGAGCACCAGCTCACGCGGCGCCACGCGGCCGATCTCCTCCAGCAGGATCTCCGCGCTGGGCGCCTCGGTCGCCTGGAAGTCACCGGTCGTGACGTCGAGGAACGCGAAGCCGTAGCCCCCCCGCGGATCGCCCAGCGCGGCCGCCACGTGGCTGGGCGCGCGCGGATCGAGCGCCTCCTCGTCGAGCATCACGCCCGGCGTGATGACCCGGACGACGTCGCGCTTGACGATCCCGCGCGCGACCTTGGGATCCTCGAGCTGCTCGCAGAGGGCGACCCGGTGGCCGAGCTCGGTCAGCTTGCCGAGGTACGTCCGCACCGCGTGGTGCGGAACGCCGCACATGGGGACGGGATCTTCCTTCCCCTTGTCGCGCGTGGTGAGCGTCAGGTCGAGGACGCGCGCCGCATAGACGGCGTCGTCGTAGAACATCTCGTAGAAGTCGCCCAGCCGGAACAGCACGATCGCGTCCGGGTACCTCGACTTCACGTCGAGGTACTGGCGCATCAGCGCAGTTGGCGCGGCGGCTTGCACGCGTGTGCGGGTCCCCGACCCGCCCTCCGTTGTGGTTCCCTTGGCTATTTCTTGGCCGCGGCGGCCTTCTTCTTGGCCGGCTTCGCGCTGGCGGCGGCCTTCCCCTTGCCGGCCGTCTTCTTCTTCGCCAGGCGTGCCTTCAGTTTTCGCTGTCGCGTGCGGCGGCGCATCTTCATCGACCGCCGGTTGTCCCGTCGTCCCATGCGCTCGCAATATCCCGATTCCCGCGCGCCCGTCAAGCGCGGGAGCGCCCGCTCGATGGATTTACGGTCCGCCACCGGCGACCCGAGGAAGTTGTCAGCCGCGCCCGCGCGTGCTAGCTGCGTAAGCGAGGATGAACCTCCCCAGCCTGCGGCGCCCGGTCGGAGCCTCGGTCGTGGCCGGGGTGTGCGGCGCAGGGCTCGTCGACATCGCCTTGACCGCGCCTTCCGGCGGGGCCGGTGGTGTGGTCGCGCTGGCCGTCGGCTTCTACGGGACGGCGGCGATCCTGCTCGGCTTCGGAGCCCAGCTGGCGGTCGACCTCATCGAGCAAGCTCGGCCGCCGGCCTGGCGCGCCCTGCCCGAAGATCCCCAGCGCGACCGCGCGGTGGCGTCCGGGATCTTGGCGGTGCTGGTCGGCGCGCTGGTGATCGCCGTGGTGGCCGCCGCCGGCCAGAAGCTCCTGGTGGGCAAGATGGCCAGCCAGAAGCTGGCCACCATCGCCGCGGCCGGGATGGTGGTGATCGGCGCGCTCCCCGGCGCTGCCGTGGCGGTGGCCGCGCTGCCGGGCCTGCGTCGGGTCGCGGGCGCCCTCCCCCGCCCGCGACGTCTCGGCGCCGCCGGGACCTTGCTCGCGGGCCTGGCCGTCGCGGCCGTGTTGGCCTTCGTCTTCGCGCTGTCACGCGCCGACTGGCGGGTGCTCGATCTCGGGCCGCTCTACGCGCTCGGCGCTGCGCTCGTGCTCGGCAAGGCGCACGGGCTCTTCTGGTTCTGGTCGCGGCCGGGCCGGGCGCTCCGCGCGAGGTTGCCGGCCCTCCTCGGCATCGGCCTGCCGCTGGCGATCGCCGTGGCGGCGATGGGCGGCCTGATGGTCGGCTCGCGCGTCCCCGAGGGGGCGCCGGCGTTCGAGGCTGTCGCCGATCACGGCTGGGGGCTGCGGGCTCTCCTGGCGACGGCGCGGCGCCTCACCGATCACGACGGCGACGGGTTCTCGGCGCGCTTCGGCGGCGGCGACTGCGACGACACGCGCGCCGACGTCTACCCCGGCGCCGAGGATGTCCCCGGCGACGGCATCGATCAGGACTGCGAGGGGGGTGACGCCAAACCGGCCGCCAGCGCCAGCCAAAATAGATCGGCGAGCGGCTCGGCGAACGGGTCGCCGAATGGATCGTCGGGGTCCGCTGCCGACGCGGCGGCGCTGGCCCCCATCAAGCCGCGCGCCGACGCCTTCAAGGGCAACATCCTCATCGTCACCATCGACGCCTTCCGCGCCGATCGGCTGGGCGTCGCCGGGTACGGCCGCCCGCCGGGACACTCGCTGACCCCGACCCTCGATGCGCTGGCGCGCCGTGGGGCCTACTTCCGCCGCGTCTGGTCGCAGGCGCCCAACACGCCGCGCTCGTTCCCGTCGATCGTCACCGGGCGCTACCCCACCGACATCGCCTTCGACAAGCCGACGCTGAACTACCCCAACCTGCTGCCGACCAACCATACGTTTTTCGAGGTGATGGCGGCCGCCGGGCTCGA
>DASYEX010000214.1:0-13051 GCA_036498765.1 Polyangia bacterium
TGGCGTGGATGCGGCCAGCTTTGCTGGACCGCATCGGTCGCGGGAGGTTCGGAACCCTCCCAGGGTTCCGAGGTTGAATGGCGTGGATGCGGCCAGCTTTGCTGGACCGCATCGGTCGCGGGAGGTTCGGAACCCTCCCAGGGTTCCGAGGTAGAATCCCGGCGCCGTGAGCATTCAGCCCGTCTCCGCGCTGGTCGCGGCCATCGTCACCTTCGCGATTGGGGGCTCCGTCCTCCTGCGCGAGCCGCGCCGCGGCGCGCACGTTTTATACGCGACGTTCGCGTTCAACATCGCGCTCTACTGCGCGTTGTCGTTCGTCGCCAAGCGGTTCGACTCCGCGATCTGGGATTGGGCGTCACTCTTGGCGGCGGTCTCGCTGCCCGCCACCGCGCAGCGCTTCTTCCAGGCCTTCCTGGGCGACGACGCGGGGCCTCCGCCGCTCTCGCGTTCGACCGTCTTCTTCGCGGCGGTCTTCTACAGCATCTTGCTGTTCTCCCGCTTCATCGAGCCGATTCACTCGACGTTGGCCTTCAAGGTCGGCTTCATGAGCTACGTGTTCGTGGGGCTCTACCTGTCGGTCTTCTACCTCTACCGCCGCTATCGGGCGACGCCGTCGCGGGTCGAGAAGAAGCGCCTCCTCTACCTGATGGTCGGCGGCTTCGCCACGGTCACGGCCTCGCTGGTCGAGGTGCTGCCGCACGGGCCGAGCTTCGGCAACATCTTCATCATCGTCTACCTCTACTTCCTGTCGCAGAACCTGGTCCGCTACCGGCTGCTCGACCTCAACGAGCTCTTGGGCCGGATGGTCGTGCTGGGGACGCTGGTCTTCATCTTGGCGTTCATCTACGGCGTCATGGTCCACTGGCCCGGAAGCGACGAAGACCCGAGCCTGTTCTTCTTCAACACGCTGCTCGCCTCGGCGACGATCGTCATCCTCATCGAGCCGCTGCGCACCCGCGTCGAGGGCGGAATCAGCCGCTGGATGTTCCAGGAAAAGTTCGAGCTGTCGCGGCGGATCGAGGCCCTGCGTGGCGAGCTGGCCAACGTCATCGACATGCGCGTGCTGGTGCCGCGGGTGCTGGGCGCGCTGGAGGATTCGCGGCGGATCACGCACGCCTCGGTCTATCTGGCCGACCCCGACGGTTCGGGGTTCGAGCTCAGCGGCCACGTCGGTCCCAAGCCCGAGGGGCGCTTCGACGCCATCGCCCACCGCGCCTTCTTCGAGCGGCTGCGCCGCACGGGGGTCATCACGCTGGAGGGCATCGAGCGCGACGTCGCCGCCCGCCGCCCAGTTACCGCCGAGGAGCAGGAGAGCCTGCAGCTCATGCTCCGCACGCTCGAGCAGATGTATGGGTCGGTGGCGCTGGGATTCGCCAGCGAGGACCAGCTCCTGGGTGTGCTCGTCATCCGCGACGATCGCCTGCGCGAGGCCTATTCAACCGACGAGATCGAGATCTTCCGAGGTGTGGCCACCAGCATCGGCATCACCCTGCAGAACTCGCAGGTCTACGAACGGATGAAGGAGCGCGACCGCCTGGCGGCGCTGGGGCAGATGGCGGCCGGCCTGGCGCACGAGATCCGCAACCCGCTCGGCTCGATCAAGGGCGCCGCGCAGTTCCTGCAGCCCGCCAAATCGGACAACCAGGAGCTCAGGGCCGGCCAGGACCTCCGCGACAGCCGGCGGGAGGCCAACCGCGAAGGCCAGACCGAGTTCCTCGGCATCATCGTCGAGGAGGTCAACCGCCTCAACAAGATCGTCTCGCAGTTCCTCGACTACGCGCGCCCTTACCGCGGCGAGCAGCGCCCGCTCGACGTCGCCGACGTGCTCAAGAAGACGCTCTCGCTCCTCCCCAAAGGACATGAGGCGCAACCTCAGGAATCGGGGCATGTCGAGATCGCCACCAGCTTCGCCGAGAAGGTGCCGCCCGTGCGCGCCGACGCCGAGCAGCTCCTGCAGGTGTTCCTCAACCTGTCGTTGAACGCGGTGCAGGCCATTCCGACGGGCGGCGGTCCCGGCAAGGTGCTCATCTCGACGGCGTTGCGCCGGGCGACCCGGCGGGGGGCGGCGGCCGCCTTTCTCGAGGTGCGCTTCCGGGACACCGGCGTCGGGATCCCGGCCGGCGACCTCAAAAACCTGTTCATCCCTTTCTTCACCACCAAGGAGAAGGGGACCGGCCTCGGCCTGCCGATCAGCCAGCGCATCATCGAGAACCACGGGGGGACCATCGAGGTGCGCTCGCAGCCCGGCGAGGGGGCCACCTTCACCGTGCTGCTGCCGATCGAGGCCGACGCCTACGCGGCTTACCTGGAGGCGACGCGCGAGCCGGTGCGCCGGACGCCCGCGGCACCACCGCCGCCACCTCCGGGCGCCCGGCTGCCGCCCCCGCTGCCTCCCCAACCGGTACGTCGCCCGCAGGCGTTGCCGGTCGAGGCGGCGACCCGCGACGCGCCCACGCCGCCGCCCGTCACGGACACGTCCGGGCAAAGCTCCGCGTCGGGGGTCCGAACGCGGTAAGCTCGCGGCGCCGTGACTGCAGCCGCTCTCGACGTCAAACGGGTCCTCGTCGCCGACGACGAGCTCAACATGCGCCGCGTCCTCGAGGCGATCCTTCGCCGCGAGGGGTACGACGTCATCACCGCCGCCAACGGCGTGGAGGCGCTGGGCGGCATGGAAAGCAAAGGCGGCATTCACACGGTGATCACCGACCTCAAGATGCCGGGGCTCGACGGGATGGGGCTGCTCAAGAAGCTCTCCGCCGACTACCCCGACGTGCCCGTGGTCATGATCACCGCGCACGGCTCGGTCGAGAGCGCCGTCGAGGCGGTCAAGCTGGGCGCCTTCGACTACCTCGAGAAGCCGTTCGAGCAGGAGCAGATCCGCCAGGTGGTCGCCAAGGCGATCAGCACCTACGCGCTGGCGCGGCGCGACGCCCGCCCCGAGGAGCCGTCGGAGCGCGGCCGCTTCCGCCTGGTCGGCCAGTCGCCGGCCATCCGCCAGATCTACGCTGTCGTCGAGAAGGTGGCCAACACGCCGTCGACCGTGCTCATCAGCGGCGAGTCGGGGACCGGCAAGGAGCTCATCGCGCGCGCGCTGCACGAGAACTCGTCTCGCCACGCGGCGCCCTTCATCAAGATCAACTGCGCCGCCATCCCCAAGACGCTGATGGAGTCGGAGCTGTTCGGCTACGACAAGGGGGCCTTCACCGGCGCCGTGGGCGCCAAACCGGGGCGCTTCGAGCTGGCGCACGGTGGCACGCTGTTCCTCGACGAGATCGGCGAGATCCCGGTGGAGATGCAGGTGAAGCTCCTGCGGGTCCTGCAGGAGTCGGAGTTCGAGCGGGTGGGGGGGATCAAGACCATCAAGGTCGACGTCCGCCTGGTCACGGCGACCAACCGCGATCTGCTGGCCGAGGTGGGCGCGGGGACCTTTCGCGAGGACCTCTTCTATCGGTTGAACGTGGTGCCCATTCACATCCCGCCGCTGCGAGACCGGCACGAAGATATCCCGCTCCTGGCCGAACACTTCATCGCGAAGTTCAACGATCGCTTGAAGAAAGAGATCACCGCCATCACGCCCGAAGCCATCGAGCGGCTGGTGGCCTATCAGTGGCCGGGCAACATCCGCGAGCTCGAGAACTTGATGGAGCGGACCATGCTGTTCTGCGAGGGGCCGGAGATTCGCCTCTCCGACCTGCCGCCCGAGGTGGCAGGCGCGCCGGCTGCCGCTTCGGCGTCCGGCACGCTGCCGCCCGGCGCCACCGGCCCCGACGAGGCCCGCGCGGCCCCCGAATCGCTCAAGGAGGCGGTCCGGGCCGAGACCGAGCGGGTCGAGCGCGAGCTCATCCAGCGGGCGCTCGACGCCACCGGCGGCAACGTCACCCAGGCGGCCCGCAAGCTCAAGATCTCCCGCAAGAGCCTCCAGACGAAGATGAAAGAGCTCGGGCTGCGAGAAAAGTAGCGACCTGCGCGAACTCCAATGGTTGTGTTATCGTCGCCGCGCCCGTGAGCGCCTTCACCTTCGGCAAGATCGGCAAGACAGCTGGGGCGGTCCTGGCGCTGATGCTCGTGGCCGGCGGCACGCGCGCGGCCGAGGTGACGCGGGTGGTGACGGCGCTGGACCAGGACGACACGTTCGACTTCAACCTGACGGCGACCTGGTTCCATGACGCCCGCAGCGCCCTCATCAACCGCGAGCAAGAGAATAGCAACGGGCTGGAGGTCGTCCGCGACCTCAAGTACGCGCGGACGACGGACACGGTGGACCTGCGCGCCGACTTCGGGGTGCTCTGGGACGTCGGGCTGCACGTCGACCTGCCGATCGTCATCCATGACTCGAACAACCTCACCTACGACTCTGGGGTGAACGCCGGCAACTCGAGCTTCGTCCTCCAGAACATCTACCCGGCCTACAACGGGACTTCGTCCACGGTCTTCCAGAGCCCGACCCGCAGCGGGCTCCAGTACCTGGGCGTGGGCCTCAAATGGGCGGTGTTCAATCAGCGGCGCGACGACACCAAGCCGACCTGGACGCTGAACTTCGACGCCGACCTCGACGTCTTCAAGGACGCGCGGTTCGACCCGGCCAACCCCAACGCCAACACGGCGGTGGGGCTCGGCTACCACCAGCTCATCTGGTCGACCTGGGTCTCGAAGCGGTTCCGCTACTTCGATCCCTACTTCGGCGCCTCGTACATGGCCCCGATCCGGACCAACGGCAGCATCTACCAGGATCTGGGGGGCGGGCAGACGCAGGTGAACCCGCAGCAGGTCGCCACCGTCGTGGTCGGTGTCGAGCAGATCGCCTGGGAGAACCCCAACGGCGACCAGCGCGTGACCGTCGAGCTCGACTTCCACATGCAGGAGCACTTCGCGGGCCGCGGCACCAGTGAGCTGTGGGAACCGCTGACCGGGTCGTCGGCCTGCCCGAACAACGTCGCCGTCACCATGGCGTCGGATCAGGCTGCCTGCCGGCCCTCGCTGGACTTCGTGACGAACGCGCCGCAGGGGCAGACGCCGACGATGAAGGCCGCTCCCTACCCGGGCGTGAGCGACATCGACGCCTACGGCTCGTTCGGCGGCGACGCCGGCCTCAACATCCAGGTCGGCAAGTACATCCGCTTCCGCAGCTTGTTCGGCCTGACAGTCGACGCGCCCCACTTCATCACCAACGCCAGCGCCGGGATCGACCGCAACGGCAACGGGCTGGTCGAGTCCAACAACTCGAGCGAAGCGAACCCGGTCTACCGCGAGTCGGTCGACATCCCGGGCCGCCGCTTCCGCGTCGAGGAGAGCAAGGACTGGCGGCTGGTGGTCGAAGGCTCGTTGATGTTCTAGGGACGGGCGCCCCCGGCCTTCGGTCCTGTCTAGAGTTCCGTCCCTGGTCCCGCCGGCTCCGGGCCCTCGGCTCCGTTACGCGGGTCTCGAACGCCCCGCTTCGACCGAGGCGATGGGCGAGCGGTGGCCTGAGATCCGCACGACGCCGAGCCGACGCCAAATCAGGGGCGACTTCAGGGACGACGGGACTAGGCGCGACGGGATCAATCGCAGGGATCAGCCGCGAGCGATCAGGTTGTAGATCTCCCGGCGCGGTCGCCCCGTGACCTCCGCGAGTGTTCGCGCAACGTCGCCCGTGGAGCGGCCGTCCGCGATCAGTTCCTGGGCGCGAGCGAGAATCTCGGCGTCGTCGAGCTCTTCTGCCGGGGCGTCGGCGGGCGCTCCCTCGACGACGAGGGTAACCTCGCCGAGTGGGCGGTCGGTCTCGTACTTGGCCGCCAGCTCGGCCAGCGAGGCCCGGACGAGCTCTTCGTAGGGCTTGGTGAGCTCGCGGGCCACGCAGGCGCGGCGCGTGCCGCCCAGCACCGCCGCCAGGTCGGCCAGCGTGGCGCCGGTCCGCAGGGGAGATTCGTACAGCACGATCGTGTAGGGGAGTAACCGGACGCTCTCGAACAGGCGTCGGCGCGCGCCCGACTTGCGGGGCGGGAAGCCCAAAAAGAGGAACCGGTCGGTCGGCAGCCCGGCGCCCACCAGCGCGGCGAGGACGGCCGAGGGCCCCGGGATCGGGACGATGCGGGCGCCGGCGGCGATCGCCGCGGCGACGATGCGGTAGCCGGGATCGGAGACCAGGGGCGTCCCCGCCTCGGAGACCAGCGCGACCGTCGCCCCGGCGGCGAGGCGCTCGGCGACCTCGACCGCGCGCGCCGCTTCGTTGGCGTCGAAACAAGAGAGGATCGTCTTGCTCTCGGCGCCGATCTCGGCGAGGAGGCGCCGGGCGCTGCGCGTGTCCTCGGCGACGATCAGGTCCGCCGCACGCAGCGTCTCGGCCGCGCGCGGCGACAGATCGCGCGCGTCACCGAGCGGCGTGGCGACCACCGCCAACGTTCCCCCTCGGGCGTCGGCCATGAGATAGTGAGAGTATAACGCGATCTCCGCGTGCAGCCTCTGAGCGGGCTGGTTATCATTTCAAAACCATTCATGGATCTCATCGACGGTCCGCCCTCGGATCCCTCGTCGCCTTCCCCATTGCCCTCGGAGTCGCGCATGCGGCGGTTCAGCAAGGTCCTCTTGTTCTCGGCCGCTTGCAGCGCGGCGCTCATCCTGACGATCCGACACGGCGGTGACGGGATCCGCGTGGGCGCCGACAGTCAGCTGCACGCCGCGACCCGCCCGGCCGTCGGAAAGTACGATCTGTCGCAGCTACCGATCTTCTCGAAGACGCTCTTCTACGTCCGCGAGAATTACTTCGACAAGAACCGCCTCGATCCCCGGCGGATGCTGGTGGGCGCGCTCGACTTCGTCCAGCGGGACGTCCCGGAGATCCTGATCGACCGCTGGCCGGAGCACGATCCCAAGCAGGTGACGGTGAAGGTGAACGGGCAGCAGCGCAGCTTCTCGATCGAGCGGGTCGACGCGCCCTGGAGCCTGCGCAGCACCCTGCAAGAGATCTTCCGCTTCGTGCAGCCGAACCTGCAGCCGGTCCCCGAGAAGGAGGAGGCGCGGCGGCTGGTCGAGATCGAGATGGCGGCCACCAACGGCATGCTCTACACGCTCGATCCGCACTCGGTGCTGCTCGACGTCGAGACCTACAAGGACATGCGGACCCAGACGCAGGGGAAGTTCGGCGGGCTGGGGATCGTGATCGAGATGGACAAGAAGAACCGCATCACGGTCAAGCGTCCGATGCCGGACACGCCCGCCATGCGGGTGGGCATGAAGGCCAAGGACCACATCGTCCGCATCAACAACGAGTCGACGGTGAACATGACCTTGACCGAGGCGGTCGACCGGCTACGCGGCGACGTCGATACGTCCGTCGATGTGTACGTCGACCGCGACGGCGCCTCGGGCCCGAAGAAGTTCACCATCACCCGGGCCTTCATCCGCCCGCCGTCGATCGATCCGCCCGCCCGCATCCTGGCGGTGCCGGCCGCGCCGGGGCAGTCGCCGGCCAAGGTCGGCTACTTCCACATGCAGCACTTCTCGGCCAACAGCGCCGGCGATCTGGCCGACGCGCTCACGCTGTTCGAGCGCGAGCACGTCAAGGGAATCATCATGGACCTGCGCGGTGATCCGGGCGGCCTCTACGAGCAGGCGCAGAAGGTGGCGGACGCCTTCGTCAAGTCGGGCACGCTCGTCTCCATGGTCGGTGTCGGCGGCGCGCAGCGCAAGGACGAGACCGCGACCGACAGCGGTCACGAGCCGACCGTGCCCCTGGCCGTGCTGGTCAACCAGAACTCGGCCAGCGCCTCGGAGATCGTGGCCGGCGCCATGAAGAACCTCGACCGCGGCGTGGTGGTCGGCGAGGAGACCTTCGGCAAGGGGTCGGTCCAGGTGCTCTTCGACATCCCCTCGCCGATCTCGTTCGGCGACGGCTCTGACGACGACAAGCTGGGGCTCAAGCTGACGACGGCGCAGTACCTCACGCCGGGCGACATCTCGATCCAGGGCGTCGGCGTGGTCCCCGACATCGAGACCGACGCGCTGCTCGTGCAGAAGGAGGGTGACCGGTCCTGGATTCGCCTGCAGCCGTCGGTGCACAAGCGGCGCGAGTCCGACTACGAGTGGCACCTCGAGCACCCGAGCGCCCGCCATGGCGAGAAGCCCGAAGAGACCGTCAGCTACCTCTTCCAGCCCAAGCCGACCGAGAAGGTCCGCTCGCAGGACGACGACGAGATGGACGAGGACGCCGACGACCAAGCGGACAACGACGATCAGGACCAGAAGACCGACTTCCTGATGGACTTCGCCCGCGATCTGCTGGTGCAGGCCAAGAGCAGCAAGCGGCGCGATCTGGTCCAGCAGTCGAAGGCGTTCCTCGACAAGGTCCGGGCGGCCGAGGACAAGAAGGTCTCGCAGGCGCTGGAGAAGCTGGGCGTCGACTGGACCGCCGGTCCGGGGACGGGCGCCGAGCCCGAGCTGCAACTGACGGTGCAGACGGTGCAACCGGCTGACGGCAAGATCGAGGCGGGGACCACCGCCCGCCTCAAGGGGGTGGTCAAGAACGTCGGCCACGCGCCCGCCTACCGGGTCCGCGCCGTGTTCGACAGCGACAACCCGCTGTTCGACGAGAACGAGATGGTGTTCGGTAAGATCGCCCCGGGCGAGTCGAAGAGCTACGACCTGTCGGTCAAGGTGCCGGCCTCCACCTTCACCCGCACCGACGAGATCAAGGCGAAGCTCTACACGCAGCGCGGGGTGACCAAAGCGGGCGCCGCCGATCTGCTGGTCAACATCGAGGGGAAGCTGCGCCCGATGTTCGCCTACAGCTATCAGACCATCGACGACCAGAAGGGGGCCAACAAGGATGGCCTGGTCCAGCGCGGCGAGCAGGTCCGCACGCTGGTCACGGTGAAGAACATCGGCCAGGGGAAGGCGCCCCACACCGAGGCCGTGCTGCGCAACGGCACCGGTCAGGAGGGGATCCTGATCAGCGCCGGACGGTTCGAGGCCAAGGACCTCGGCCCCGGCGAATCGAAGACGTTCTCGTTCGTTTACGAGGTCCGCCCCGAGTACAAGGGAGACGACTACCAGCTCGAGCTGTCGGTGGGCGACACCACCCTGGGCGAGTCGGTCACCGACAAGATCAAGGTGAAGATCGCGCCCAGCGGGCCGGCGCCCGAGACCCAGACCGGCATTGCGACGACCGTGCGCGACGACGTTCCGCTGCGTGAAAACATCGCGGACGGATCGCTGGTGGTCGGACGCGCAGCCAAGGGGACCGGTTTCAAGGTGACCGGCAAGCTGGGCGCCTTCACGCGGGTGGACGTCGACGCGACCCGGTCGGCGTTCGTCGCCACCGCCGACCTCAAGTCCGGCGGGACGGTGCATGGCACCTTCAAGCCCGACTGGGAGGTGACGCCGCCCCTCCTGACCGTCACTGCGCCGACGGTGGCCTTGGGCGACACGGTGCACGTCAAGGGGCACGCCTCCGACGAGCGCCTGGTGCGCGACATCTACATCCGGGTCTGGAACCGCAACGCTAAGATTCCGGTGAAGAAGGCGTTCTATCAGCCGAACCGGGTCACGGGCGATCGCACGAAGATGGACTTCGACGCCGAGATCCCGCTCAACCCAGGGAGCAACCTGGTGCAGGTGTTCGCGCGCGAGTCGAACGAGGTCCAGTCGCTGCAGACGGTGGTGGTTCTCAAGCGCACGGGCACGAACCTGGTGGCGCAGCCCAGCGCCCCGCAAGGGCAGTACCCGGCCAAGAAGTAGGGGTCGGCCCAGGCGTCGGAAAAGGTGTCGGCGCAAGACGTCGGCGCAAGACGTCCAAGACGTCCAAGACGTCCAAGATCTGACGCCAGAGATCTGGCGCGTGCGCTCCGTGATCTGTCGCGCGGCGTGCCGCAAAAACTGCGTCGCCCGATACATTGCCCTCGTCGCAAAGCTGAGCTTGGGTGTAGGGTAATTGCGCACGGGTAACCGTGCTGGCGATGCGTTTCACTTCCCTAGGGCTCAGGTTTCCGGCGGCGCTGTCGATGACGCTGCTCGCGACGTCGCTCGGGTGCGGCGCCTGCGTCGACGACCACGCTCACGCGCCGGCCGCCGCACAGCCCAGCGCCGCCGCACGCGTCGCCGCCAACGCCGAGCTGCGGGCCCGCTGCACGGCCGGGCTCGTGCCGCCGGCCGAGGCTTACGCGCCGGTCGTGGAGATTCCGCCGCTGGGCGACGGCCTGGTCTTCGTGCAGGACATCAACGACGACGGCGTCGCCGTCGGCTCCGCCGAAATGGGGGCCGGCCGCGGCTACCACGCCTTCCGCTTCACCGAGCCGGGCGGGGTGCAGGATCTCGGCGCGCTCACCGGCTTCGGCGCGCAGAGCTACGCGGCCGCCATCGGCCCCGACGGCGCGATCGCCGGCCACTCCGATCATGGCGACGGCACGGGCACGCTCTTCGGCTACCGCTACACCGCGGGCGGCGGGCGCACCGAGATCTGCCCGGCCGGCTGCTCGATCTGGGATCTGAACGGGGCGGGGCAGGCGGTCGGGCTGCTCACGGGACGCGACACGACGACCTGGCAGGCCTTCGTCTGGTCGGGAGCGTCTGGGTTGCACCCGCTCGGCACGCTGGGCGGAGCGCGCAGCTCCGCCAGCGGGATCAGCGAGGCGGGCCTGGTGGTGGGCAACGCGCAGCTCGCAGGGTCGGCGCCCGACGACGTCGGCCACGCCTTCCTCTACGACTCGCGCGCATCGCATCCGACGCTCGAGGATCTCAACGCGCGCGCGAAGACGTCGGGCTGGACCCTGCGCGGCGCCAATGACGTGAACGACAAGTTCGTCGTGGGGTACGGGGTGCACGACGGGCAGAGCCGGGCCTTCCGGATGACCCTGGCGACCGGCGCCGTCGACGATCTCGGGACGCTGGGCGTCGCCGGCAGCGTCGGCTGGGCCGTCGACGGGGCGGGCGACGTCGTCGGCTGGGTGGCCAAGGATTCGCATACCAACCAGGCGATCGTCTACGGGGTGGGCCTGGGGGGGCTGCGCGCCCTCGACGACTTCGTCGATCCGGCCGAGGGCTGGGAGCTCCAGCAGGCGAACGGCATCAACAGCCACGGCGCGATCGTCGGCATGGCCACCCACCACGGCGTCCCGGTCGGGTTCGAGCTCAAGCTGGGACTGTGTAGCCGCTGAGACGCGGGGCACCGTCGCCGCTGCGCGCGACGTGGTAGCTTGCTGCGCGGGATGGCTGACCACCCCCGCTCGAAACTCGGCCTAGGCGCGCTCGCGGGCGCGCTGGCCGGCGCGGGGGTGGGGATCGCCGACGGCGTCCGGGTCGCGCTGCTGGTGGGGGCCTCCGCGCGCGTGGTGCTGGGAACGGCGCTTCTCGCGGCTTCGGTCGACGCGGTGGTGGGGCTTCTGGGCGGCGCGGCCGTCGAGGCCGGCTGCCGTCTGGCCGTCTGGGGACGCAGCGCGCGCCCACCGAGCTGGGCGCGGGCGCTCGCCCTCGTCGCAGCGGGCGCGGGCGCGGCGGCCGCAGCGGCGGCGGTCGTCTCGCTGACGGCGCTGCGGCGCAACAGGTTCCTCGCGGCCGGGCTGACGGCGCTGGCGGGGGTCGTCGCGGCCGTCGTCGGCGCGCTGCTGGCACCGGCGCTGGCCCGGCTGGTCGCCGGGCGGCGCAGCACCCCGATCGCCGCCCGCGCGCCCGCGCCCGCCTTGGCGTTGCTCGGCCCGCTGCTGGTCGCCGCGGCGAGCGCGGCGGTCTTCGCGGCGGTGGCCCGCACGCGCGCGCCCCTGCGCGGGGACGCGCTCGTCGAGCGCAGCGCCTGGGCGGCTGCCGCCTCCTTCCTGCTCCCCTTCGGCTTCGCCTATGTCGGGGCGCTCGGGATGCGGATCCGCTGGCGCGCGGCGGGCCTGCTGGCGGGCGGCGTCTATGGGGGGGCGGCGCTGGTCGCGCTGGGCGTCTTCTGGGAGGACAACCTCCGGTTCGCGCCCTGGACCGACATCCTGGGCGGCGTGGCGATCGCGGTCGCCGGGGCAGGGGGGGCGGTTCTGCTCCGCGGGCGCCTGCCGCGCGGGCGCGGCGCGGGGGTTGGCCTGGCCACCGCCGTGGGCCTCCTCGCGGGGGTCGTGTTGTTCCGCGCGGCCGACTCGGAGCCGGCGCGCAAGGCGGCCAGCGCGCGCGCGGCGCTGGTCGGCCCGGCGCTCGAGACGGGGCGGGCGCTGCTGGACTGGGACGGCGACGGTTACGCGCGGGCGCTGGGGGGCGGTGACTGCGATGACTCTGACCCGGACGTCCATCCCGGGGCCGTCGACATCCCGGGCGACGGGATCGATGCCGACTGCGACGGCCAGGACGCCACCGACGCGCTGCCGCCGCCGGCGACCATGTCCCCGCTTCCGCCGTCGGTGCCGCAGGACCTCAACTTGCTGCTGGTCACCATCGACACGCTGCGCGCCGACCACCTCGGCTGCTACGGCTATGGGCGCCCGACCTCGCCCGCGATCGACGCCCTGGCCGCGGCCGGGACGCTGTTCGAGAACGGGTGGGCGCACGCGCCGAGCACGCGCTACTCGATGCCCGCCATCGCCACCGGGCGCTGGCCGTCGGCCATCACCTGGGACGAGTCGATCTGGTGGCCGCGCCTGGGGCGCAACATGCGCACCACCGCCGAGGCGCTGCACGAGGGCGGGTACTTCACGGCGGGCATGTTCAGCTTCAATTACTTCGCCATCGCCGACCACCGCGGCTTCGAGCGGGGGATGGATCTCTACCGTTCCGACCGCGCGGTCCTCCACGTGGCGGTCAACGGACCGATGGAGTCGCGCGGATCCTCTTCGCGCGAGATGACCGACGACGCCATCGCCTTCATCGACCAGCACCGCGACCGAAAGTTCTTCCTCTGGCTGCACTACTACGATCCGCACCTGTCGTACGAGCCGCACCCCGAGCTTCCGTCGTTCGGGAACGCACGCGTCGACCTCTACGACGGCGAGATCCGCTTCACCGATCTGCACTTCGGGCGCCTCGTCGAGCACCTGCGCGTCGTTGGTCTGTGGGACAAGACGGCCATCATCTTGACCGGCGATCATGGGGAGGGGTTCGGCGAGCACGGCGT
>DASYEX010000215.1:0-23332 GCA_036498765.1 Polyangia bacterium
CTGATTGCCGACGAAGTTGACCCGCCGCACCTCGACCTTGTTGTTCTCGCGGATGTGGAACCAGACGTCGACCGTCGAGGCGGTGTCGCGCTTGATCTCGTAAGAGACCTCCGCCATGTAAAACCCTTTTTCGACGTAGGCGTCCTTGATCTTCTCGACGTTCTTCTTGACCTTGGCCAGGTCGAGGATCTGATCCTTCTTGAGATCGAGCGTCTCGTTGATCTTCGACAGCGAGACCTCGTCGTTGCCGGCCACGTAGATCTTGTTGATGGCGGGCTTTTCCTTGAGCACGAAGGTGATGGTGCTGCCGTTCTTGTTTTCGGCCACCTCCACCTCGATGTCCTCGAAGTAGCCCATCTTCCAGATCGCGCGCACGTCGTCGCGCACCATCTCTTGCGTCAGGGTGACGCCCGGGGCGGTCTTGAGGTTCACCTTGATGGCGTCGTCCTCGACCTTGCGGTTGCCGCGGAACGAGACCTTCACCACCTTCAAGTTCGGCGCCGGGGCGGCCGGCTTCGCGGGAGGGGCGTCGTCCTCATCGGACTTTTGCTGGGCGCGCGCCGCCGCGGCGCCGGCCAGCAGGGCGCAAAGGAACGTGACGGCGACGGCGGGTCGGCGGAGGCTCATCTCGCGCGGTCGCCTATTCCCTGTCGACGATCCGGCCATCGGCCATGCGCAGCCGGCGCGGGGTCTTGGCCGCCAGCTCGTCGTTGTGCGTGACGATGAGGATCGTCATCCCGAGCTCGCGATTGAGCTCGAAGAACAGGTCGTGGATCTCCCGCCCGGTCTTGGTGTCGAGGTTTCCGGTCGGCTCGTCGGCCAGGAGGAGGCGCGGACGCAAGAGCAGCGCGCGCGCCAGCGCCACCCGCTGCTGCTCGCCCCCCGACAGCTCGCCCGGCCGGTGGGAGAGCCGCTCGGCGAGGCCGATGCGCGCCAGCATCGCCGCCGCCTGTTCGGCGCAGAGCCGGCGCGGCAGCCGCAGGATGAGCCCCGGCATCATCGCGTTCTCCAGCGCCGTGAATTCGGGCAAGAGGTGGTGGAACTGGAACACGAACCCGATCTCGCGGTTGCGGAACTCCGCCAGCCGCGTCGGCCCCATCGCCGTCACGTCGACGCCGTCGAAGGTGATGGTCCCCTCGCTGGGCGCGTCGAGCGTCCCGAGAACTTGCAGCAGCGTCGACTTCCCGACGCCGGAGGCCCCCACCACCGAGGCTATCTCGCCCGGGGCCAGGTCGAAGTCGAGGCCACGCAGCACGTGGATCAGCCGCCCGCCGTGCTCGAAGGTCTTCGAGAGCCCGCGCACCGCGACCCGCGCCCCGCCACGAGCGTCCCCTTCGAACGCAGCAGGCGAGGTGGGCGTCGGCATGGGGTGCGCCAAATTAGTCGGCGCCCCCGCGAGTGTCAACGACGCCATTGGCCTTATTTCCTGAGACTCCGCGCACTTGGCCCGGGTTGCCCCGGTTATCGCCCAGGCGTGCCGCTACTCATATCGTAGACCGTCGACCGGGCGCATCCGGGAAGCCAGCATGGCCGGGTAGACGGTCGCCAGACAGCAGAGGCCGAGCGCCGCCAGATTGACGGCCGCGATCTCCGAGGCGCGCATCACCACCGGCAGCTTCTGGATGTAATAGACGTCCGGATCGAGCGGCAGCCCGTAGTGCGACAGGAGCAGGCAGCCGCCGACCCCCAGGCAGAGCCCCAGCGCCACCCCCAGGATCCCGATGTAGAGCCCCTCGGCGAAGAAGACGCGCAGGATGGCGCCGTCCCGCGCACCCATCGACTTCAAGATCGCCACCTCCCGGGCCTTCTCCGTCACCAGCATGATGAGGTTCGAGATGATGGAGAACGACGCCACCAGGGCGATGAAGGTGAGGACCACGAACATCGCCACCTTCTCCAGCTTGAGCGCGGCGAAGAGACCCCGATTCAGCTCCTCCCAGGTGCGGACCTCGTAACCGGGGCCGAGACGCCGAGCGAGCTCGTCGGCCACCGCGCGCGCCGCCTCCGGCGTCGTGGTCCGGATCTCGATGCCGGTCACCTCGCCGGGCGTCCCCAGGAACTTCTGCGCGTCGGTCAGGTTGACGTAGGCGAGCTTGGAGTCGAACTCGTACATCCCGGTGTAGAAGTGACCCGCCACACGGAACGGCTTGAGCTTGGGCATCGGCCCCATCGGCCCCACCCCGCACATCGGACAGGCGATGTCGACGTCGCTGCCGACGAACACGCGCAGCGTGTGCTGGTAGAGCTCGTCCCCGAGCAGGATGCCCGGATACACCGGCCGCCGCGGCGGCGCTGCCGGCTTCTTGGCGGCCTGCTTGTCGCTCCCGACGTCCTTGCCGACGTCCTTGCCCGACTGGCCCGGCTTCTTGTCGGGCGGCGGCGGGGGGAACAGCGGCGTGTCGCTGTCGGCCGGCGGCTCGGCGCTGTTGCGCAGGAAGTCGTCATCGGCCGGGATCTGCTCGGGGTGCTCGAGGTAGGCGATCTTCCCCTCCTGCAGCGTGCGCGAGAGGCCGAGCACGCGCGGCGCCCGTTCGGGATCGATGCCGCGCAAGATGATCCCCATCCCTGCCGGGTTGGTGGCGTGCTTGATGATCACCTCGGTCTCGATGTAGGGCATCGAACCGACCACCTCGGGGATGCCGGCGATCTTGGCGTCGACCGACTGCCAGTCGGTGAAGGGCTTCTCGTCGCCGCGCTCGATCACCACGTCGGCTTTGGTGGCGCGGATCTTCCCCTTGAGGTCGGCCTCGAAGCCCGACATGACGGAGAGCGCGATGATCGGCGCGCCGGTCCCCAGAAACACGCCGAAGATCGAGACCGCCGTGAACACCGTGAACGTCGCGAACAGCACGCCCATCAGCGTCACCAGGAGGCCCACGCCCACGGCGATCATCCCGGCCGTGCGCAGCCGCTCGACGATGGCCAGCGGATGGACCTCCATCCACTCGCCGGGCGCCCGCGCGTGAACGTGCCCGATGCGGGGGATGAGCGCGGCGGCGCCGAGACAGATCGCGCCGGCCACCAGCGCGGCGATGCCCAGCAGCAGCGTCCGGCGCGAGCGGCGCTCGGGATCGCGCAGGTGGCGCCAGGCGACGAACCACTCGAACCCCGGTTTCAGCATCGGGCTACTGCCCGCTCTCCGGACGCATCAGGGGGAACAAGATGACGTCTCGGATCGACGCCTGGTCCGTCAGCAGCATGGCCAGCCGATCGATCCCGATCCCCTCCCCCGCCGTCGGCGGCAGCCCGTACTCGAGCGCGCGGCAATAGTCCTCGTCGTAGTCCATGGTTTCTTCGCGCCCGTGCGCCTTGGCGTCGACCTGGGCCTGAAAGCGTGCCCGCTGGTCGTCGGGATCGTTGAGCTCCGAAAAGGCGTTGGCGTGCTCCCGTCCGACGATGAACAGCTCGAAGCGGTCGACGCGGCCGGGGTCGGCGTCGTTCCGGCGCGACAGCGGTGAGGTCTCGGCCGGGTACTCGGTCACGAAGGCCGGGCGATCAGCGGGCAGCGCCTTCTCGCCGGCGTAGTCGAACAGCGCGCCGACGCGCTCGCCGTGCGACTCTGATTTGCGCAGCACGGCGCCGAGCTCGTCCTTGCCTTCGGCGAGCCCCTGGGCGGCGAGCCACCTGGAGAGCGCGGCGTCGTCGTCGAGCACGACACGCTCGAGCCCTGCCGGCAGCAGGCCGGCCTTCGAGGCGGTCACGATGGCGTCCTTCATCGGGATGCGCGGCCAGTCGCCCGCGAAGCTGACCTTCTGGCCCTGGTAGGTGATCTCCTCGCCGCCCGCGATCTCGCGCGAGAGCTCGCGGAACAGCGTCTCGGTCAGCGCCATCAGGTCCGCGTACGTGGCGTAGGCCTGGTAGAACTCCAGCATCGTGAACTCGGGGTTATGCTGGCGCGACAGCCCCTCGTTGCGGAAGTTGCGGCCGATCTCGTAGACGCGCTCGAAGCTCCCCACCACCAGCCGCTTGAGATAGAGCTCGGGCGCGATCCGCATGTAGAGGTCGAGATCGAGCGCGTTGTGGTGGGTGGAGAACGGGCGCGCCGCCGCGCCGCCGACGATCGCGTGCATCATCGGCGTCTCCACCTCGAAGAAGCCGCGGCTGTCGAGGAACCGCCGGATGCCGCGCACGATCGCCGAGCGCTTCTGGAACACCGCGCGCACGTCGGGGTTCACCACCAGATCGACGTAGCGCTGACGGTAGCGGATCTCCACGTCCGAGAGGCCGTGCCACTTCTCGGGCAAAGGGCGCGTCGCCTTGGTCAGGATCTGCACGCTCTCCGCGACGATGGTCAGCTCGCCCGGGCCGTTCTTGGGCTGGGTGACCGTGGGACTGCCGACGACGCCGATGAAGTCACCGCGCTCGGCGTGCTTCCAGAGCTCGAACGCGGCCTCGCCGATCAGGTCCTTGCGGATCCACACCTGGATCTCCCCGGTCCGATCGAGCAGCTTGGCGAACGCCGCCTTCCCGAACCCCCGCAAGGCGACGATGCGCCCGGCCACCGCGAAGTCATCATCGGTCAGCGTCTGTGGCGGCGCCGCTTTGTCGGCCGGATCCCCCGCCGGCGGCGGCGTGGCGCCCTTGAAGCGTTCCTGGATCTCGGCCGCCGTGTGCGTCGGCGTAAAGCCGTTGGCGTAGGGATTTCCGCCCAACGCGCGGATTTCAGCCGCTTTCTTTCGGCGTTCCTCGATCAGCTCGCGTTCGTCGGCCATCGTTCTCCACGGGGTATCAACAAGATCCGCGCTGGCAACCGCGCGAATATCCGTCGCTTTTTCAATTTACTCCACAGGTGTGTGATTTGTGGCGATCCGGTGACTGCGCTAGACGTCGTCCTCGTCGAATTTCGTAACAGGCGCAGCGCCACCTCCCGGCTTGGCCGTCGGGTCGCCAGCCAGCTCGAGGAGCGTGGCCACCATGAACTGGTCGAGCTCGCCGTCGAGCACGGCGTCGACGTTGCCGACCTTGATGCCCGTCCGGTGGTCGGTGACCTGGCGGTAGGGCGCCAGGACGTACGAGCGGATCTGGCTCCCCCACTCGATCGCCTTCTTCTGGGCGTGGATGTTCCCCATCTTTTCTTCCTGCTTCTTCTGCTCGACCTCGAACAGCTTGGACCGCAGGATGCGCATGGCGGTCGACTTGTTCTTGTGCTGCGAGCGCTCGCCGTCCGAGTGCACGGCGATGCCGGTAGGGATGTGCGTGACGCGCACGGCCGACTCGGTCTTGTTGACGTGCTGGCCGCCGGCGCCGCCCGAGCGCATGACGTCGATGCGCAGGTCCTTCTCGTCGATCTCGACCTTGATGGTCTCGTCGATGTCGGGATAGATGAAGACGCTGGCGAAGGAGGTGTGGCGGCGCGCCTGCGAGTCGTAGGGTGAGATGCGCACCAGCCGGTGCACGCCCGCCTCGGCGCGCAGCCAGCCGTAGGCCCACTCGCCCTCGACGCCGATGGTGGCGCTCTTGATCCCCGCCTCGTCGCCGGGCTGCCGGTCCAGCTCCTCGAGCTTGAACCCCTTGCGCTCGGCCCAGCGCGCGTACATGCGCATCAACATCTCTGCCCAGTCCTGGCTCTCGGTGCCGCCGGCGCCGGCGTTGACGCTGACCAGCGCCCCCTGCCGGTCGTAGGGTCCCGAGAGCATGCGCGCGAACTCGACCTTGCCGACGGCCTCCTCGATCGCCGACAGCGTCGTCGCCGCCTCCACCGCGGTGGCCTCGTCCTTCGCCTCGTCGGCCAGATCGATGAGCACGCCGGCGTCCTCGAGCGCCCTGCTCTGCGCCTCGTAGCCGTCGACGGTGGACTTGAGGCGCGCTTGCTCGCGCAGGACGCTCTGCGCCTTGTCGGCGGCGTTCCAGAACCCTTCGGCGGCCGTCTGCTCGTCTAGCTCGGCGAGCCGTTTCTTTTTGCCGGCGATGTCAAAGATGCCCCCGGAGAGCCTCGAGTCGGCTTTGCAGCTTCGACACGCGCTCTCGCAGGGGCCCGATTTCCATCGCCGCGCACAATAGCACCCCCGCGCCCGAAGTCACTGCGCATCACGCGGGCGGCGCGAGATCGGTCCGGCCCAGCAGCTCGCGCGCTGCCTCGACGGCCGCCGCGGCGCCGGTCACCACCAGCGTGTCGCCCGGGCGCAGCGTCTCCTCGGCGGAGGGATAGACGACGTCCGCCGGCTGGCGATCGATGGCGATCACCGTGGCGCCCGTCAGCCCTCGCAGATCGAGCTCGCGAAGGGTCTTGCCCACGGCGCTGGCGTCCGGGCCGAGCCGGATCGCCTGCGCGTTGCCCAGCCCCGGCAGGTCGGGCCGCGGCTCGGGTCCCGCGAGCGGGTGGGGGCCGCTCGGCTCCGCGCCGCTCTGGGCGGCGAGGTGCTCCAGGAAGACCTGGGCACCGGCGCGGACGTGCCCTTCGAGGTTGGTCGCGCTCCGCCACAGGGCGACCGCCAGCAGCGCCAGTGAGAGGAGCAGGATCGCCATCCCCTCGAAGCGAGGCAGGAACGGCTGCGTGACCGCCACCAGCGGCACGCCGGCGCAGAGCAGGATCGCGATCTGCAGCGTCACCACCAGCGCGCGCCGGGGCGCCGCCGCGAGATCGAGCGTGCGCGCGTCGGCCGGCGCCGGGAGCGCCTCGGCCGCCAGCGCCGCCGCCAGCGCGCGGGCCATCCGCACGGCGCCCAGCACGAACGGAAACAGCAGCGCCAGCGTCGCCGCGATCACCGCCAGCCGCGTGACCAGGGGCCCGACCGCCGCCTTGCGGGCGGCCCAGCGGGCGATCGCCCGGGCCGAGAGCGATCCCGCGATGACGATCGCGCCGCAGAGGACCAGATCGAGGATCAGCCAGCGGACCAGCCGGCGGATCCGTGACCAGGCGCCGCGGTGCTCGTGCGTGGCGCGCAGCCCCTGCACCCAGGCGCCGTAGAGCGTGGCGTAGGTCTGCAGCTTGTGCGGCAACCGGCGGTCGACCTCGGCGCCCACCCAGCCCGAGGCGCGGATCAGGAACGGCGTGAGCAGCGTGGTCAGCGCCGAGACCGCCACGGCGACCGGATAGAGGAAGCTGCGCGTCGCGCCCAGCGCAAACCCGACGCCGGCGATGATGAATGAGAACTCCCCGATCTGGCCGAGGGAGAGCCCGGTCTGGACCGCCGTGGGCACGTCGTACCCGGCGACGAACGCGCCGATGGTGACGCCCACCAGCTTGCCGACCACGACGACCCCGGTGAGCGCCAGCACCGTCCCGATGTGGGTCCAGATGAGGTGCGGATCGATCAGCATCCCGACCGACACGAAGAAGACCGCGGCGAAGAGATCCCGGACCGGCTCGATCCGATGCTCGATGAGCTTCCCGGCGCCCGACTCGGCCACCAGCGCCCCACAGAGAAAAGCGCCCAGCGCGACCGAGTAGCCCATCTTCCGGGCCAGGAGCGCGAAGGCGAAGCAGAGCCCCACGGCAGCCACCACCGTGGTCTCGGCCCGATGAAGCCGCACCACCGCCCGCACGAGCCGCGGCACGATCAGCATCCCGGCAGCCAGTAAGACGATCAGAAAGCCCCCCAGGCGCCCCACCGTGCGCGCCAGCGCCGCGCCGTCGAGCCGCGCGCCCGAGGCGAGGGCCGTGAGAAAGGCCAGGAGCAGGATGGCGATCAGATCCTCGACGACCAGGATCCCGAAGACGATCTCCGCGCGGCCGGGCGCCACCCGCTGCTCGGCGAAGGCCTTGACGATGATCGTCGTGCTGGAGATGGCGATGGCCGCGCCGCCGAACAGCGCCTCGGTCCGGGTCCAGCCGAACGCCCGCCCGACCAGAAAGCCGAGCGAGACCATCAGGCTGCACTCGATCACCGCCACCACCCCCGCCGTCGGCGCCACGCGGGCGAGCTTGCGCAGACTGAAGTCGAGCCCCAACGAGAACATCAGCAGGACGACGCCCAGCTCCGACAGATCGCGCGCCGCCCCCTCGTCGGCGAACAGCGGCACCGGCAGGTGCGGCCCCACCAGCATCCCCGCCAGGAGGTACCCGAGGACGACCGGCTGCCGCAGCTTCTGGAACAGCGCCGTCGTCACCGCGGCGACGCACATGATGAGCGCCAGCTCGGTGAGCAGGTCGAAACCCGTCCCGTGGAAGAGGGCCGGAACCGCCAGGGTCAGAAGACTCACGGTTGTCGAAGGGAGCTATGCCGTCATGCGACGCGCAGAATGGCCTGGTAGTCGGGGTTCAAGGCCGCGAGCAGTCGGCTGAGCGTATCGATGCTGGGTGCCACCCGACCCGTCTCGTACTGGGCATAAGCGTTCGGCGATTTCGCGCCGAGTCGCCGAGCGACCTCGCGGACCGAGAGCCCTTCCCTGGCACGGAGCGCCCGGAGCATGAAAGCTACCAGCACCGCGTCGTCAGTCGACCCCACGGTACAATGACCCTTGCGGTCAACGTCGACCTCCACCCGGAATCCGGCTCGGTTCACCAGCGACTCGATGGCATCGCCAATCATATAAGCCGCGTCGCGCCGACTGGTGCCCTCGGTTACCAGATCCAGATCGCGCACCTCCGCGAGCCAGTATCGGCTCGTCGCGCTCTTCCAGATTCTTCCTTCGAGCTTCATCGAAGCCTTCCCCCCGGGTTGAGTGCCGTCACCCTGAGAATCGAGCGCGCCGTACCTTCTTCATCGAAGTGTACACCGATCCATGGACAGCGACCAGCTGGAGACGACGCGCATGCGCCGTTGTCGGCGGCGCGTGCCCTCCGGTTGCCCAGTTTGGCCGGATCGACTGCTATCGAGGCTCGGCCCGGAGGGCGTCGCGCAGGTAGTTTTCTTTCAGGCGGACGTACTTGGCGGCGTGGGCGCGGTGGAACTTCTCTTCGGCGTCGGTCAGCGTCTTGACCACCTTGGCCGGCACGCCGAGGACCAGGCTGCGCGGCGGGATGATGGTCCGCTGGGTGACGACGGCGCCGGCGCCCACCACCGAACCGGCACCGATGACGGCGTCGTCGAGCACGGTCGCCTGCATGCCGATGAGACAGGCGTCCTCGACGCGGCAGGCGTGCAGCATGGCGCGGTGGCCGACGATCACGTCGGCGCCGACGATGCACGGGCCGTCGTCGGCGACGTGCAGGACGCTCCCATCCTGGACGTTGGTGCGCGCGCCGACGGTGATGGGCGCGAGGTCGCCGCGCAGCACGCAGCCGTACCAGACGGAGACGTCGTCCGCGAGCCGCACGTCGCCGGCGACCGCCGCGCCGGGGGCGATGAGCACGCGCGCGCCGGCGCTCGGCAAGAGCGCCAGGTAGCGGTCAATCGTCGCGCGCGCGAACCGCCGGCGCAGCTCCTCGACGCGCGCGTCGAGCGCGGCGGCGTCCGGCAGCGGTCCGGCGACCACCTCCACCGTGTCGGTGACGGTCGCCATCGGGGGTCAGCCGCTGATGAGGCGTAGCTGCCGCAGGCGCGCCGGCTGCTGGATCTGGATCGGCTGGTTGTTGGAGAAGCAGGCGTCGCAGAAGCCGTCGCTGTCCTCGCCCGGCCCGCCGTTCACGGCTTCGAACATCCCCTCGGGCGACAGGTAGCCGAGCGAATCGGCGCCGATGAACTGGCGGATCTCCTCCGGCGTGTGGGCCGAGGCGATCAACTCCTCGGCCGTCGGGGTGTCGATCCCGTAGCGGCACGGCCCGACGGTCGGCGGCGAGCTGATCCGCATGTGGACCTCTCGCGCGCCGGCGTTCCGGATCATCCCCACGATCTTCTGCGAGGTCGTCCCCCGCACGATGGAGTCGTCGACCACCACCACCCGCTTGCCCGAGAGCACCTCGCGCACCGGCGACAGCTTCAGCTTCACGCCGAAGTGGCGGATCTGCTGCGACGGCTCGATGAACGTCCGCCCCATGTAGTGTGAGCGCATCAGCCCCTGGTCGTAGGGGATGCCGCTCTCGCGGGCGTAACCGATGGCGGCCGCCACGCCCGAGTCGGGCACGGGGATGACCACGTCGGCCGGCACCGGGTGCTCGACCGCCAGCCGCCGGCCCATCCGCTCGCGCGCGCGGTAGACCGAACGGCCGTCGATGGTCGAGTCCGGGCGGGCGAAGTAGACCCACTCGAACACGCAGCGGTGGTGCGGCTCCTTCCCGAACGGATGTTCGCTCCGGACCCCGTTGCGATCGATGATCACCATCTCGCCTGGCTCGACGTCACGGACGAACTCGGCACCGAGCAGCTCGAAGCCGCAGGTCTCCGAAGAGACGATCCAGGTCCCCTTTGCCTTGCCCAGCGCCAGCGGGCGGAAACCCATCGGGTCCCGCACCGCGATGACGGCGTCCTCGGTGAGGAAGACCAGCGAGTAGGCGCCGCGCACCTGCCGGAGGGCGTCCGCGATCCGCTCGGGGAGCGTCCGCTCGCGCGAGCGGGCGATGAGGTGGACGATCGCCTCGGTGTCGGAGGTGGTGGTGAAGATCGCCCCCTCCCCCTCCAGCCGCTCGCGCAGCTCGACCGCGTTGACCAGGTTGCCGTTGTGCCCGACCGCGACCGAGCCCCCGGCGAGGTCGGCGGCGATCGGCTGGGCGTTGCGCTTGGATGAGTCACCCGCGGTCGAGTACCGGACGTGCCCGATGGCCGCGTAGCCCGGTAGGTCCTTGAGGCGGTCGGCGGTGAAGATGTCGTTGACGTGGCCCATCTCGCGGACCCAGCGAACCTTCTCGCCGTCGGTGGCCACGATCCCGGCCGATTCCTGCCCACGGTGCTGGAGGGCGTAGAGGCCGAGGTAGGCCAGGTTCGCCGCTTCCGGGTGTCCAAAGACGCCGATCACCCCGCACATGGCGCCAGCAAGCTAGCACACTGGATCACCCCCGGGAACGGGAATAGCCGGAAGCGATCCCCGATTTACGACCGCGAGAGTTCGTGCATAATTCGCCGCGACACGAACCGAGGCCCCACCTCCGCTCATGATTGAAGTCAAAGGACTGACCAAGTACTACGGCGAGCACGCCGCCATTCACGACCTCAACTTCGCGATCGCGAGCGGCGAGGTCATCGGCTTTCTGGGCCTCAACGGCGCCGGGAAGACCACCACGCTCAAGGTGCTCGGCTGCGTGCTGCTGCCGACCGCCGGCGAGGTGACCGTCGACGGGATCGACATCGCGCGCGATCCGCACGCGGTGCGCCGTCGCATCGGGTTTCTGCCCGATACGCCGCCGCTCTACGGCGAGATGACGGTCGGGCGCTATCTGACCTTCGCCGCCGAGCTGCGCGGCGTCGCCGGCTCAGCGGCCGCCCGCGCGGTGGCCGAGGCCGAGGAGAAGACCGCCACCCGCGAGGTCCACGACCAGCTCATCTCCAGCCTGTCGCACGGCTACCGGCAGCGCGTGGGCGTGGCGCAGGCGCTGGTGCACAAGCCGAAGCTGCTCATCCTCGACGAGCCGACCAGCGGCCTCGACCCGGTGCAGATCGTCGAGATGCGCGCGACCATCCGGGCGCTGCAGGGCGAGCACACCATCCTGCTCTCCAGCCACATCCTCTCCGAGATCAGTCAGACCTGCGACCGCCTGTTGGTCATCCAGCACGGCGAGATCGTGGCGCAGGGGACCGAGCAAGAGCTGGCCACGCAGCTGGGCGGCGGCGGCACGATCGAGGTCGAGGTGGCCGGCCCCTCGGCCCGCGCCATCGAGGCGGCACGCACCGTGACCGGCATCGGCGAGTGCACCGTCATCCGCGAGGCGGACGGGGTGGCGCTGCTGTCGCTGCAGGGAGGCCCCGACCTGCGCCCCAAGGTGGCGCGCGCGCTGGTCGGCAACGGGATCGATCTGCTGCGCATCGACCGGGGCGCCGCGCGGCTCGAGTCGATCTTCTTGAGGCTCACCAAGGAGCCGGAGACGCCGCCGCAATGAACGCCACCTTCCTCATCGCGCGCCGCGAGCTCGGCGCCTATCTCCGGTCGATGACCGGTTACATCATCGCCGCGGCGGTGCTGATCGTCGACGGCCTGCTCTTCAACGCCTTCGCGCTGGGCGGCGGCGAGAAGCTGTCGGCCGAGGTCCTGAGCCTCTTCTTCTACTTCTCGAGCGGAACGACCATCATCGCCAGCGTCTTCATCTCCATGCGCCTGCTCGCCGAGGAGCGCCAAACTGGCACGCTGGTGTTGCTGACGTCGTCCCCCGTCCACGACTGGGAGATCGTCCTCGGCAAGTTCCTCTCCGCCTTCACCTTCCTGGCGCTCATCACGCTGGTGTCCGTCTACATGCCGATGCTGATCTTCGTGAACGGGAAGATCTCCTTCGGGCACATGGCGGCCGGCTACCTGGGCCTCTTGCTGCTGGGGAGCGCGGTGCTGGCGCTGGGGACCTTCGGGTCGGCCATCGCCCGCACGCAGGTGCTGGCGGCGATCTTCTCGGGCTGCATCGTGGTGGCGCTGATCGTCTGCTGGCTCCTGGCCAAGGTGACCGAGCGGCCGCTCAACGACGTATTCCTGTCGCTGGCGCTGCACGGCAAGCACTTCCCGCCCTTTCAATCGGGCTCGGTCCACCTGCGCGACGTCGTCTACTACCTGATGGTCACCTACGTGGCGCTGTTCGGCGCGACCCGGGTCATGGAGAGCCGGCGATGGAAATGACGGGGACCTCCGGCGGGCCGGCCAAGCCCTCGGCCCGCTGGTCGGCGCTCTGGGGCGTGGGCATGCTGGCCATCTTCTTCGGCGAGCGGATGATCGGCGCGGGCACCGCGCGCGGCGTATCGACGGTCGGCGGCCTCGTGCTGGTCGTCGCCGCCATCGCCGTGCGGGCGGCGCGGGCGGGCTCCGCGGCGCCCGATCGCCGGAAGGTCGAGCGGACGCTGCTGGGGTTCTACGCGCTGGGCCTCCTCGCCGTGGCGCTCTACTTCGTGCAGTCGGACCTGCCGACGGTCCTCGGCAAGGGGAAGCCCCTCGAGCACTCCTGGCCCAGGCTGGCGACCACGCTCGGGGCCCTGTGGCCGGCGATCTGGCTGGCGGCGGCCTGGCCGGTCGCCCTCGTCGAGATGGCTTACGCGCAGGTCGCCCGCGCGCCCCGGATCGAGGTGGGTCGAATCCGCGACGCCATGTACTCCGGGCTCGGCCTGGCGGCGGCGCTGGTCTTCGCCGTCTCGCTGGCCTACGTTGCCTCCGAGCGCGACAAGAAGGTCGACCTGGCCTACTTCCGCACCACCCGCCCGGGCGAGGTCTCGCGGCGGATCGTCCGCAACCTCGACCAACCGCTGGAGGTGGCCGAGTTCTTCCCCGAGGGGAGCGAGGTCCGCGAAGAGGTCGACAATTACCTGCAGGACCTGGCGCGCGAGTCGGGGCAGCTCAAGGTCACCCACTACGACTTCGACATCGACCCGCTCAAGGCCAAGGAGTACGGCATCTCCAGCAACAGCGTGGTGGTGTTCGTGCGCGGCACCCGCCACGACCAACTGGGTTTCCCCAAGGAGATCGAGGCGGCCAAGAACGCGCTGCGCACGCTGGACAAGGAGGTCCAGCAGCGCCTCATGATGATGGTGAAGCCGCCGCGCACGGTCGCCTTCACCGAGGGTCACGGCGAGCGCAACTGGGAGAAGCCGGCCAACGACACGGACAAGCGCCCGGGGATCAAGGCCTTCCGCGACGTGCTCATCGATCAGAACTACGACGTCCGCTACCTGGGCAGCGCCGACGGCCTGGCCCAGGACGTCCCCAAGGACATCACCGTCGTCATGGTGATAGGTCCGCAGAAACCGTTCCTTCCCGAGGAGTCGGCGGCGCTCAATCGCTTCATCGACCGGGGCGGCCGGCTGCTCCTGGCGCTCGACCCGGAGAACCACGTCGACATGCACGAGGTGCTCAAGCCCCTCGATCTCGAGTACCACGCCGAGATGCTGGCCAACGACCAGGCTTTCGCGCGCCGCACCCACACGGACAGCGACCGCGCCAACCTGGTCACCGTCACCTATACGTCGCACCCGTCGGTGACGACGCTGCAGCGGCTGGGTGTGCGCGCGCCGATCATCCTCCCCGGCGCCGGCTGGATCAACGCCAAGCGCGATCCCAAGAGCGGCGTCACCGTCGACGCGCCGGTGAAGGCCCACTTCGCCACCTTCGCCGACAAGAACGGCAACTTCCAGGCCGACCCCGGCGAGGAGCGCCGCGCCTGGGAGGTGGCCGCCACCGCGGTCAAGAAGGACGCCCGCGTGTTCGTGCTGGCGGACTCCGATCTCTTCGACGACGAGGCGCTGCCGGTCGCCGCCAATCAACTGCTGGCGCTCGACGTCTCGCACTGGCTGATGGGCGACGAGGCCTACACCGGGCTCACCTCCACCGAAGCCGACACGCCCATCTCGCACACCCGCAAGCAGGACGTGGTCTGGTTCTACGGCACGATCTTCCTCGGCCCGGCGCTGGTCCTGGCGGCCGGCCTGGGCGTCACCCGCCGCGGCCGACGGCGTGCCCGGCGCGGCGGCCCCGCCGCGCCGACACCCGGCGGTCCGCCTGCCTCCGGCCCCGGCGCCCCCCCCTCCACCCAAGGAGCCACCTCATGACCGGCCGCGCGGCGGCGATCCAAGGAGGCCTGGCGGCGTTCGGGCTGCTCCTGGCCCACTTCACCTGGCAGCGCGAGCCGGAGCACGCACCGGGCTCGGTCACGGTGATCGACGCGACCAAGAACGACGTCTCGCGCGTCCACTACGCCGACGCGAAGAACACCGTCGACTTCTCGCGCGGGCACGGCGACAGCGAGCCGCCGGTCTGGATCCACCTCGTCCCCAGCGCCGAGCCCGAGAAGACGCCGCCCCCCAAGCCGGGCGCCAAGCCGGAGCCCCCCAAGCCGAAGACGCCCCCCGCACCGCCGCGCGATCTGGCCGGCGGCGAACCGGCCGCCAAGGTGCTCGATCAGTTCGGGCCGCTCGTCTCGCCGCGGGCGTTCGGCCAGCTCGACGCGGCCAAGCTCAAAGAGCTGGGGCTGGAATCGCCCACGCGCCACCTCGATGTCACGGTCAAGGGCGACGTGCGCCACTACGTCATCGGTCAGCCCGAGAAGGCGACCGGAGGCGAGTCGTTCTTGCGCGACCTCGGCGACGGGCACGTCTACCTGATGCCGCGCGGGATGCTCTCCGATCTGCAGAACCCCAACCACCTCGTCGATCGCCGCCTGCACAGCTTCGAGCAGGGCGACTTCGATCGGATGGTGCTGGCGGCGGGCGGCAAGTCGAAGGAGTACGTCCAGCTCGATCGCGAAGCGCGCGCCAAGGCCGGCTTCGCGCCGGCCAAGACGCCCGACAAGCGCGATCAAATGGCCAAGAACTGGCACGACGCCGTCTGGCGGGCCTTCCCCTCCGAGATCCTGGGCCGGGGCGAGGACCCGGCCGGCGGCAAGCCGACCGTCGCCCTCCGCGTCGACTACTACGACGGGCAGAAGAGCATCGGATTCATGGAGCTGGCCCGCGAGGAGTCTTCGTCCGGCGTCTCCGAGGAGGCGCCGACCGGGGACCTCTACGCGCGCACGGAGCACTCCGCGGGCTGGCTCAAGCTGCACAACGGGGCCCAGCTGCTCTCCGACGCCCAGAAGCTGCTCGCCGCACAATGATCAGGTCAGGAACCCTGGGAGGGTTCCTTCAACCTCCCGCGACAAGGTCGGCCGGGCGGAGCCCGTCCGCCCTCACGCGTTGAGGCGCGGGGGACCCGCCCGCCGAATTCCGCCCCCGCTGACCATTTGACCTTGGGGCGACTGCGAGAAAGAATCGGCGGGTGAAAAGGGGCCTCGCGCTGCTGTTCGCGGTCGCCGTGCTGGGCGCCGCCTACGGCGTTTCCCGCGCCGTCGAGGCCAACCGGGCGCGCGCGCTCCGCGAGGAGGCGGCGCGCGTCGCTGAATCGAACGGCATGCGGGCGGCAGACGCGCTGACCGCCCACGTGCGTGAGCTGAAGCTAGAGGCGCAGAACGCGGCCGCCAACCCGCGTCTGGTCGCGGCCCTGCGCGGGAGCGTCGACGCGGCCACGCTGCAAGACCTGTTTCGCACCGAATCCTGGTGGGAGCCGTACCGGAACGCGTTCAAGGTCTACGCGGTGGCGTTCGACAGCGACAAGCTGGACGTCATCGAGGGGATGGCCAACACCGAGTTCGCCTCCGACCTCCTCATCCGCCAGGCCCGCGAAGGGCACGAGGCGGTGGCGCAGATCGTGATGGGCAAGGGGTGGCCGTTCGCCGCCGCCGCCGCCAACATCGAGCTGCCGGGGAAGCCGACGCCGGCGGTGCTGCTGCTCGCGCGGCCCATCGACGACGCCGCGATTCGCAAGCTCGCCGAGAAGGCGCGCAGCCCGGTGCTGCTCAGCGACGGCGTCCGCGCGGTGCTGGAGGCCGGCCCCGAGCCCGAGCGCACGTTGCTGCACGCGGCGATCGGCTCGGAAGGGCGCGGGCCCATCTTCCAGTCGGCGACGGACGCCGGCGGCGCCGACCCCGGCGTCTGGGCGGCGGCCGCCAGCCCGGTCGTCCCCGGGCTCTGGCTCTGGACCTTCGGCGGCGGCGCCGCCGACGCGCACGATACCGAGAGCACCGCCGTCGTCACCACCGCGGTCGTCTGGTCGGTGGCCGGCGTGCTGGCGCTCGGCGCGCTGGTCTTCGGGTTCCGGCGCCGGGAGCCGGCGGCCGAAGAGGCCGCGCCGGGGCAAGAGACCGGAGGCGTCGACGGGCCGGCCGGCTCCAGCACCGGCCCGAGCTCCCCCGCCTTCCGGACGCGACGGGGGCTGGGCGATCCGAAGGGGCAGCTGCCCGGGTCGATGGGGCGTGGCGTCCGCTCAGGCGGCGTGACCGGCGACGGGGCCACCGAATTCCACGGCTCCCCGGGGGCCATCCCGCGCTCGGGCTCGACGACCGGATTCGGACGCTACCTGCTGCTCGACCTCCTCGGTGAAGGCGGAATGGCGCAGGTCTTCACCGCCGTGACCTTCGGCGCCGAAGGATTCCGACGCACCTTCGTGGTCAAGCGGCTGCGCGCCGAGCTGTCGCGCGATCCGGCCGTGGTGGCGCAGTTCATCGACGAGGCGAAGCTCGGGTCGACGCTGGTCCACTCGAACGTCATCCCGGTGTTCGACTTCGGCAAAGTGGGCGACGAGTACTACCTGGCGCAGGAGTACATCCTGGGGCGCGACATGGGGCGGGTCACCGCGCGCTCGCTCGAGCGGCTGCAGCACGCGCCCAGCGCCACCACGGTGCTCTACGTCGCCGCGCAGACCTTGTTGGCGCTCGAGTACGCGCACTCCAAGCTGGGTGACAGCGGCCGTCCGCTGGGGATCGTCCACCGCGACGTCTCGCCGAGCAACATCCTCCTCTCCGCACGGGGCGAGGTGAAGCTGTTCGACTTCGGGATCGTGAAGGCCGAAGGGCGCGTCACCAAGACGCAGCACGGGGTGGTCAAGGGGAACGTCAGCTTCATGTCGCCCGAGCAGGCGCGCGGCACCAACGTCGACGGGCGGGCCGATCTCTTCTCGCTGGGCCTGGTGATGTTCTACTGCCTCACCGGCGGCGTGCTCTACACCGGCGAGACGACCTACGAGCTGCTGGTGAAGGCCGCGACCGGTCCCGGCCCCGACGAGCTGGCGCGGATCGCCGCCCTGCCCGGCCCCTGCCCCGCCATCGTGCGCAAGGCGCTGGAGGTCGATCCCGACAGGCGCTACCAGACCGCCACCGACTTCGCCGCCGACTTGGCGCCCCACACCGCGGGCGGCGCGGCGGCGGCGTCGGCGATCATGGCCTCGCTGTTCGTCGACGACTTCCGCGCCGAGGAGGCGCGGTTCGCGGCCGCGGTCCCCAAGGCCGACACCAGCGCAGAGGGTGGGTTCGACGCGCAGAATCGGCAGACGTGACCGCCCCGCCCCTCTCGCCGCCGGCGCGCCCTCCGCTGCTGATCGTCCAGATCGGCCCGCCGGAGCCGCTCGATCGGGGCCCGGCCATCTACCGGACCGTCCAGCCGTGCCGGGCGCTCGGCGAGATGACCGACGTGACGGTCGTCAGCGGATCGATCCTCTCGCCCGCGCTGTTCGGTTCGGAGCCGCCCGGCGGGGCCGAGCGGAGCCTCCTCCTGGCCGCCGACGTGCTCGTCATTCGCGACGTCGCCGACCCTGATCTGTTGCCGATCATCGCGGCCCGCCGCCGCAACGGCCGACTCACCGCCTACGAGATCGGCAGCCACGTCCTGGCCCGCCCTGCCCCGGATGGAATCGCGACCGGAGAGACGGATCTGGCGGCGCGCAGCCTGCCGCCCCAGCTGGCACGCCAGGCGGATTGCCTTCAGCTCACCGCCGCCGCGCTGGACGCGCAGTTCGCGGGTCTCAACCCCCGACGGGCGGTGCTCCCCAGCCAGCTGTGGGAGGCGCCGGCCATTCTCCGGCGGCGCGCCGGTGAGCGGGTGGTCATCGGGTGGAGCGGGAGCAGCGCGGAGCGCGGCGATCTCCAGCTGGCCATCCCGGCGCTGGTGGGCGTGCTCGATCGCCACCCCGAGGTGCGCGTGGCGATCATGGGCGATCCCGACCTACAGCCGGTGCTGGCGCCGCTGCCGGCGGCGCGCCTCTCCTTCATTCCGACCGGGTCCCACGAGCGGACGCAGCGCTTCCTCGACGAGATCGACATCGGAATCGCCCCACTCGAGCCGACGCCCTACAACCGGTGCCGCGACGACGTCCGGTTCATCGAGTACGCCGCGCACGGCGTGCTGGCGATCTGCGCCGATCTCGAGCCCTACCGCGAGGTGGTGCGCCCGGGGCAGACGGGCTTCCTGTTCCGCGACGCCGGCGAGCTCGAAACAGTGCTCGAGCGAGCCCTCGCCGAGGAGGAGGTCCGTGCCGGCATCCCGGCCCGCGCCGCCCGCACGGCCGCCGAACGGCTCGAACGCCCGCAGGCGACCCTCCGACTCGGCTTCTATCTCTCGGTGGCCGCCCAGATGGGCGTCAAGCTGGGCGGCGGAGCGCGCGCCGGCGGGCCGTTCCCGCCGCCCGAGCTCGCCGATCTGCGCAACGCCCCCAAGGTCTTCCCGGGATCGCGCTACCTCGCGCTCGGCGCTGGCCAGATCGAACGGTTGCTCGTCGAGGGGTGGCAGAAGCGCGCGGCCGGTGATCTCGACGAGGCCTGCCGCGCCTTCGAGGAGGCCGAGCGGGCCCTTCCCGACAGTCATCTGCCACCGCTCCTCATCGGGATGACCGTACCCGACGACGCAGCCGCGCTGGCGGCGCTCCGGCGCGCGGAGGAGCGGCAGCCCCTCTCCTGCCAAGCGTCGTACCTGCGCGGCGTTCGCCTGCTCGGCCGCTGTGACGAGGAGGCGGCGACGGCGGCCTTCGAGCGGGCGCGGGCCATCGCGCCCGGGTTCGGCGCGCCGCAAGAGCGGTTGGGCGCGCTGGCCGAGGCCGCCGGGCTCACCGCCGACGCCGCGCACTACTACGAGGAGGCCGCCCTGCAGAACGGCGCCTTCGCGCTGCCGATCGCGCGCCTCGCCGGCATGGCCCGGCGCGAGGGGCGCCTCGACAAGGCGGTCGCCCTCCTCGAGCGCAGCCTGGGCGACGACCCGGATCTCGGTCTCACCAACTTCCTGGTCGGACAGGCCTACGTCGACCTCAAACGGTACCACCAAGCGCACGTCCACCTACGCCGGGCGCTCGCCTGGGCGGAGGCCAGCCCCGCGCACGGCGGCCGCTCGCGCGAGCCGCTGGTGGCGGGGGCGGAGGATCGCACCGCCGTTCTCGCCGCGCTGGCCCTCGCCGAGGCGGGGCTGGGCGAGTAAAGGAAACGCCATGGCCTCCCCTTCCAGCCCCGAGCTCCGGCCTTCGCAGGTGACGCTCAAGACCGTCCTCACGGTCTCGTTCGGCGTTCTCCTGGTGGTGGCGATCGTCTACGCCGTCGCCCACGCGCTGCTCTCGGTCACCCTTATCGGCACGGCGATCATGATCGCCGTCGCGCTCGATCACGCGGTGGTCATGCTGCAGAACCGCGGCGTAAACCGCTCGCTGGCCATCGCCATCATCTCGCTGTCGCTGCTGGGTTTGGTCGTCGCGCTCGGGTTCACGCTGATCCCGCCGGCCATCGATCAAGGGCGGCAACTGATCCACGACGCGCCTTCGTTCCTTCATCAGGCGCGCGGCAGCAGCCTGTTCCGCCGGCTCGACGTGCGCTACCACCTGGCAACGCGGGTGACGCAGGCCGAGCAGCAGCTCCCCGACATGCTGGAGGGGGCCGCCACGCCGATCCTGACCGCGCTCGGCGGGCTGCTGTCGGCCGTGGGCGCCTCCATCACCGTCGCCGTGCTGGTGGTCTTCATGCTCATCTTCGGCGGGCGCCTCATCCGCGCCTTGCTGGCCGAGGCGCGCCCCGAGCACCTCGCCACCTACCAGGACGTCTTGCACAAGATCTACCAGTCGATCGGCGGCTACCTCGGCGGCCTGGCGCTGGTCTGCTCCGTCAACGCCACCCTGACCACCAGCTTCCTGGCCATCGATCGGGTCCCCTTCTTCCTGCCGCTGGGGATCATCTCCGGCATGTCGAGCATGGTCCCCTACGCGGGGCCGGCGGTGGCCGGGATCGCCATCTCGATCATCGCGCTTTTGACGCAGGGGCTGTGGCACGGGATCGCCGCCGGCATCTACTTCATCGCCTACGGCCAGCTCGAGGGGAACCTGCTCTCGCCGCTCATCTTCAAGCGTACGGTGCACGTCAACCCGCTGGTGACCACCCTCTCGATCCTGGTGCTGGGCGAGATCGCCGGCGTCGTGGGGGCGGTCGTCGCCGTTCCGGTGGTCGCCACGCTGCAGATCGTCCTGCGCGAGGTGCTGCGCATCCGCCGCGAGCAGCTGAACATCGCCGCGGAGAAGTCGAGCGCCTCCTGAAGCCAAGCGGGGCGGCGGTCCAGCCGCGCCATTCGCTCAGGCGGGTGGCGCCTCAGAGAACCGGTTAGGATGGACTGCCGTGCGGACATCAGCGGGAGTTGCGGTCGTGCTCCTGGCCCTGGTGGCCGTCATCGGCCTCTCCATGTCCAGCGCGACGGTCGAGCAGGAGCGCCTCGTCGCGGAGTTCACCAACCAGACGCAACAACAGGTTCACTCCTCCGCCGAAGCACTCGCCCGCCTCGACTCCGTTCACCAGCACATGCAGATGCTGGCCGATCTCGTGGAGCGCTCTCGACGAGATCGCCAGCTCGAGCCTGCTACCGAGCGCCGCGTTTGGGAGAGTGCGTTCCGCGCCCTGGCTGTCGTCGTCGCGGAATATCGGATCATCGCCCTGGTGAGCGCGAACGGCTCGCTCGACGTGGTGGCGGTCGATCCCACGGAGAATAGCGCGACGGCGAACCTGGTCCTGGCCGACGTCGTAACCTTGGGGACCGCCACGGCTGCCAAGAGGGTCGAGACCGTCGGCCCTCCCATTCGTTCCGACGCTCGATCGTTCTTGGTCTATGCGACGCCGGTGTCGGGTGGTGGCGCGATTGTCGTGGCGAGCGACGCCGCCCTCCTGCTGCGCTCTGTCGCCTGGCCACAGCTCCCCGCAACCCGTCTGTTCGTGACCGATCCCTCGTCCGTCGTCTGGTCCGGATGCGAGACCTCCGCAGGATGTCGGGTTGCCGATCCCGCGACCGTCCCGACCTGTGTGGTGGCGGCGTCACCATCGCGGCTCGACCCGCACCAGGCCGCACGTCTGGGCCTCTTTCCTGCCTCCGCCCTCTGTCTCTCGGAGAAGGTGAGTCGACCGATCGGACGTTGGATCGTCACATGGATCGCCTCGACCCAATCAATCATGAAGCGCGAGCGGTCTGCGCTTTCGCGGATCGTGACCACCAGCGTCGCGGTCGCGATCGTCGTCGCGCTCGTGGGAACGGTCGTACTGCGCCAGCAGCGGCGTGCCGCCGATCTGGCGAATCAGCTCCGGTACGCCCAGGCACAGGCCAAGGCTCAAGACCTCGAGAACCAGCTCATCCGCGCCGATCGACTGATCACCGTCGGTGTCATGGCGACCGAGATCGCCCACGAGGTCGGAACGCCATTGGCCGTGGTTCGAGGGAGAGCCGAACAGATCGGGCGAAGCGCTGACAGCGAAGGTCGCGCGGAAGACCTCGGGGTGATCATCAGGCAAGTAGACCAGATCTCCTCGACCATCAGGCAACTTCTCGATTTCTCGCGCCGATCGCCGCTCGACAAAAGAGCCGTCGAGCTCGCCCCGGTGGTCGAACGGACGCAGAAGCTGTTGCAGTTGAAGATCGAGGCACGGCACTTGCAATTGATCATCTCACTCAGCGAGAACCTTCCGATGCTCACCGCCGATCCCGATCAACTTCAGCAAGTCCTGGTCAACCTGTTGCTGAACGCGTGCGATGCATCCGCGCCGGGGGGTAAGATCTCGCTCGCGGCTCGCCCGGGTCCGGACGACATGGCCGCGATTGAGATTGTCGATCATGGTTCTGGAATTGCGCCCGCCGATCTGGCCAGCGTCTTCGATCCGTTCTTCACGACCAAACCGCGCGGCGAAGGGACCGGGCTCGGTCTCTCGATCACCGCCGGCATCGTTCGCAATCACGCCGGCAAGATCGACCTTCGAAGCGCCCCGGGGGAAGGGACGACGGTGACGGTGCTCTGGCCAGCGAGCCCGAAAGGCGGGGGCCAGCATGTCTAAGCTACGCGCGTTGATCGTCGACGATGTCACCGACATGGCCCAGACGATAGCCAACGATCTCATCGCCGCCGGGTTCGAGACCGAGACCGCTCACGATGGAGTGGCGGCCCTGAAGCAGTTCGCTAAGGATCCCGCCGACGTCGTGGTGACCGACCTCCGGATGAAGGGCGGAGACGGGCTCGACCTTCTGAGCGGCATCAAGAAGGCCGATCCGAGCACGCCGGTGATCATCATGACCGCCTTCGGCGCCGTCGAAAGTGCGGTCGAGGCCATGCGCCGCGGCGCCTATCACTACGTAACGAAGCCCTTCGCGCTCGAGACGCTCCGTTCGCTGGTCGAGCGTGCCTGTCGCGAGCGAGCCTTGTCGCGCGAGAACGCCCTTTTGCGCCGCACGCTCCGCTCCAATCTCCCGTCGCGCCAGCTGCTCGGCAGCAGTCTGCCGATGAGGCAGCTGCGAGCGCTGATCGCGCAGATCGCGGACGCGACCTCGTCGGTGCTCATCTCGGGGGAGACCGGCACCGGAAAGGAATTGGTCGCTCTCGCGATTCACAGCAGCAGCCCGCGGGCTGACCGATCGTTCGTCGCGGTGAACTGCGCGGCGCTCCCAGAGCACCTGCTCGAGAGCGAGCTCTTTGGACACGCGCGCGGCGCGTTCACCGGGGCCTCGAGCAGCCGGCGCGGACTGTTCGTCGAAGCCCAGGACGGGACGATCTTTCTCGACGAGATCGGCGACCTGCCGCCGTCGCT
>DASYEX010000216.1:0-6180 GCA_036498765.1 Polyangia bacterium
ACATCATGCGCAACAACATCGGCTACCCGAAGAACAACCAGAACATGGACGGCGTCGACACCATGTTCAACACCTGGGATCTGAACATCACGCCCGCCAGCAGCGACTTCGCCAGCATCTCCGACCCCAGCGTCTCGATGACCGGGATGCAGATCGAGGGGATGGGCGCCCTCGGGCCGCGGCAGGCGGACGGCAGCCTGCCGAACGTCGACTTCCTGCACCTGACGGCGGCCAGCCGGATGATCGACAAGGGGACCGACGTCGGGCTGCCGTACGTGGGCGCGGCGCCGGATCTCGGCGCCTACGAGTACGGCGCGACCACCGGCGGAACCAGCGGCAGCGCCGGCGCGTCCGGCGCGGGGGCGGGCGGGACCACCGGCACCGGAACGGGCGGCAGCGGGAGCGGCGGCACCGGCGCGGGCGGGACGATGGTGACGGGCACCGGCGGGCGGGCAAGCGGGGGGACGTCCGGAACCGGCGGGACGCCGGCCAGCGACGGCAGCACCGGTTCGGGCGGCGCGGTCACGGACTCCGGCGGAAGCGGCGCGACGGCGACCGGCGGTACGCCCGGGGGGAGCGGCGGCCTGTCGGGCGCGACCGGCGGTGCAACCGGGGCCGGTGGCGCGACCGCGACGACCGGCTCGGGCGGGACGGCCAGCGGCGACGCCGGCGCATCGGGCGGGTGCAACTGCGCGATCGCGCGCGGCCCGACGGACGCCGCGTCGCTGGCGGGCGCCCTGGGTCTGCTGGGGCTGGTCCTCCTGCGACCGCGCCGCCGGGCAGCGATCCGAGGGTAGCTCTTACTTCTTGGACAGCGCCGCGTACGTCTTGTCGGGCGGCGCGGCGTCTTCGACCGGGAGCTTCGATTCCAGCCAGCCGGCGCAGGTCACCCGGCCCATGCCGTCGTGCTCGCCGTGGTAGCCGCCGCGCATGTCGACGACGCTGGTGTAGCCGGCCGCCTCGAGCAGCGCCGCCGCCTGCAGCGAGCGCCCGCCCGCCTTGCAACCGACGACCAGCTTGGTGTCGGCGGGGAAGTTGGCGGAGACGACCTTTTGGAAGTCGGCGTTCGGGCTCATCCGGCCATTCTCGAAATGCAACAGCGGCACGTTGGCGGCGCCCGTCGGGTGCCCCCCCTCGAACTCGGGGATCGAGCGGACGTCCAGGTAGGTCCAGCCGGTGGCCAGCAGCTCGGCAGCCTCGGGCGGAGTCACGCGTTTGACCATGGAGCGGGTGTTACCACACTATAGGGGTTCATCCATGGCGAAAGTCCCCCACCTGCGGGTCGTAGCGGCCGTCATCGCGCGCAACGACGGGTACCTCATCACCCAGCGCCGTCCCACGGCCGTCCTGGCCGGGCTCTGGGAGTTCCCGGGCGGCAAGGTCGAGGAGGGCGAGAGCGACGCCGACGCGCTCAAGCGGGAGGTGCGCGAACGGGTCGGCGTCGAGGTCACCGTGGGCGCCAACATCGGCCGGCGGACGCACGACTACGAGGGCTATTCGGTCGACCTGGCGCTCTACCAGGCCGAGATCGTCGGCGCGGCCGAGCCGACCGCGGTGCGCGTGGCCGATTGTCGCTGGGTCGCCTCGAGCGAATTCGAAAACTACCGCTTTCCAGCTGCGGATCAGGCGACCATGGATCTGCTGCTCGGCATAAAGCGATAATAGGAGTCATCGCGGCCACGCGGAGCAGTGGCGGTCTCTTCTCTGGCCGAGACAATGGCTGCGGACATGGGCGGCTCGGGATTGCCGCGCTTCGTGGTCGACGAGGTCGAGGGATCAGCGGGGCTTGGCCCCGTCGCCCAGTCCCGCGGCGGCCAACTGCGCCGGCGTCAGCACCGCCGCCAGCGCCGGCCCCAGCGCGCGCTGGCTCTGATCCTGGGCCCGCTTCCGTTCGTCCAGCACGCGCTTGCCGTCCTGCGCGGACAGCACGCGCGAGTGTCCATCTGCCTGCAAGGTCACAAACGTGGGGCTCTCCGCCGGCGGACGCAGCGCCTCGGCGCCCAGAATCAACACCACGCGCTGCTGCTGCTCGCGCGAGAGCCCGCCCGCCATCAGCCGCGCGAACAACAGCCGCGTCTGCTCGTTCTTGCCGATCGCCCGCAGCGCGCGGGCGGCGCCGGCGGGCGTGAGGGGCGCATCGGGGGTGTTGGCGACGGCCGGATCGGCGACGGCCGGCGCGGACGCCGGCGGAACCTCCGTGGCCGGCCGCTTCGGCGGCGACGGTTCAATGGATGGTGGTGTCGTCTCGACGCTCGCGCTCTCGGTGCGGGCGTCCCCCGCTCTCCGGCGACCCGACATCGAGTGCGCCGCGAGATATGCGACCAGCGCGAGGCCGGCGGCGGCCGCCACGACAGCGCGCCGCCCTTTGCTCACGTGAGCACGAACGCCGCTTCCAGAACGCGGCCGTCCCAAAACTGGATCTGAGCGACGTAGGTTCCAGCCTGCAGCCCATTGGTGCCGAGGTTGGCGCTCCACTGGGCGCCGTCGAAGGCGAAGACGGTCGTGCTCGGCCGCGGGAAGGTCGTCGACGTCATTCCTGGTGCGACCTTCACCAGCGCGACGACCCGAGGCGCCGCGGCATTGCCGCTGGTGACCGGCACGCCGGCCAGCGCGCCCGTCAGCTTGAGCGCGATGGTCTGCCCGACGGTGAAGCTGTGCTTGGGAAGCGGCGCCTGAAATACGAAGTTCGTGATTGCATTGACGTCCTCGTTCTGCGACACGAGGTCCGCCCCCTGGCACGGCGGCAAGAGGCCGGTCATGGTCGTGAAGTAACGCTTGAGCGTCGTGGTCTCGCCCAGACTGTCGCGCGCGACGATGGTCAGCGGCCCCGTGCCGATGACGGCGCTGGCCGAGAACGAACCGTTGGCGGCCACGCTGGCGGCCGCGCCGTTCACGAACACTTGCAACTTCGTCACCGTCGGATGGCTGGTGACGACCTTTCCGGTGACCGTGGCGGGGCCGCCCGCCGCGCCCGGGATCGGACGGACGGCGAGCAGCATCGGCGCGCCGAAATCGGCCGTGAGATCGTCGTCCGGTTCGAGGTCGAGGCTGCGGGCCTCGGTGAACGAGTTGAAGTCGGGATCCGAGGTCGTCGTCGAGCCGTCGTAGCGGCCCGGGGGCAGCATGGCCCGCCCGACCGTGGGGCTGGTGTCGAAGCTGAACGAGATCATCTGCGAAGACGAGGTGCCGAGCGCGCCGTTCGCCAGCGGATACCACGCTTCATCGGCGAACCAGGACAGGGAGGGCCCGCCGTCGACGGCGTTCAGCGTCACGCTGGCCGCGCGGAAGTCGATCGGCGGAAGATCCAGGGAGACACGTGCGCCGGCGGTGACGGCACCGACGAGGACCGCCGGGGTTCCAAATTCGTAGAACGGGACGTTGGCGCCCACGTCGGGCAAGGCGACGACGCCGCTATAGCCCGACGAGGCAGAGCCGTTGGTGGTCGGGAACTGGTTCTGGAAGCCGATCCCTAGGGGCGTCGAGAGGACCCAGTCGGTCCCGCGCGCATCGAGATAGAGATCGTAACGCTCGGTGACCTGCATCGGCAGAACGACGAGGCTCCCGTTGTTCCACTGTGCCGCCCCGAGTGAGGTGGCGAGCAAGACCCCCTGGAACGAGGGGAACGTGGTCAACGCCCCGGAGGGCGCGCCGAACCGACGGCCGTCGACAGACGCGTTACCGGAAAGGACGGCGGGCTTGTACGACAGCGCCGGAACGACGGGGTGGCCCGCCACGACGTCGACGGTGAATATGCCGTCCCCCGGCGTCGCCGTCGTGGAGCGGTTCACCTGGAACATGCCATCCGCGCTCAGCCCCCCCGAGAACGCGCCGCCGAACAGCGTCCACTCTCCGGTCAGCGCAGGGGCGATGTCGTAGGACAGCGGAGGCACAGTCGTATCGGCGCTGAAGGAGGACAGGCCGGCGCAGGCACCGATCGTCGGCCCGGTGTTGGAGCCGGACAGCGACGTGTCGCCGGACGGGAAGCCGGTGACCGCAAACTTCCCTTTGATCTCGCCGGGCGGACCGGGCACGACGATGTGAATGTCATCGGTGATCGGATCCGTCCCCAGGCTCAGGAAGTCGCTGCGCGGCACATCGACCTGCGCCGGACAGGTGGGGATCTGACTCTGCGCGATGGTGGTCGTTTCGTTGAGCGTCACGAACGAGAGCTGCGCGCCGAGCAGGCAGTAGGTCGCCGTCGGTGCGGCGGTCAGCGCCGTCGAGAACACGCCGATCGCGAACGGGCCGTCGGCGGTGCCGTTGTCGATGCTGGCGAACAGCTTGACGAACGTTCCCGCGTCGACGGTGACCGTCCCGCAGATCGGCACCGGGTTGAGCGGCGTGCCGGCGACCACGTCGAGCGAGAGGGCCGAGCCGTCGGCGGGTGCCTGCGCGAACAACCCGCCGAACCGGATGTGCGTCCCGCCGGTGGTGGTCGTGCCGCATGCCTCGGGGTCGCCCGCGCAGTTGCCGATCACCGCGGCGACGAAGTAAGAGTCGCCGGCGGTGAGCGTCACCGAATAGGGCGCCGTCCTGTCGGCCAGCCCCGTGAGAGTCGCGGCCACGTTCTGTTGGGTAGCGAGGTCGAAGAACACGATCTTCGCCCTCTTCGCGGTGAAGCCGGTGAGCGCGGTCCAATCGACCGTCCCGCTCGCCGTTACCGTCTGCGCGCTCGCGCGCGATGCGCCGGCCAGCAAGACCGCTCCGAACACCAACGACATTCCAATACGACGCATGGCCCCTCCTGAGTTTAGGTCGGCGGATTGGATATCAGGTGGGGGCGCGATGCAATCCATTTGGGGTACGCAGTGGGGTCGCGAGAGGCGCTGGCCACCTCTTCGTCTGATCCCGCGCCATGACCTATGGCCCATCCCCTCTGTCGGACGCGTGACCATCCAGTAGGCCGACCGCGCTCTGACGATCCGGACCGTCAACTCGGACCGCGGCGCCGGCGGTACAGCGATAGGGGCTTGTCAGCCTTGAGGAGTGGTCACGCTTAGGCCGTCGCGCAGGTGAGGGGCTCGACCGGAGGACCCACTTCGGCAGCGCCGCGGTCGCGATGGCGGAGGCTCCCCTATCGTCGCTCAGCCTATGGTGGGTTTCAGCTTAAGCGCTTCCCAGGCGCGCGGGTAAGGTGATAGTTACCCGGGGGCCACCCCATGCCCGTCACGCCGTCCACTCGCCCGTTCAAGCGCGTCCTCTGCGCCAACCGCGGCGAGATCGCGATCCGCGTGTTTCGGGCCTGCACGGAGCTGGGGTTCCGGACGGTGGCGATCTTCTCGGAGGAGGACCGGGTCCACCTGCACCGGTACAAGGCGGACGAGGCGTATCTGGTCGGCAAGGGGCTCGAGCCCGTCGCTGCCTACCTGGCCGAGGACGAGATCGTCGAGCTGGCCAAGCGTCACGAGGTCGACGCCATCCACCCCGGCTACGGGTTTCTGTCCGAGCGGGCGTCGTTCGCGCGCAAGTGCCGCGACGCGGGGATCGTCTTCGTCGGCCCCAGCCCCGAGGCGATCGAGGCTTTCGGCGACAAGGTCGCGGCGCGCAAGATCGCGCAGGCGGCCGGGGTGCCCACGGTCCCGGGGACTCCCGAGGCGATCAAGACGCTGGAGTCGGCGCGCGCGTTCGCCGACGGCGCCGGCTACCCCGTGATGATCAAGGCCTCGGCGGGGGGCGGCGGGCGCGGGATGCGCGTCGTGCGCAGCGCGGCCGAGCTCCCCGAGCTGCTGGAGCGGGCGCGCTCGGAGGCCCGCAAGGCGTTCGGCGACGATTCGGTCTTCATCGAGAAGCTGGTGGCCCGACCCAAGCACATCGAGGTGCAGGTGCTGGGAGACGACCACGGCAACTTGGTCCACCTGTTCGAGCGCGACTGCTCGGTGCAACGGCGCCATCAGAAGGTGGTGGAGTACGCCCCCGCGTGGTCGCTGCCGGTGGAGCTGCGCGGACGACTGGCCGACGATGCGCTCGAGATCGCCCGGCAGGTGAGCTACAGCAACGCCGGCACGGTCGAGTTCCTGGTCGGCGAGGACGGCAAGCACTACTTCATCGAGGTCAACCCGCGCATCCAGGTCGAGCACACGGTGACCGAGGCGATCACCGGGCGCGATCTGGTTCAGGCGCAGCTCTGGATCGCGCAAGGCTACAAGCTCAGCGATCCGGAGATCGGAATCGGCAGCCAGG